>DWYU01000163.1 GCA_019118505.1 Candidatus Oscillibacter excrementavium
AATGACACCAATATTTTTAACTATGTGATACCGGAAAATGCCTGCCGGATCTGACAAAGTTGGAGACGCTGGCGGAGATCCTGCATGTCGGCATGCTGGACCTGATGCAGTGCGGCGCGGCGGGCGCGGCACCTGCCGCCCGCCAGGCCCCGGCGGATACCCCGTCCGGTCCGGCGGAGCGGAGCCGGCGGCAGCAGGTCAGAGGCGCGGCGCTGCTCCTGATCTTCACGGCGCTGGTGATCTTCTTTCAGTATTTTCCCCTTCACCGGGTGGCCCTGGTCTGGCAGCCCAGCTGGTATGAGACGGGGGAGATCTCCCTGCTGGCCTACGTTGGCTCCCGGGAGGACCTGCGGACCGCCCAGCCGGTACTGGACCTGGCGGAGCAGGCGTTTTCCACCCTGGGCCTGACCCAGGCGGAGGCCGCGGCCCGCTATGGCAAATTGAGCCGCTACTGCTTCCCACGGGATATATTCCCGGAGGTCGTCCGGGAGGAGCACACCCTGGAGCTGTGGTCCGCCCACTTTGACAGCAGTTATGGCCAGATGTGGGTGTACTATTCCCAGGCCGGCTACGACGAAACGGACACCCGAAGGACCGGCAGTTTCCGGATCCCCTCCCTCTGGTACCTGGAGCGGACCCCGGACGGGGCGTGGGAGGTCATTTCCATCAAGGAGCATCCTTAGCCCGGCGGTCAAAAACGGGGCCGTTTCTTTGTTCCCCTTGGGGATTGTATTTTTCCGGGAAATCCGATACAATATGGACGCTGTAACATCTGTATCACAAAGGAGGACCCCCATGAGACTGGTATCCTGGAACGTCAACGGCCTGCGGGCCTGCCTGGGCAAGGGCTTTCTGGATTTCTGCGCCGTGGCCAACGCGGACGTCATCTGCCTGCAGGAGACGAAGATGCGCCCGGAGCAGGCGGCCTTTGACCTGCCGGGCTATCACCGCTACTGGAACAGCGCCGACAAGGCCGGCTACTCCGGCACCGCCGTGTTCACCAGGCAGGAGCCTCTGGCCGTCACCTACGACTTCGGCATCGACGAGCACCGCCACGAGGGCCGGGTCATCACCGCGGAGCACCCGGACTTCTACCTGGTGTGCTGCTACACCCCCAACTCCAAGGACCAGCTGGCCCGGCTGGACTACCGGATGGCCTGGGAGGACGACATCCGGGACTATCTGCTGGAGCTGGACGCCAAAAAGCCCGTGGTGTACTGCGGGGACCTGAACGTGGCCCACCAGGAGATCGACATCAAGAACCCGGGCCCCAACCGCCGGAACCCGGGCTTCACCGATGAGGAGCGGGAGAAGATGACGAAGCTGCTCTCCAGCGGGTTTATCGACACCTTCCGGTACCTGTACCCCGACAAGACCGGGGCCTACTCCTGGTGGAGCTACCGCTTCAACGCCCGGAAGAACAACGCCGGGTGGCGGATTGATTACTTCATCGTCTCCGAACGGCTGAAGGACAAGATCAAAAACGCCGACATCTGGAGCGAGGTGACCGGCAGCGACCACTGCCCGGTGGTGCTGGACCTGGACATCTGATCCCATGTGAGAAAACCGGCGCATCAGAAAGAGCCCAACGCGGTCCCTGCGGACCCGCATCATGAGCAACCGAGATAAGGAGTGACTACTATGGCAGAACCCATGAAATATGGGCAGACGGAATTTGAAGTCCATCTTCCCCCGGAGCTGATTGCAGCGGAGCTGGAGCCCAACCAGGTGGACCTGCCCCGGCGGACCACGGCGGAGCACATCCGCTGGGCCCTGGACCACCCCATCGACTCCGCGCCGCTGAAATCGCTGGTGAAGGCCGGCGACAAGGTGTGCGTCGCCATCTCCGACGTCACCCGCCGCTGGCAGGCGCCGGACACCTATATCCCCATCCTGATCGGGGAGCTGGAGGCCGCCGGCATCCGGGATGAGGACATCCTGATCCTCTCCGCCACCGGCACCCACCGCTGCCAGACGGAGGAGGAGCACATCGGCCTGGTGACCAAGGCCGTGTACGACCGGATCCGGCTGGAGGACCACGTCTGCACGGACCAGGACAACCTGTCCTATGTGGGCACCACCAGCCGGGGGACTCCCGTCTGGCTGGACAAGCGGGCCCTGGCCTGCGACAAGATCATCCTCACCGGCGGCGTGGTGTACCACTTCATGGCGGGCTACGGCGGCGGCCGCAAGAGCATCCTGCCGGGCATCGCCGGCCGGGAGACCATCATGAGAAACCACAACCTGGCCCTGAACCCCGGCATCGGCAGCGGCTCCAACCCCAAAGTCCGCAGCGCCAACATGAACGCCACCAACCCGGTCCACGCGGACATGATGGAGGCCTGCTCCATGGTCAGTCCCACGTTTCTGCTGAACGTGGTGGTGAACGACGAACAGGAGATCATCGCCGCCTTTGCCGGCAACTGGGTCACCGCCCACCAGGCGGCCTGCGATCTGGTGGACCGGATGTACGGCGTGCCGGTGGGGGAAAAGACTCCCCTGGTCATCGCCAGCGCCGGCGGCTATCCCAAGGACCTGAACTTCTACCAGACCATCAAGACCCTCTCCAATGCCCTGGAGGTGGTGGCCGACGGCGGCACCCTGATCCTGGTGACCAAGTCGGAGGAGGGCTTCGGCAGCGAGGACACCCAGCGGCAGATCGCCGGCCTCGCCACCATGGAGGCGCGGGAGAAGGACCTGCGGGAGAACTTCTCCATCGGCGCCTTCATCGGCTACCTCTTTGCCGAGAGCGCCGAGAAGTACCACATGATCGCCGTCACCGACATGGCCCAGGAGGACTTCGGCACCGCCAAGATCCATGTGGTCAAGACCCTGGACGAGGCGCTGGAGCTGTCCCGCCGGCTCAACGGCGGCAGGGACCTGCGGGCCACGCTGCTGCCCCACGGCGCCAACACCCTGCCCAAGTTCCAATAATGCGGCCGCGGGCCGGGAGGCGATCTGCTTCCCGGCACGCGTTTTTTCACAGGAACCGCCTCAGCTCAGCAGGGCGTTCATCTCCTCGATCTCCAGGTCCTGGAGGGCCCAGTTGATGCCGTAGCCCACCACCTTGGAAAGGTCCCGCACCTGCTGGTCGATGTCCCGTGTGGTGACCATGAAGGGCTCGTGGTCCCGCAGCCGCTCCTCGTCGATCTTCTCCGCGCCGGACTCCTCCAGCACGTCCGCCGCCAGGGTGGCGGAGTCCACCACCGTGGGCACGCCGATGGCGAACACCGGCACCCCCAGGGTCTCCTGATTCAGGGCGGAGCGGTGATTCCCCACGCCGGAGCCGGGGATGATGCCGGTGTCGCTGAGCTGCACGGTGGCGCAGACCCGGCCGCACCGACGGGAGGCCAGGGCGTCGATGGCCAGCACCAGGGCGGGCCGCACCTCCTCCACCAGTCCCCGCACCGCCTCGGCGGACTCCACGCCGGTGGTGCCCAGCACGCCGGTGCGGAAGGCCGCCACCGGCCGGAACCCGGCAAACTGCTTGGGCATGGCGGAGAGCAAGTGCCGGGTGATCAGCACGCTGTCCAGAGCCAGAGGGCCCACGGCGTCCGGCGTCATGGCCGCGTTGCCCAGGCCCACCACCAGGACGGCGCCCTCCGGCGGCAGCAGAGCCTTCAGCTCCGTGCCCACCGCCCGGACCGCCCGCTCGAAGAAGTCCGCCTTCCGCTGCCAGAAGGTGGTGAGGTCAATGGTGAAGTAGCTGCCCTGGGGCTTTCCCAGGGCCTCCTCCCCCCGGTGATCCAGAATGTCCACCCGGGTGACGGGGTAGCCCTCCAGCTTGGTCTTGGTGGCCTTCACCCCCATGAGGCGGGTGGTCCGCTCCGCGGACTCCTGCCAGAGCTCCCGGGCCTCCAGGGCCAGATCCGTGCGCTTGATGAACATGGTGCGCCGCCTCCCAAACACAAAATCTTGTGGTCTGGTCCCTAGGTTTTGCGTTCGGCGGCACGATATACAAATTTGGTCCGAAAAATATAAAAAAAGTCTTGCTTTTTGTGCCGTTCTTTGCTAAAATATCATTCTGCATGGTGGGAACTGGTTCCCACAGTCAAATTTTCTGCCTAAGGGAGGTGTTTGGTTTGCCGAATATCAAGTCTGCCAAGAAGCGCGTTCTGATCGCTGAGGTGCGCAACGCCCGCAACAAGGCCACGAAGTCCGAGCTGAAGACCGCCATCAAGAAGTTCGAGGCTGCTGCCGCAGAAGGCAATCGCACCGAGGCCGATGGCGCTTACAAGGTTGCAGTGAAGAAAGTCGATCAGGCTGTTGCCAAGGGCGTTCTGCACAAGAACACGGCCGCTCACCGCAAGAGCGCCATGACCCTGAAGCTCAACAAGATCGGCTGATCATATCGGGCTGAAAGGACATCCGTTCGGATGTCCTTTTTGTTTTTTCTGGACAGGTCCCTTTTCCCGATTCTGGCCCTTTTCTTTTCCACAAGGCGTGTTATAATCGACCATGAACACAATTTCTTTCGCAAGAGGTGACGCCTGTGACGCTGTTTGACACCCATGCCCACTACAATGACGACGCCTTTGACCGGGACCGGGAGGTCCTGCTGGACGCCCTGCCGGACGCTGGGGTGAGGGCTGTGGTGGTCCCCGGAGTGGATGTGGCCAGCTCCCGCTCCGCCCTGGCCCTGGCGGAGACCCGCCCCTGGCTGTTCGCCGCCGTGGGCTTCCACCCGGAGGACTGCGCCGGCTGTACCGACGCGGACTTCGACGCCATCCGGGAGCTGTGCCGCCGGGAGAAGGTGGTGGCCATCGGGGAGATCGGCCTGGACTACTACTGGGCGGAGAATCCGCCGAAGGAGTTCCAGCAGATGGTGTTCCGCCGCCAGCTCCAGATGGCGCTGGAGCTGGATCTGCCGGTGATCGTCCACGACCGGGAGGCCCACGGGGACAGCCTGGAGATCGTGAAGGAGTTCCCCGGTGTGCGGGGGGTGTTCCACTGCTTCTCCGGCAGCCCGGAGATGGCGGAGGAACTGCTGAAGCGGGGCTGGTACCTGGGCTTTGACGGGCCGGTGACCTACAAAAACGCCCGCCGGGCGCCGGAGGTGGCGGCCGTCACGCCCCTGGACCGGATCCTGGTGGAGACGGACGCCCCCTATATGAGCCCGGTGCCCAACCGGGGCAGGCGGAACGACAGCCGGAATCTCCCCTACATCGTGGAAAATCTGGCGGAGTGGAAGGGCATCTCCCCGGAGGAGATGGCACAGCACACCTGGAACAACGGCCTGCGGCTGTTCGGGCTGGAGGGGAAGGTATGAAAAAAGCGTTTTTGATGGCCCTGGCCTGCCTATTGCTGGCGGGCTGCGGCGCGCCGGCGGAGACGGCGGCGCCAACGGACTCCCGGCCGGAGTCTGTCCCAACCGCGCCTGCGGAATCCCTGCCGGAGCCCGCTCCGGAGGAAACCGATGAAGCGGCTGCCGAATCCCCGCCGGAGCCTATTTCAACCGCGCCTGCAGAATCCCTGCCGGCAGCCGCACCAGCGGAATTCCTCTCCGCCCCTGCCGTGGTGACGGTGGGGCAGGCGCCGGAGGAACCCTATGATTTGCCCACGGAGGTGATCGGGCTGAGGGACTGGTTCGGCGAAACCAACTGGAACCATGACCCGGTGGGCCTTTTGGCAGAACTGCCGGAGCAGGAGCTCTCCCTCTACGGCGTGACGAAGTGGCTTGACAGTTCAGCCTTGCTGCGCTGGGGTGACAGTCTGGCGGAGTTTTCCTGGTCCTTCGGCGGCCCATTGATTGTGGAACCCCAGCTCCAGTACTGGGATGTGGATTCCGACGGACAGGAGGAGGTCGTGGTCATCAATCATATCGGCAGCGGCACAGGAGCCTCCATTGACGAACTCCATGTGGTGGAAAAAGCCCCGGACGGCACCCTGACAGACTACTGTTTTCCGGAGTCGCTGTGGCAGGAGGACCTCTCCGGTCTGTTGTCGGTGACGTCGGCTGGGGACCGGACGTATGCCGTTCTGGGCACAGAGCGCGTGGATCTCACAGATGAGATTCAGGCGCAGTTTCCGGACCTTGACCCGCCCAGGATTGAAGACGCCACTACTGGAAGCTGGGCCAATTTTTCCAAACAATCCGATACGGGCGGGAACAGCGGCACGCTTTTCTTTGCGGGTTCCGCGATGCTTGTGGGAGAAGAAGTCCCTTATGACTGGTATGTGGCGGATATTACCGCTGCCATCTCCTATGAAAACGGCATTTTTACGCTGTCGGACTTTCATCTGGACAGCATATAAGGAGGAATGCAGCATAAAAAAGCTGATGATGGTGTTCCTGTCCATTCTGCTGCTGACGGGCTGTCGTGCCCCCGCGGAATCCCTGCCGGAGACCGCTCCGGCGGAGCCGATCTCCGCTCCCGCCGTGGTGACGGAGGGGCAGGCGCCGGAGGAACTCTATGATTTGCCCACGGAGGTCGTTTCTCTATACGACTGGCAGACCTCCGGCGAACCGCTGGCTCTGCTGGCGGAGATCCCTGAGCAGGAGATGGCCCTCTATGGCGTGGCCGATGGAGACACCCCTTACGTATTGTTCCGCTGGGGAGATATACTGGCGGAGTTTCCGGATTGGGTAATTGACACGCCAAAATCCGTGACGCCGGAGCTGCTGGCCCTGGACCTGGACGGCGACGGGGCCGCGGAGCCGGTAGTCTCCTGCTTTCAGGGCGGGAACCAGGTCAGCCGCTATGCCCTGCACGTCTTGCAGCAGTCCCGCGGCACATTGACAGATTCCCAGTTTCCGGAGTCCCTGTATGAGAAGCAGCTGTCCGCGCTGCTGACCCTGAGCGGCAGCGGTGAGACGCTGACTATCTCTCTGGGCAGTCAATCCGTCGAGGCGGCCCTGCCGGAGGAGGTGCAGGCGGAGACTCTGGAACACCTGTGGACCGGAGCCTTTGTCTTTTGGTCGGAAGCTGGGGGCGTCCTTTGGCTGGAGGATCGGCCCGCGCTGTACCCCGAGGATTCCGCCCTCGCCTCTGTGGTCAGTCTGGCCGTCCTCTCCGCCCGGGTCTCCCTCTCAGACGGCCAGTTCACCCTTTCGGATATGACCCTGCAATCCAAACTTTCCTGAGTTTTTCACACAAGGAGCGATTTTTATGGAAAAAGGCTTTACCATCACCTATGAATACGGGGACAACCTGTATGTGAACCCCACCAACCGGTGCAACTTCAACTGCGAGTTCTGCCTGCGGCACAACCAGGGCTCCGGCGGCAGCATCTACACCCACAACCTGTGGCTGAAGCGGGAACCCACAAAGGAAGAGATCCTGGCCTCCATCGAGAGCCATGACCTTTCCAAGTACAGGCAGCTGGTGTTCGTGGGCTTCGGCGAGCCCACCTACCGGTTCGACGACATCTGCTGGGTCATCGACCAGATGAAGGCAAAAGGGGAGACCATCTTCACCCGGATGGACACCAACGGCACCGGCTCCCTGATCAACGGCCGGGACATCGCCCCGGAGTTCGCGGGCCGGTTCGACATGGTGTCTGTGTCCCTGAACACCGACACGGCGGAGAAGTACAACGCCCTGTGCCACCCCCAGCAGGAAAACGCCTATCAGGCCATGAAGGACTTCACCAAGGAGGTCCGCAAGTATGTGCCCACCGTGATGATGACCGTGGTGGACACCATTCCGAAAGAGGAGATCGAAAACTGCCGGAGGATCTGCGAGGAGGAGATCGGCGCCACCTACCGGGTGCGGGAGTACATCGCAGACTGAAAAAAGTGAGATTTTTCCTTGACAATTTCAAAATTTCCGGTATAATAATAGGGCTTGCAGTCTGCAGGCATATCCTTGCTCCCATCCCGAATGGGGGCCATTTGTCCAGAAGGAGGTGCAAATATGGCAAAGGTTTCTGCCAATTATGAGGTCGTGTATATCATCGACCCTGCACAGGGTGAGGAGAACATCGCCGCACTGGTGGCCAAGTTCAAGACCCTGGCTGAGCAGAATGGTTCCGCTGTGGAAGTGGAAGAGTGGGGCAGCCGCAAGCTGGCTTATCCCATCAACTACAAGACCGAGGGTTATTACGTCCTGATGACCTTCACCAGCGAGCCTTCTTTCCCGAAGGAGCTGGACCGTGTTCTGCGGATCACGGACGGCATCATGCGTTCCCTGATCGTCTGCAAGGGCGAGTAAGGGGGCATTGCGATGCTCAACAAGATCATCATCATGGGTCGTCTGACCCGGGATCCCGAGCTGCGCCGCACCGGCAGCGGCACCGCTGTCACATCCTTCTCCCTGGCCGTGGACCGGGACTTCAAGTCCCAGAACGGCGAGAAGGAGACGGATTTCATCGACGTGGTGGCGTGGCGCAGTACCGCGGAGTTCGTCAGCAAGTACTTCACCAAGGGCCGCATGGCCGTGGTGGAGGGCCGGCTGCAGATCCGCGACTGGACGGACAAGGACGGCGGCAAGCGCAGAAGCGCCGAGGTCGTGGCTGACAACGTCTACTTCGGAGATTCCAAACGGGACAGCGCCGGCGATTTCGGCGGCGCGCCTGCTTCCTACAGCGCCCCCATGGGCGGCCGCTCCGCGGCACCGATGGGCGGACAATCCGATTTCGCCGAGATCGGCGAAGAGGACGGCGAACTGCCGTTCTGACTTTTGATAAAGGAGGAACCATTTCATGGCTTTTGATCGTGAAGCGAGACCCGCTCGCCCCAACCGCGGCAAGCGCCGCAAGGTCTGCCAGTTCTGCGCGGACAAGTGCGAGTATATCGATTACAAAGACGCCGCCAAGCTGCGCCGCTTTGTGTCTGAGCGTTCCAAGATCCTGCCCCGCCGGACCACCGGCACCTGTGCCATGCATCAGCGTCAGCTGACCGAGGCCATCAAGCGTGCCCGGCAGATCGCTCTGCTGCCCTATGTCACCGACTGAGGCAGAGCTGAACAGATCCGCAAACGCCCCCGTCCGTTCTACAGGTGCTCATAAGAAAGTGATTTGAAAGAATTACGATTATGGCATCTGTCAGGCAGGATTGGGCAACGAAGAAATACGCCGTATTCAGCAGATTTTGCTGGATACGGCGTATTTTCTTGCCTATTTACG
>DWYU01000164.1 GCA_019118505.1 Candidatus Oscillibacter excrementavium
GTCAATATGGGGGTTCGGAAATGGCTTGAAAAAAGCGCAGAAAAACAAAAATACAAGTTGCGCAAAACCCTGAATCCATTGAGCCGCAAGGCTTTCCGGGCTGTATCTTTTTCGGCAACAAAAGACAAAAAGAAAGACACGCTGAAAGCGTGTCTTTCTTTTTGGGTTTTGCGGGCCGTAGGCCCGACCCCCCTTCGGCGATTCAAATGTTCGGCGGAAGTGAATTCCGCCTCCGCCAAGGTTTTACCTGCGGCAAAGCACCCGCATGGCGCATTGGTACCGCCGGCCAGAAGGCCGGTCGGGTGGTTCCCCCATACCTTTTCGGGATTTCAAAACATCGATATGAACGCCCCTTCCAAAGAGAAGGACATCCGGATCGGATGTCCTTCTCTTTCATTTTGCCCGCCGGAGGCGGCGCAGACCGCCTCTCTTTTGTGGAGAAACTTCCTTGACAAACGTGGCCGCACATTATAAGATTTCTACAGTTTGTTGATATATCAAGAAAGGGGATGGGGGAATGGAACACTCCCTGCACATCCTGTTGTACCGCGCGTTCCACGCCCAGCGCAACTATCTGCGCCCCAGCCTGCAGGAACTGGGACTGGGGTCCGGCCAGCCCAAGCTCCTGGCCTATCTGGCCGCCAGGGGGCCCTGCCATCAGCGGCAGCTGGCGGACTACTTCGACGTGGACCCCGCCAACGTCTCCCGCATGGTGGACAGCCTGGAGCGGGGCGGCTTCGTGATCCGGCGGACAGACGGCCGGCGGGACCTGCTGGAGGTCACCGGCCGGGGCCGTGTGGCCAGCGAGCTCTGGCAGGACCGCTGCCATCAGATGGAGGAGGTCCTGCTCCGGGATTTCACGCCGGAGGAGCGGGAGCGCTTCGCGGACTATCTGTCCAGGGCCTATCGGAACATTCAGCAAAAGCAGAGGGAGGCGAGACCATGAGTGATTTCAAACGGCTGCTGGGGCTGCTGGGCCCTTACCGCCGGGACCTGCTGCTGGGCGCCGGGATGGTGCTGGTGGAGAGTGCCTTCGAGCTGGTGATCCCCGTGCTGATGGCGGACATCATCGACGTGGGCGTTGCAGCAAAGGACATTCCCTTCATTCTCCACAAGGGTGTCCAGATGGGCGTCTGCGCCCTGCTGGCCCTGGTCACCGGGCTGCTGTACGCCCACTTTGCCGCCCGGGCCGCCTACGGCTGGGGTGCCCGGATCCGGGAGGCCCAGTATGAGCGGGTCCAGAAGTTTGCCTTTGTGAACCTGGACCGGTTCGAGACCTCCTCCCTGGTGACCCGGATGACCACGGACGTCACCGTCCTCCAAAACGCGGTGAACGGCGGGCTGCGGCCGCTGGCCCGGGGGCCGGTGATGCTGATTTTGGGCGTGGGCTTCTCCTTCTGGATGAACGCCCGGCTGGCCCTGGTGTTTCTGGCGTGCATCCCCATCCTGGCGGTGATCCTGTTCTGCGTGGTGCGGAAGGTGGCCCCCATGTACGGCCGCCTGCAGCAGTCCATGGACCACATGAACAACATGGTCCAGGAGGGCCTGGCCGCCATCCGGGCGGTGAAGGCCTTTGTCCGGGGGGACTACGAGGCGGAGAAATTCCAGGCGGTGAACAGTGAGCTGACCGCCACCAGCCAGCGGACCTTCCACTACGCGGTGCTGAACCTGCCCGCCTTCCAGCTGGTGATGTATCTGGCCACCGTGCTGCTGATGTGGTTCGGCGGCAATATGGTGCTGGGCGGGACCCTTCAGGTGGGCGAGCTCACCGGCGTGCTCAGCTACGTCATGCAGGTGATGAACTCCCTGATGATGATCTCCAACGTGTTCCTGCTGCTGACCCGCTCCCTGGCCAGCGCCCACCGGATCGTGGAGGTGCTGGACGAGACAGCGGCCATCACCTCTCCGGCGGACGCCGTGACCGCGGTGCCGGACGGCAGCGTGGAATTCGACCACGTGTCCTTCAAATACCACGCGGACGCCAAGGAATACGCCCTCTCCGGCGTGGATCTCCGGATGGAGGCGGGTCAGACGGTGGGGATCCTGGGGGGCACCGGCTCCGCCAAGTCCACGCTGGTCCAGCTGATCCCCCGCCTGTACGACGTGACCGAGGGCACGGTGAAGGTGGGCGGCCGGGACGTGCGGGAGTACGACCTCCAGACCCTGCGGGACGCGGTGGGCATCGTGCTCCAGAAGAACGTCCTGTTCTCCGGCACCGTCCGGGAGAATTTGAAGTGGGGCGACCGGTCGGCGGACGACGACACCCTGTGGGCCGCCTGCCGGATGGCCTGCGCCGATGAATTCCTGGAGCGGATGCCCAAGGGCCTGGACACGGATCTGGGCCAGGGGGGCGTCAATGTCTCCGGCGGGCAGAAGCAGCGCCTGTGCATCGCCCGCACCCTGCTGAAGCACCCGAAGATCCTGATTTTCGACGACTCCACCAGCGCGGTGGACACCGCCACCGAGGCCAAGAGCCGCAGCGCGCTGGCACAGCTCCGGGACGTGACGAAGATCGTCATCGCCCAGCGGGTCACCTCGGTGATGGAGGCCGACCAAATCATCATTCTGGAGGACGGCCGGGTCCACGCGGTGGGCACCCATGCCTCCCTGCTGGCCTCCGACCCCATCTACCAGGAGATCTACGCATCCCAGATGAAAGGAGGGGACGGCGATGCCCGCGAAGCCGACCGGCGGTAAAAAGCCTCAGAATCTGTGGCACACCGTCCGCACCCTGCTGGCCTATATGGGGCGGCACAAGTTCCTCCTGCTGGCCGTGGCGGTGCTGGTGACCATCAGCGCCCTGGCCAATCTGCTGGGGACCTATATGATCCGGCCGGTGGTCAACACCCTGGCGGCGGGGGATTTCCACGCCCTGATCCTGGGTGTGGCCGTCACCGCCGGGATCTACGCCCTGGGAGCCCTGTGCGCCCTGGGGTACACCCAGACCATGGTGAAGGCGGCCCAGAAGGTGCTCTACGACATCCGCCGGGACCTGTTC
The DNA here is from genome assembly GCA_019118505.1 of Candidatus Oscillibacter excrementavium. Lineage (GTDB taxonomy): Bacteria > Bacillota > Clostridia > Oscillospirales > Oscillospiraceae > Oscillibacter > Oscillibacter excrementavium. The sequence continues at coordinate 2,999 of DWYU01000164.1, forward strand.
GCCCATCTCCAGACCCTGCCCCTGCGGTTCTTTGACACCCGCCGCCACGGCGACGTGATGAGCTACTTCACCAACGACATGGACACCATCGCCGACGCGCTGAACAACAGCTTCGCCATGGTGATCCAGAGCTTCATCCAGGTGGTGGGGACACTGGTGGTCCTCTTCATCCTCAACTGGAAGCTGACCCTGGTGGTGGCGGTGGGGTATGCCGCCATGTTCGGCTATATCCGCTTCAGCGGGGCCCACAGCAAGTCCTACTACACCAAGCAGCAGGCCAGCCTGGGAGATCTGGACGGCTTCATCGAGGAGATGATGGCCGGCCAGAAGGTGGTCCAGGTGTTCAACCACGAGGCGGAGAGCCTCCGGCAGTTCCGGGAGAAGAACGAGGCCCTCCGCCAGGCGGGCACCGGGGCCCAGAGCTACGCGGCCACCATGATCCCGGCGGTGGTCACCATCTCCTATATCAACTACGCCATCGTGGCGGTGCTGGGCGGCATCATGGCCCTGCAGGGGGCCACCGATGTGGGGAGCCTGGCCAGCTATCTGGTCTTTGTCCGGCAGGCGGCCCTGCCCATCAACCAGTTCACCCAGCAGTCCAACCTGCTGCTGGCGGCCCTGGCCGGCGCGGAGCGTGTCTTTGCCGCCATGGACGAGCCGCCGGAGGTGGACAACGGCACCACGGATCTGGTCCGCGTCCGGCAGGAGGGAAACCGCCTGGTGCCCTGCCGGGAAAAGACCGGCCTGTGGGCCTGGCAGCGGCCGGACGGGACGCTGGTGCCCCTCCGGGGCGACGTGCGGTTCCAGCACGTGGACTTCGGCTACGACCCCGGCCACCTCATTCTCCACGACATCAGCCTCTACGCCAAGCCCGGCCAGAAGATCGCCTTCGTGGGCTCCACCGGCGCCGGCAAGACCACCATCACCAACCTGATCAACCGGTTCTATGACGTGAACGGGGGCCAGGTGCTCTACGACGGCATCGACGTCCGGGACATCCGGAAGGACGCCCTCCGCCACAGCCTGGGCATCGTCCTGCAGGACACCCACCTCTTCACCGGCACCATCGCGGACAACATCCGCTTCGGCAAGCTGGACGCCACCCAGGCGGAGGTGGAGCAGGCCGCCCGCATCGCCAACGCGGACTCCTTCATCCGCCGCCTGCCCCAGGGCTATGACACCCTGGTGACCGCCGACGGCGCCAACCTGTCCCAGGGCCAGCGGCAGCTGCTGGCCATCGCCCGGGCCGCCGTGGCGGACCCGCCGGTGCTGATCCTGGACGAGGCCACCAGCTCCATCGACACCCGGACCGAGGCCCTGATCGAGCAGGGCATGGACCAGCTGATGGAGGGGCGGACCGTCTTTGTCATCGCCCACCGGCTCTCCACCGTCCGCAACGCCGACGCCATCATCGTGCTGGAGCAGGGCCAGGTGGTGGAGCGGGGCGACCACGAGACCCTGCTGGCCCAGCGGGGCGAATACTATCAGCTCTACCACGGGATGTTTGAGCTGAGCTGATGTCTTTCCCGGCGGGAGCGTTCCATCCCCCGCAGTCTTTTTCAAATCACCGACAGAAGGAGATTTTCATATGGCCGACTCTCAGAAGCTGCTCCACATCAACCTGGCCCCGGGAGAGGCGGGGCGGTACGCCATCGTCCCCGGAGACCCGGACCGGTGCGAGCTCATCGCCGCCCACCTGGACAACCCCCGCATGGTGACCCGGAAACGGGAGTTCACCACCTGGGAGGGCACCCTGGAGGGGGAGCGGGTCACCGTCACCTCCACCGGCATCGGCGGCCCCTCTACCGCCATCTGCGTGGAGGAGCTCCACAAGTGCGGGGCGGACACCTTCATCCGGGTGGGCACCTGCGCCTCCACCTGCGCCGACGTCCAGTGCGGGGACATTGTGGTGGTCAGCGGCAGCGTCCGCATGGACGGCACCAGCCTCCACTACCTGCCCCTGGAATTCCCCGCCGTGCCCAGCTATCAGCTGCTGAAGGCCCTGGAGGAGAGCGCCGTGTCCCTGGGGTTCCACACCGCGGTGGGCGTCAGCATCACCAAGGACTCCTTCTACACCCAGACGGAGCCGGAGACCAAGCCGGTCTCCGATGAGCTGATCCGCCGCTGGCAGAGCTATGTCCGGGGCGGCGCCGTCTGCACCTCCATGGAGGAGGCCACCCTCTTCTCTGTGGGCTCCAGCCTGGGGGTGCGCACCGCCTCCATCCTGGTGTCCGCCACCAATTTTGACGGCACCGTGTCCAAGCGGTCCAGCGCCGACGTCTATCCCACCGACAGCATCCAGAAGCCCATCCTCGCCGCCGTCGAGGCCCTGCGCCGGATCATCCGCCAGGACCGGGAGCGGTGACGCCTCCAACAGCAAAGCCCCGCAGGCGTTTCAGCCTGCGGGGCTTTTTGATTCATCTGCCGGGGAGCGGGGCCCGCGCCGTATGGGCTCACGGCTCCCGGCCGTACTCCCGGCGGTATTCGGCCAGCTCCTCCGCGTCCCGGTCGTCCAGGGCGTGGGTGCCGCCCCGCCCCTCCATGTGGTGGGTCAGCTCGTGGGAGAGGGTGGTGTACAGCTCCTCCTCCCAGGTCTCCCGGTCCCAGTCCTCCCGCGCCGCCAGAGCGGCGAAGGAGCCGTAGTACAGGTTGATATACTGGCCCAGCAGGTCGTCGCAGTACTCCCCCAGAATATACATCTCCCCCGGCGGGAACTCCGGGTCCGGCCTGGCCTCCTCCAGCAGGTTCACCCCGCCGTTGAGGCCGTCGAACAGTTCCTCCGGGAACTCCTCCGCCATGTCATCCAGCAGGTCGTTCACCTCATCGATGGTCAGGGTCATACGCTTCCCCCCTGGTCCTTAGGCACCTGCTTCATAGAGAGGCTGATGCGCTTTTTCTTCTCATCCACCTCCAGCACCACCACCTGGACGATATCCCCCACGGACACCACCTCGGAGGGGTGCCTGATGAACTTTTTGGACACCTGGGAGATGTGGACCAGCCCGTCCTGGTGGACGCCGATGTCCACGAACACGCCGAAGTCGATGACGTTGCGGACCGTGCCCGTCAGCACCATGCCGGGTTTTAAGTCCTTCATCTCCAGCACGTCGGTGCGGAGAATGGGCTTGGGCAGCTCATCCCGGATGTCCCGGCCGGGCTTCATCAGCTCCGCCGCCACATCCCGCAGGGTGGGCACGCCCACGCCGCAGGCCTCCGCCGCCTTCTCCTCGCCGTAGCTCTTGATCTGGGCGTTCAGGTCCCCCAGCTTCCCCTCCCGCACGTCCGCCAGGGTGTGGCCGGTGAGGGAGAGCAGCTGCTCCGCCGCGGCGTAGGACTCCGGGTGGACGGCGGTGTTGTCCAGGACGCTTTTGCTCTCCGGCACCCGCAGGAAGCCGGCGCACTGCTCAAAGGCCTTGGGGCCCAGCTTGGGCACCTTCAGGATCTGCTTCCGGGAGGTGAAGGGGCCGTTGGCCTCCCGATAGGCCACCACGTTTTTGGCCGTGGTGCCGTTCAGGCCCGCCACGTGCTGGAGGAGGGACGGGGAGGCGGTGTTCACATCCACCCCCACGGCGTTGACGCAGTCCTCCACCACGCCGTTCAGGGCCTCGTCCAGCCGCTTGGGGGGCATGTCGTGCTGGTACTGCCCCACGCCGATGGCCTTGGGGTCGATCTTCACCAGCTCCGCCAGCGGGTCCTGGAGCCGCCGGGCGATGGACACGGCGGAGCGGAGGTTCACGTCGTACTGGGGGAACTCCTCCGCCGCCAGGGGGCTGGCGGAGTACACGCTGGCCCCGGCCTCGGAGACGATCATGTAGCTGACATGGGCCCCGGCGGCGTTCACCTGACGGATCAGCTTCACCGCCATCTGCTCCGTCTCCCGGCTGGCGGTGCCGTTGCCGATGGCGATGTGCTCCACGCCGTGCTTTTGGATCAGCTTGGCCAGGGCGGCGATGGCCTCTTTTTCCTGCCGCTCCCCGTAGGTGGGGTACACCACGGCGGTGTCCAGCACCTTGCCGGTGCCGTCCACCACCGCCACCTTGCAGCCCATCCGGTACCCAGGGTCCAGGCCCATGGTGACCTTGCCCTTCACCGGGGGCTGCATCAGCAGGGGCTTCAAATTCAGAGCGAACTGGCCGATAGCCCCCTCATCCGCCCGCTCCGTCAGGGCGGAGCGGGCCTCCCGCTCCAGGGCGGGGAAGATCAGGCGGTCATAGGCGTCCTCCGCCGCGGATTTGACAAACTCCATGGCGGCGCTGCCGGGGACGACCACGTGCCGACGGACAGTCTGGAGGGCCCGGTCCCGGTCCAGCTCCACACGGACCTTCAGAAAGCCCTCCTTCTCCCCCCGGTTGACGGCCAGGATCTGGTGGCCCTGGAGCTTTTGCAGGGCCTGGGAGAAGTCGTAGTACAGCCGATAGACGGAGTCCTCCTCCCCCGCCGCCTGGGAGCAGAGCCTGCCCTCCCGCTCCAGCAGGGCCCGGAGGGTCTTGCGGAGGGCGGCGTCGTCGCTGATGGTCTCGGCAATGATGTCGGAGGCGCCGGCCATGGCATCCTCCGCGGTCTCCACGCCTTTTTCGGGATCTACATAGTTCGCCGCCTCCGCTACCGGGTCCGGACAGTCCGGCCCCTGGGCGAACAGCACCTCCGCCAGGGGCGCCAGCCCCTTCTCCCGGGCCATGGTGGCCCGGGTGCGGCGCTTCTGCTTGTAGGGGCGGTACAGATCCTCCACCTCCGCCAGGGTCTGGGCGGCGTCCAGGGCGGCGGAGAGCTCCTCCGTCAGCTTCCCCTGCTCCTCGATGGATTTCTTCACCGCCTCCCGGCGGTCCGCCAGATTCCGCAGATACTGGAGCCGCTCCTCCAGCGTCCGCAGCGAGGTGTCGTCCATGGCGCCGTGGAGCTCCTTGCGGTAGCGGGCGATGAAGGGGATGGTGTTCCCCTCGTCCAGCAGGCGCACCACGTTCTCCACGTATTCCGCCTTCTGATTCAGCTCCTGGGCAATGCGTTGGATAATTGCGTCCATTGTGTTTCCTTTCCGTATCGGCCGGGCCGCGGGCCCGGGGTGTCAGGCGGCCCGGCTCTCCCAGCGGGAGCGGACCGCCTCGATCCCCCGGTGCAGCAGCAGCGCCAGCAGGATGTTCAGCGTGTATACCACGGCGTAGTAAAAGAGATGGCGGGGCCCCCGGTCCAGCAGGGGCGCCAGCGTGTCAAATTCCCGGGTCACCACCACATTCAGCAGGTAGATCTCCAGGCTGTTGGTGCCCAGCAGGCGCAAAAACCGCTCCGGCCCCCGCCAGGGCAGCCGCTCCAGGCCCATGCAGAGCAGCAGGCACACCGGCACGGCGAGGGCGGTGATCACGTAGCAGAAGGAGATGTAGATGGTCCCCGCCAGCCGCAGGAGCCCCAGCGCCGCCCCGCAGGCGGCCAGGCACCCCCACATGGCCTTGTGCCGGTCGGTCAGCTCCCGCCCCTCCAGCAGGTAGCAGCCCAGCAGGCAGCCGATGGCAAAGGCGGGGAGCCGGTAGAGGAAATCCACCAGATAGCTGACCCCCAGGACGCCGCTCAGGCGGCAGAGGGCGAAGGAGACCGGGAAGGCCAGCAGCGTGGGCACCTCCCGGTGCCGGCATCTGACCAGGCGGCCCACATAGAAGGGGGCGATGAGGTAAAAGGCCAGCTGCGCCGGCACATACCAGTTGAAGCTGTTGGGGATATCGAACCAGTAGTGGAGGGTGGACATACTCCAGGCCGCCACCGTCAGGGAGATGCGGCCCTGGAGCCGCAGCCACAGGCTGTATATCCCCACCACCAGCCAGTAGGCCGGCAGGATCCGGGACAGGCGCCGCCGGTAGTATGCCCCAAGCCGCTCCTGCCCCGCTTTTTTCTGCAAAGAGACCGACAGCCCCATGCCGGAGAGCAGGATGAAGAGGTCCACGCCGCAGAAGCCCACCGCCTTGAAGGCGTCCAGAGGCAGGACCCCGAACTCGAACGGATAGGCGTGAAACAGCATCACCCACAAAGTGGCCACTCCCATCAGCGCGCTCCGGTAGCGGCTGAGCAGGCCGTAGGCCGTCTGGTTCTCCGTCTTTTCTACACGCATCGTTGCCACGCTCCCCCTCCCGATCGGGCCGCCGGCCCGGCCGGTCCTTACTTGTGATACAGCTTCTTGGTCTCGTACCTGGCCTCGCAGCTGACATTGATGCCCAGGCGGCGCAGGAGATTCTCGTCCACCTCGCTGAGGATCACCGTGAAGTGGGCGTCACAGCCCCGGAGCTTGGGCAGCTGCTGCTGGGCCAGCTCCGCCAGGGGGTTGGTGAGGGCGGAGATGGTCAGGGCCATCAGCACCTCGTCCGTGTGGAGGCGGGGGTTCTTGTGGCCCAGATACGCCGTCTTGAGCTGGCACACCGGCTCCAGCACCTGGGCGGAGATCAGCTCAAACTGGTCGTCGATGCCGCCCAGGGCCTTCAGCGCGTTCAGCAGCAGGGCGGAGGCCGCCCCCAGGGTGTCGGAGGTCTTGCCGGTGACCACCCGGCCGTCCGGCAGTACCATGGCGCCGGCGGGGCCGCCGGTGGTCTCCGCCTTCAGCAGGGAGGCGGACACCGCCGGGCAGATGTCCGGAGTGACGCCCGCCTGCTGCATCACCAGCTCCAGCTTCCGCACCGGCTCGTCCCCGGCCTTGCCCCGCAGCCGCTCCACGCAGGCGGTGTAGTACCGCCGCAGGATCTCCATCCGGCTGGCGGCGCAGCACACCGCGTCGTCACAGATGCAGTTGCCCGCCATGTTCACCCCCATGTCCGTGGGAGAGCGGTAGGGGGACGTGCCCTGGATCTTCTCGAAGATGGCGTTGAGCACCGGGAAGATCTCCACGTCCCGGTTGTAGTTCACCGCCGTCTTGCCGTAGGCCTCCAGGTGGAAGGGATCGATCATGTTCACATCGTTCAGATCCGCCGTGGCCGCCTCATAGGCCAGGTTCACCGGGTGCTTCAGGGGCAGGTTCCAGATGGGGAAGGTCTCAAACTTGGCGTAGCCGGACCGGATGCCCCGCTTGTAGTCGTGGTAGAGCTGGGAGAGGCAGGTGGCCATCTTGCCGCTGCCGGGGCCCGGCGCCGTCACCACCACCAGGGGGCGGCTGGTCTCCACATAGTCGTTCTTCCCCAGGCCCTCGTCGCTGACGATGTGCTGCACGTCGGAAGGATACCCCGCGATGGGGTAGTGGCGGTAGCACCGGATGCCCAGGGCCGTCAGCCGCTTCAAAAAGGCGTCCGCCGCCCCCTGGCCGCTGTAGCGGCTCATCACCACGCCGCCCACGTAGAAGCCCATGCCCCGGAAGATGTCGATGAGCCGCAGCACGTCGTCGTCATAGGTGATGCCCAGGTCTCCCCGGACCTTGTTCTTCTCGATGTCCGCGGCATTGATGGCGATGAGGATCTCCACGTCGTCCTGCAGCTGCTGGAGCATCCGGATCTTGCTGTCCGGCTCGAATCCCGGCAGCACCCGGGAGGCGTGGTAATCGTCGAACAGCTTTCCGCCGAACTCCAGATACAGCTTGCCGCCGAACTGGGCGATCCGCTTTTTGATCTGCTCGGACTGGGTGGTGAGATACTTCTGATTGTCAAAACCGATGGCCGGCATAGACACACAACCTCTCTCTTTCTAGCTTTCTGATTCTTGACCGCAACGAGTATATCACATTCCGCTCCATTTGCAAAGCGGCAGCTTGAAAGGTTGACCTCATCAGAAAAAATAATGCTTAATATTACAAGTTCAGGCTTTACTTATAGAGGATCTGCCGATATAATAATTAAGGTTGGGCATCTTTGGGCGAAAAAGGTCGACCTGACCGGAGACTCTGTAAATCAAAACCGGGAGGTTTTTGGATATGTCAAATTGTGCCATCGTGGGAATCAACTGGGGCGATGAGGGCAAGGGCCGCATGGTGGACCTGATCACCTCGGACTATGACGTGGTGGTCCGCTATCAGGGCGGCGGCAACGCCGGCCACACCGTGGTGAACGAGTTTGGTAAGTTCGCCCTGCACCTGCTGCCCTCCGGCATCTTCCGCAAGGGCGTGGTGAACATTCTGGGCAACGGCGTGGCCCTGGACTGCGAGAGCCTGTGGACCGAGATCCAGGATGTGGCAGGCAAGGGCGTGTCCATCACGCCGGAGAACCTGAAGATCAGCGACCGGGCATCTTTGCTGCTGCCCTGGCACCGGGATCTGGACGCCCTGGAGGAGGCCCGCCTCGCCGACAAGAAGTACGGCTCCACCAAGCAGGGCATCGCCCCCTTCTACTCCGACAAATACCAGAAAAAGACCGTCATGGCCGGCGAGCTGCTGTACCCGGAGAAGCTGTGGGACCACCTGGCGGGCATCCTGGAGTGGAAGAACCTGACCCTGGAGAAGGTCTACGGCGCCAAGCCCTACACCATGGAGGACCTGAAGGCCTGGGTGGCGGACTTCGGCGAGAAGATCAAGCCCTTCATCTGCGACACCGGCGCCTATCTGCGCCAGGCCCAGGCGGAGGGGAAGAACATCCTGTTCGAGGCCCAGCTGGGCGCCCTGCGGGACCTGGACTACGGCATCTATCCCTACACCACCTCCTCCAACGCGGTGGCGGCCTATGCCCCCGTGGGCTCCGGCCTGCCCTCCGCCCAGATCGGCCAGGTCATCGGCGTGGTGAAGGCCTACTCCTCCTGCGTGGGTGAGGGCCCCTTCACCTGCGAGTGGTTCGGTGAGGAGGCGGAGAAGCTGCGGGAGGCCGGCGGCGAGTACGGCGCCAAGACCGGACGGCCCCGCCGGGTGGGCCCCATCGACATCGTGGCCACCCGCTACGGCGTTCAGTGCCAGGGCGCCACGGACATCGCCCTCACCAAGCTGGACGTGCTGAGCTACATGGACCAGATCCCCATCTGCGCCCGGTATGAGCTGAACGGCCAGGAAACCGACGAATTCCCCTTCCCGGCCATCCTGCCGGATGCCAAGCCTGTGATGACGGCCATGCCCGGCTGGAAGTGCGACATCTCCGGCGTCCGGAAGTGGGAGGACCTGCCCAAAGAGGCCCGGGACTACGTGGAGTATGTGGAGCGGGAGATCGGCTGCCATATCACTTACGTCTCCGTTGGGCCGGAGAGAGATTCTATCATCATCCGGTGAATTCGAGGGAGAGCTGGCTATCACCGTTGCGGCACTGCAATTGGCGGCCTAAGCAAGGCCGCCAATTGCGCCGCTGCCTCGAAAGCGGCTCGCTTCCCCCGCCGCAGGCGGCGCTTCGGGTGTTTCCCAGGTGTGTGCGCCCAGGGCGCACAGGTCAAAGTATTTTCGGCAGGCACAGGAGGCGAATTGCCCCGCAGGGGCAAGAGAATCCCCTCTGGAGGGTGTCCTGCCGAAAATGGTTTTAATGATCCGGCGTCTCCACTCTCTACTCTTCACTCACTCTCAAAAAGGTGGTTATTGCTATGTCCAAAGACCGTTACGAATCCCCTCTGGCGTCCCGGTACGCCTCTGATTTCATGCTGCACCTGTTCTCCCCGGATATGCGCTTTCAGACCTGGCGGCGGCTGTGGGTGGCCCTGGCCCGGGCGGAGCACAACCTGGGTCTGCCCATCTCGGCGGAGCAGGTGGCGGAGCTGGAGGCCCACGTCACCGACATCGACTACGAGACGGCGGCAGCGCGGGAGAAGGAGGTCCGCCACGACGTGATGGCCCACGTCTACACCTACGGCAAGGCGGCGCCCTCCGCCGCGGGCATCATCCACCTGGGGGCCACCAGCTGCTATGTCACCGACAACGCGGACCTCATCATCTACCGGGAGGGCCTGCGGTACCTCCGGGGCGAGCTGCTGGCGGTGGTGGCCAACCTGGCCAAGTTCGCGGACCGGTACAAGGCCACCCCCACCCTGGGCTACACCCACTACCAGCCCGCCCAGCTGGTGACGGTGGGCAAGCGGGCCACGCTGTGGATGCAGGATTTCCTGGCCGATCTGGAGGAGCTGGACTTCGTCCTCTCCCACATGAAGTTCCTGGGCTGCCGGGGCACCACCGGCACGGAGGCCAGCTTCGTGGACCTCTTCGACGGGGACGGCGCCAAGATCGACGAGATGAACCGGCGGATCGCCGCGGAGTTCGGCTTTGACCAGTGCTTCTCCGTCTGCGGCCAGACCTATCCCCGGAAGGCGGACAGCCGCATCCTGAACTGCCTCTCCGCCATCGCCCAGAGCTGCTACCGCATGGCAAACGACATCCGCCTGCTCCAGCACGACCGGCAGGTGGAGGAGCCCTTCGAGAAGAACCAGATCGGCTCCAGCGCCATGGCCTACAAGCGCAACCCCATGCGGTCCGAGCGGATCTGTTCCCTGGCCCGCTACCTGATGGCGGACGCCATGAACGCTCCTATGACCGCCTCCGTCCAGTGGCTGGAGCGGACGCTGGACGACTCCGCCAACCGCCGGATCTCCATGCCGGAGGGATTCCTCTGCGCCGACGCCATCCTGCGTCTGGCCCAGAACGTCACCGACGGGCTCCACGTCAACGAGAAGATCGTGGATCGGACCTGCCGGGAGTATCTGCCCTTCATCGCCACGGAGAACCTGATGATGGAAGGCGTCAAGCGGGGCGGGGACCGGCAGGAGCTCCACGAGATCATCCGCACCTGCTCCATGGCCGCCACCGCCAAAATGAAGGAGGGGGAGCCCTGCGACCTGCTCGCCCGTCTGGCGGCAGAACCGGCCTTCGGCATGACAGAGACAGAGATGGAGGCTGTCCTGGACCCGAAACTGTACATCGGCCGCTGCCCGGAACAGGTGGACGTGTTCCTGGCCCAGGTGCGGCCCCTGCTCACCGGCGCCAGTCAGGATGTGCCGGAAATCAACCTCTGAACCACTGGCGGCGGAGTGCGGACGCACTCCGC
>DWYU01000165.1 GCA_019118505.1 Candidatus Oscillibacter excrementavium
TATTCACATCCAGCAGTCCGGGATCAGCCACATGGAACGGGAAATGCGGACGATGGAGATTGCCAACGATTATCAGGCCCTGCCGGACATCATCACCGCCATCAGCGATGAAACGCTGTTGACCCCGGCTAACGCTGTTTGCGGTAATATCTTCAATGGACCCATAAACCGTGGCAATGCCGCCGTCCTCCAGATAGATGGCGCGGCCATCAATGCCACTGATCTCAGAGCCTTCCTCCATCACGAGTTTACCGCCCTGGCTCCAAACTGCGGCAACGCCGCCTTTGCGGCTTTTACTTGAATCGTCAATGATTTGGCTGCCAGATTTCATAATCAGGGTACTCGTACCGACTCCGCCCTGGCCCGGTCCGCCGATACGAACCGCAGACATACCGCCAAAGTTTTTCAGCGTTGCTCCATAACCAAGAATGATGGTTCCACCATTCATATACGCCGCAATAATGGCATCTTGGACTTTGGTTTCATTGTTTTTGTCACCTCCGCCCGTGGGCTGCTCGAGAAACGCCAAGTTTTCTTCAGCGGTCTTCAAGGCATCATCCAGGGTAATATGAAGCAGAGTGAGTTCCGCTCCATTCGCCACTTCGATCATGGCTGGGTTATAACCACCTCGGCCGTCATTTTTTTGCTCGAAAGTGTCAGCCCGGGTTACTGTATGGCCTTGTCCGTCAATAGTGATGGCCTTTTTATCGATGAATGCCAGGCTGCCGATCTCCAAATTACTCAGCAGGTAGATGGTATCGCCATCCAGGGCAGCATCGACCGCCTTCGCCAAGGTGGCGTAGGGGTTGTCGTGCGTACCATCGCCATTTTCATCATTGGCATCGGCTCCATCTACATAGATTGCAGTACCTTCTTGTGGCTCCGTCTCCGCCAGCACAACCGGTGCTTCCTCTGCAGTCAGGCTGTTGTTGGCAGGGGGAACCGGGGCGGGCACCAGTTCCTGAGGAGGTTCCCCTGGAGTTCCTGACTGCTCATTTTCCTCTGCGGGGACTTCTGGCGTGTCCGCTCCATCCTGACTGATCACAGGCTCCGACTCGCCAGTCGCCTCGTCTGCCGCCAGTGTCGAGGCCGGTAGTAACGTCAGTAACAGACACAGCGCCATTACGGCCGACAGAATGCGTTTTTTCATTGCTTCTCCTCCTTTACGCCTTTCGGCAAGAAAATATCTATGTAAACATCCCTGTGGATGGAATCGCCCTCAACCGCAGGCCCACCCGGCGGTCAGCTGCTCTGTGTCCAGCATCCGCTCGTAGGACTGCTCCGCCAGCAGCCGGACGCTGCGGTCGATCTCCGCCTGGGTGGCCTGGCACAGCTTCCGCAGGCACCGGGGATTGCACTTGCCCTCCTCCACCCGGGCGTCATGCCCCAGGGCCTGGATCTCCGCCGTCACCTGGGTGCGGCCCATCATCTTCCCGCTTCGGGTCACAAATACCGGGCCCGTCCGCAGCCCCTGCCGCCGGACGTAGTCCAGCAGCTCACCCCGCAGGCAGCCGGGGAGAGGGACATACCGCCGCCCGCCATTCTCCAGGATGGGCAGCCGCCCGGTTTTTACCCGCTCCACCGTGATCTGGCCCAGCTCGCCCAGCCGGATGCCCAGCAGGGCAAACACCTTCACCAGCAGATACGTCCGCTCCTTCTCCAGCGCCCGGGCCGCCTGCAGCAGCCGAAGATACTCCGCCCGGGTCAGTTCCGGCTGGACCGCGGGGGCGGCATCCAACTGCCCCACCAGCTGCAGGTCTCGCCGCCCCATGTACTCCAGCAGCCCGTTGACGGCGGACAGATGGGTGTTTACCGTGCTGGGGGAGTAGCCGCCCTCCAGCAGGGCAGACCGCCAATCGGCCAGCGTGTCCGGCTCCACCTGCTTGTCCGGCGGCAGAGATCCGTAGAATGCCCGCAGCTTGGCGCGGTACATCTGCACCGTGCCCAGGCTCCGCCCACGGCGAGAGAGGTCGTCCAGATAGGCCCGGATCTCCTCCGGCGTAATCACAGCGCCCGCCTGGAGGCCAGCCTCCGACCGCCCGATCACCTCTGTATCTCGCATATCTGTACCTCCCTGTCAACGGAATCAACATTCCATCCCGCATCGGTCCGAAGGACGGCGGGGGCGGAGGGAGGAGAGGGCAAAAAAAACGCCCATGCGGAGCGCATGGGCCCAAAAAGGGCGCAAAAACAGAAGCCGGGCAAAATTCGACACATTTCCGGCTTTTTTCTGCTGCCTAAATCCGCAAAAGACACTTGCGGGGCGATATGCTTTGTGCTAAAATTTGGATATAAATACGTACGGTAGGTTATTTTTTTACTATTGATTATGTCGGAATGTTGATTCTGTGATTAGGAGATGAGCCCCAGCCGGTCCAGTGTCCGTTGATGCTCCGCGCCAGAGGTTACCAGGTAGATACGGGTGGTCTCGATGCTGCTGTGGCCCAGCAGGTCGGAGAGCTTGACGATGTCCCGGCAGGCCCGATAAAACACCGTGGCGAACAGGTGCCGCAGATTGTGCGGGAACACCTTTCGGGGCTCCACACCGGCGTACTTGCAGAGACTTTTCATCTCCGCCCAGATCTGCCGGCGGCTCAGTTCTTTTCCGCTTTTGGTGCGAAAGATCTCGCCGGCGGTGGTCTTTTGTTTCTGGGCGTATTTCAGCAGCTTCCGGCAGAGCTTTCCCGGCAGCAGGATTGTGCGGATCTTGCCCTTGAGGGAGATTTCGGCCTTGCCCTGCCGGGCGGCCTCCACCGTGAGATACCGTACCTCGCTGACCCGGATGCCTGTGGATCCGATGGCCTCCACCAGCAGGCCCAGCCGTTCCCGTCCCAAGCGGGTAGCCGCGTCCAGCAGGCGCTGGTAATCCTCCTTTGTCAGCTCCCGGCAGGCGTCTCGGAACAGCCGCCGCTGGACTCTCAGAAATTTTACCCGGCAGTCGTTCAGCCCGAGAAATTCCAACAGGCTATTCAGGGCGGAGAGCTTGGCGTTGATGCTGGCGGGAGCGTAGTCCCGCTCCACCAGATGGGCTTTCCACTGGGAAGTCAGCTCCTTACTGATTTCTCGCCCATCCAGCCAGCAGGCGAAGGCATGGACGTCCCGGATATATTTTTCGATTGTGGCCGCGCTTTTTTCCTCCAGCAGAAGGTGTTGGGCAAACGCCTGGATTTGCGGGGATGTCAGTCTGTGTTCGGTCATAGGATGCCTCCTTTTGTGATTTCACACCGATATTGTACAGGGGCTGCAAAAATAACAAGGCCCACAGCGGCAGCTGCCGCTGTGGGCCTTGTTATTTTAGTGCCGTAATTATAAGGTTGCCACAAACACGGTGGGATATGTAGAGTGCTGATTTTCTCATTCATGAGTTCCCCCCTTTCCGCTTGCTGCGGCAAGCACACAATACCACAGAGTATCTTGGAAGTCGATGGGAAACTCAGCAAAACGCCGGGTTGCAATGTAGAAAAAAGCGCCCTCAAACTATGGATCACCAACAATTTGAACACAGTATCCCATATAGATAATCTAATCGTAAATTGTGATATATAACGATGGGTCTGCGTCCGCTACTCAAATTGAGTGATTGCTTTTGTTGAAACAGACTAAGGCTCCAGTGACTGAAGTCACTGGAGCCTCATAGCAATACGCTGAAAGGTTTTTGTTGTTCTTATGCTGGGCCGCCTTTCCCGGCCTCCTGATTTTTGCATTTGATTGGATTATCCCACCAGATAGGCGTACTTGGTCAGCACCGTCCAGATGAACACCTCAATGTCGGCGGGCAGGTCATTCTTGCCGTCCAGGTCCGCCTCGAACACCTTGCCGTTCAGGCGTACCAGAACCTTTTTGCCGCCCAGGGGCAGGAAGCCCTGGTTGTTGACGCTCTCATCAAAGCCCTCCTTTGTCAGGAACAGGGTGAACTTGTCCCGGTAGGGGGCGGAGTCGTAGGGGCAGAACACGGCGCAGTTGCCGCACTCGTTGCACATCCGGTCCACATGGAGGATCTGCTGGCGGCCGTCCGGCAGCTCAATGACCACATTGGCCCGGTTGGGGCACACGTCGGCACAGACCTGGCACACCACGTTGCAGGTCAGGCACCGGTCCCCCTCGCACTTGGCGCTCTCACAGAGGATGCCCTTCTTGGCGATGGCCTCCTCCCGGGTGGCCACGGCCTTGGCGGGGATGGAGAATTTGTGGGCCTCGCCGATGACGGCGTTGGCGAAATACTGGGCGTCGGCGATGCCCTCCACCACAGTGGCGGGGCCCCGCATGGCGTCGCCGCCGGCGTAGACGCCCTCGAGATTGGTCTTGAAGTCCGGGATGCCCTTGGCGTCCACAGTGATGCCGTTCTTGGTGAAGATCTCGCTCTCCACCTTCTCACCCACGGCGGAGACCACGGTGTCGCAGGGGATCTCCACCATCTCACCGGTGGGGACGGGCTTCCGGCGGCCCTTCTCGTCCGGGTCGCCCAGCTTCATCCTCTCGCAGACCAGCTTGCCGTCCTTCTGCTCCACGGGAGCCACCAGCTCCAGGAATTCCACGCCGTCGGCAATGGCCATCTCCAGTTCCTCCGCGTCGGCGGGCATATACTTCTTGGTCCGGCGGTACACCAGGGTGGAGGACTTCGCCCCTGCCTTCAAGGCCGCCCGGGCGGCGTCCATGGCGGTGTTGCCGCCGCCCACCACGGCCACGTGGCCCAGGGAGACGTCCTTGCCCGCCTTCATGTCCTTGAGCCACTGGATGACCGGCACCACGTTGCCGGGGATGTCCAGCTTCCCGGCCTTCCAGGCGCCCACGGCGAAGAAGATGTGGGTGTAGCCCTGGGCCTTCAGCTCCGCAACAGAGGGGGCCTCGGTGTTCAGCTTCACCTCCACGCCCATCTTGAACATCAGCGCCACGTCGTGGTCGATGGCGTCATCGCTGATGCGGAAGGCGGGGATCACCTGCCGGACGATGCCGCCCAGGACGCCGGACCGCTCAAAGATGGTGACGGGGATGCCCGCCCGGCCCACGAAGTAGGCCGCCGCCATGCCGGTGGGGCCGCCGCCGATGACGGCCACCTTCCGGCCGTCGGTCACCGGGGCGGGGGCCTTGATCTTGGCCATGTAAGCCTCATAGCCCCGCTCCGCCGCCACCAGCTTGGTGGCCCGGATGTTCACCGGCTCGTCATAGTAGTTCCGCATGCACTTGGTCATGCAGTTGTGGGCGCAGATGGTGCCGGTGATGAAGGGGAGGGGGTTCTTCTCGGTGATGAGCCGCAGGGCGGAGGCGTATTCGCCCTTCCGGCACAGCTCGATATACTCCGGAATGTCCTGGCCGATGGGGCAGCCGCCCTTGCAGGGGGCGGTGAAGCAGTCCACCAGGGGGACCTTCTCATAGAGCTTCCGCCGGGGCAGGGGCTTGATGGCCTTCACGTGGTACTTGTCGGACCGGGCCGCCAGAGAGAGGGCCTGGATGGCGCCCACGTCCACCCCCTGGAAGGGCTTGAAGTCCAGGGTGTCCAGCTTGTCCCCGATCTGGGTGAACCGCTGGTAGCCGCCGGGCTTCAGCTCCGTGGTGGCCATGGTGATGGGCCAGATGCCGCAGGAGAACAGCTTGTCGATGTTGAAGGCGTCGGCGCCGCCGGCGTAGGAGAGGCGCAGTTTGCCGCCGAACTCCTTGGCCATCATGGCGGCCATGGTGGTGGTCAGGGGGAACAGGGACTTGCCCGCCATATACATCTCCTCGCTGGGCAGCTCCCCGGCCTTTACGTCCACCGGGAAGGTGTTGGAGAGTTTTAAGCCGAATTCCAGACCCTCCCGGTCCGCCAGGGCCTGGAGCCGGTGGAACATGGGCACCGCGTCGGCGTACTGCAGATCCTCCTTGAAGTGGTGGTCGTCAAAGGCGATATAGTCGTAGCCCATGGAGTCCAGGATGGAACGGGCGGTCTCATACCCCAGGATGGTGGGATTGCACTTGACGAAGGTGTGAAGGTGCTTTTTCTCCAGGAGGTAGCTGGCGATCCGCTCGATCTCGTCCGGCGGGCAGCCGTGGAGGGTGGACACTGTGACAGAGCCGGAGACGTGGGGGGTGATGGTGTCGATATAATCGCGCTCCTCCGGGAAGAACTCCTTCAGAACGCGGATGCACTCCTGGAAGATGGGGGTCTGGCTGGCGTCCACCATGCCATTCAGGAAGGTGTCGATCTTCTCCCCCTGGATGCCCGCCAGGTCATAGCCCACGGACATGTTGAACACGAACCCGTTGGGGTCCCCCAGGCCGTAGACCTTGGCCATGAGCTTCAGGGCGCACCAGGCCTTCACATACTCCTCAAAGGCCTGCTGGACGTATAGCTCCGTGGACCACTCGCAGTTGTAGCACTCGTCCTCCGCCAGGATGCAGGGGCGGTTGATGCAGGCGGCCAGGTCCGCGCCGTCCGTCTTCTGGACGGTCTTCAGCTCAAAGAACCGGGCGCCGGCGAAGTAGCTGGCGATGATGTTCTGGGCCAGCTGGGTGTTGGGGCCGGCGGCGGGGCCGAAGGGGGTCTCGATGGTCTCCCCGAAGATGGGGAGCTTCTTCACACCGGCCCTATAGGGCTTATGGACGCCGAAGACGGAGCCATCCCGGCGGTACTCAGTGGTGATCCAGGTCATCAATTCCCGGAAGGGAATGGGGGTCATTAACTCAGACATAGGTTTTTCCTCCTCAAAAGAACTCCTTGGTGGTAGATGCGCCGGACCCGGCGCGGGGGCTGCGCCCACAGGGGGGCGCCTTTGGGGAATCCTCCAGCCCGGGGCGGTACAGGGATACTCCCTGCGCCGATTTCCGCTGCCGCTGGCACTCCCGCGCGGGAAATTGAGCGGCAGCGAAAGGAGAAGCAGAGGCAATGCGACAATCGCCTCGACGCCCTCCGCACGATCCGCCACGGGACGGCAGTTACAAGAATCGCAGAAGAATCCGGCGTGCCCGAAGGCCAGGCAAAATTGGAGCAGGCACCGATACGCCGCCCCCCGTCGCGCGGAGGGCCACTGTACCGGAGCGCGTCTAAAGCGATTTTTTCTCTTGGACCGTCCACGGCCCGTTCTCTTTTTGTCAAGAACAAAAAGAGAATGGGGGGTGGAATGAGCCAGCTGGCGCCCCAGCTGAATCCCCCGGGCGGCAGATTGCCGCCCCTACGGCATCACGGGGATGCCCGCATCAATATTCCCGATGGTTCAGCCGTCCCCACAGCCGCTTGCTGCTCTCCATAATATGGGCATTCACAGCCTCCTCGTCGATCTCCGTGAGAACGCGATCCTTCATCAGAATTTTGCCGTTGATCATGGTGGTCTGGCACTGCCGCCCGGTCATGCCGAAGATCATGTGCCCGTCGATGTTGGCGTCGGAGAAGGGGGTGAAGGGCTTGTAATCCATGACGATCACGTCCGCCGCCGCGCCGGATTTCAGCACCCCCAGGGTGGGGAAGCCGGTCCGCTCCGCCATCTTGGCGTTGTTCTTGAAGAGCATGTCCGTCACTTCACACCAGCCCACGTTGGGCATGCAGGCATTGTGCCGCTGAGAGCACAGGGCCACCTTCAGGGACTCCAGCATGTCGTTGGTGTAGGCGTCGGTGCCCATGCCGATGAGAATGCCCTTCTTGTACAGCTGCAGCACCGGGGAGATGCCCACGGCGTTGCCCATGTTGGACTCGGGGTTGTTGACGCACATGGTGTCCGTGGCCTTGATGATGTCCATCTCCGCCGTGTTCACGTGGATGCAGTGGCCCAGAATGGTCTTGGGGCCCAGGATGCCGTGGTCCTGGAGCCGCTGGACTGGCCGGCGGCCGTAGTTCTGGAGGGAGTCATACACATCGTTCATGCCCTCGGACACATGGATGTGGAAGCCCACCCGGCCATTGTTGGCCGCCGCCATCCGGTCAAAGGTCTTGTCGGAGATGGTGAACAGGGCATGGCCGCCGAACATGGCCTTCAGCATGTCGCTGGGATTCTGCTCACAGTAGTCGATGAAGTCCTTGTTCTCCTGGACGGACTGGAGGGATTTCTCCTCCCCGTCCCGGTCGCTGACCTCGTAGCACAGGCACGCCCGCATACCGTATTCCTTGGTGACCTCGGCGATCTTCATCAGTGAGCCGGGGATTTCGCAGAAGCTGGCGTGGTGGTCGAAGATGGTGGTGACGCCCTGCTTGATGGAGTCGATCACCAGCGCCTGGGCGCTGGCCCTGGTGGCCTCCAGGTCCAGGTTCCGGTCAATGTACCACCACTGGCCGTCCAGCACCTCGTAGAAACTGGTGGGGTTGTACCCGTCGATGGAGAGGCCCCGGGCCAGGGCGGAGTAGATGTGGGTGTGGGCGTTGATGAGCCCCGGCATGATGACGCCGCCCCGGGCGTCCACGAACTCCGCCTGGGGGTACTTGGCCTTCAGAGCGGCGGTGGCGCCCACCTCCACGATCTTTCCTCCGTCGGTGACCACGCCGCCGTCCGGCAGATAGCCCACGCCCTCCGGGTCCCGGGTGATGACCTTGCCGTTTGCCAGTAAAATCATAAAAAGACCTCCTTTTGTCCCTGTGGATGGCTTCGGTAAAAAGAAAAGGCGCTTCAAACCGACCTTGGTTTGAAACACCTATCAAAAAACCGGAATGATAGGTGTCAGCCCGTGCGCGCAGCACTACGTTGCAGCTATCATTCTTCCCTTGTACTTGTATTTTACCGGACAATCCGCTAAAATGCAAGCAGGGAAGCTCAAAAATTTTTTGGTGGATTTTGTGTAGTTTGACAGAGAACAGCGGAACCAATTCCCGGTGGTTCCGTCTATACCAATAGAGAGACAGGCAAAGACCGTACAGAAGGAAAGGGGATATGGAGATGAAGCGGCTTTGGATCTGCCTGCTGGCGCTGTTGGTGCTGGCGGGCTGCGGAGGCAATCCTACGGATGTGGGAGTGACCCTGGTGGTCCCCCAGTCCGCAGGGTCCTATAGTCTCAATATGGAGACCGAGTGGATGGAGTACGATCCCTCCGTGGACTCGATCTGGTGCATCTTGTCCTATGAGGGGGAGGGAGAGCCCCTGGAATTTGGGGCGGAGTACCGGCTGGAAGTCCAGACGGACAGCGGCTGGGAGAAGGTGCCCTGGAAAAACGAGGCGTGGGAGGACATCCTGTACACTCTGCCGGCGGGGGAGTCCTGGGCGTTCCCCTGTGTGCTGTCCCTGTTCGACTATGACTTCACCGAGGGCACCTACCGGGTGGTGAAGGACCTGGAGGTCCTGCCCGGTGAGGCGGAGCCCCTGCCCTGCTGGGCGGAGTTTACGCTAAGAAAGGGTGCCGCTGTCTCGGCGGAGGCCCCCTACGGCTTCGGCCCCATGGAGGAGGTGCCGGAGTACGGCGACCCGGCGGAGCTGGCCGCCTCCGGCGCGGTGGTGTTCACCGAGGCGGGGACGGAGAACGCGGACGCGGCGGAGACCTTCCTGGACAAGGTGTCCCTGGGCATCCCCTGCCAGCTGCGGACGCTCCAGAGCTACTACGAGAGCTGGCCCATGCTGATCGACGTGATCTATGAAAACGGCAGCTTCCTCTGGCGGATGCGCACCGGCGGGGAGATCACGGAGAAGCGGTTCTCCTACATTGTCACCGACGGGGCGGATGTGTACCTCTCCAACGGCGCCGACTGGACGGCCACGGAAGCATACGACAGTGACCGGGCCTTTCTGGTGCCCTCTGGTTCCGGGAGCGGCCTGCTGTCCGTGGCCCAGGAGCTGATGGGAGGCCAGACCACGGGAAATACTGCCTGGTACCGGGTTTGGACCCAGGACGGCGGCAAGAGCGCGTTTCTGACACGGACGCCCACGGAGTTCGGCGTGGAGGGATCGGACAGCGGCAGCCTGTACGACCTGGGGGACTGGTATGACAGCGCGCCGTCCATCACCGGCCTTGCCTGGCAGGCGGACGGCACCCTGCGCCTGACCTGCGAGACGGCGGAGGGCGGCACGGTGTGCTATGACTTCGACCCGGAGAGCGGGTACCTGACAGAGGCCCTCTGCGGCCTCCCGACGGCGAATTGAAAGCGCGGAGGGGCATTTTGCCCCTCCGTCTCTGATTTTGACGCAAAAACTTGAATTTTGCCATTGACAACCCTGTAAAGGTTCTGATATTCTAGTCGGGCTGACAAGTGCAGAGAGACTGCGTATCCCCAACAATGACAGAAGGAGAGGAATTTGTACATGCTGGGAGAGATGATCGTCGCCCTGAGCAACTTTATGTATACCTATCTGCTGGTGATCCTGCTGGTGGCCGCCGGTGTGTTCTTCACCATCCGGAACCGCTTCCCGCAGCTGCGGCTGCTGAAGGAGTCCGTCCGGGTGGTGATGGAGCGGCCGGAGAAGGAGGGGAGCGTGTCCTCCTTCCAGGCGCTGATGGTGTCCACCGCCTCCCGGGTGGGGACCGGCAATATCATCGGCGTGTCCGTGGCCATCTGCGTGGGCGGCTACGGTGCCGTGTTCTGGATGTGGCTCATCGCCCTGCTGGGCGGCGCCACGGCGTTTACCGAGTCCACTCTGGCCCAGATCTACAAGCGCCGGAACCCGGAGACCGGCGAGAGCTACGGCGGCCCCGCCTACTACATCGAGGCGGCTCTCCACAGCAAGCCCCTGGCGGTGCTGTTCGCCCTGAGCCTCATTGCCACCTATGCCGGCGGCTTCAACATGCTCTGCTCCTATAATCTCCAGTCCACCTTCTCCAGCTACAGCTTCTACGCCCCGGAGGTCACCCCCTGGATCATCGGCGGCATCGTGGCCCTGATCACCGGGTACTGCGTCATGGGCGGCGGCAAGCGGATCATCGCCTTCGCCTCCACCCTGGTGCCCATCATGGGCGGGCTGTACGTGCTGGTGGCCCTGGTGGTCATCGTCATGAACCTGGGGCTGATCCCCCAGGTGTTCGGCCGGATCTTCACCGAGGCATTTGATTTCCGGGCCATCTTCGCCGGCTTCACCGGCTCCGCCGTGATGCAGGGCGTGAAGCGGGGCCTCTTCTCCAACGAGGCCGGCGTGGGCTCCGCTCCCAACGCCGCCGCCTCCGCCAATGTCTCCCACCCGGTGAAGCAGGGCCTGGTGCAGATGCTCTCCGTGTTCCTGGACACCCTGGTGATCTGCTCCGCCACCGCCTTCATGCTGCTGTGCTCCGGTGTGGAGCCCGCGGCGGAGCTGCAGGGCGCCCCCTATGTGCAGGAGGCCCTGTCCGCCTCCTTCGGCACTCTTGGCCCCATCTTCATCACCGTGGCCATGGTGCTGTTCGCCTTCACCACACTGATCGGCAACCTGTACTACGTGGACAACGCCCTGGCCTTCCTGCTGGGCCATGTGCCCTCCAGGCGGTTCATGGTGGTGTTCCGGCTGGTGGCCATGGGGCTGATCTTCCTGGGGGCCGGGCTGACGCTGGATCTGGTGTGGAACCTGTCCGACGTGCTGATGGGCATCATGGTGCTCATCAACATTCCGGTGATCGCCATTCTCTCCCGGCCCGCGGCGGCCGCCCTGCGGAATTATACCCAGCAGCGGAGAGCGGGGAAGAACCCCACTTTCCGGGCCGCGGACATCGGGCTGAAAGAGAAAACGGACTATTGGAACTGAAGTCGTTCCGACGGCACAGCCGCCGGATCGGCCGGATTTGAATTGGATTCCCGGCGCTGCGGCGCCGGGAATTTTTTTGCATGGAATGGAATTGTCACAGAAAATTTACATATACTACTTGAAAAAGAGGACGACAGCGTATAATATAATATTGAAAACCAGATTATACAATATGGACGGCGACTTGCCGGATTTCAAAAAGGAGAGACCATTCTATGCGCAAACTGTTTGCAAAGGCCCAGGACCGGGTCAGCTGTGAGACCCACGCCTTCGGCGCGGCGGCCGCCCTGTGCGGGGCGCTGGTGTATGTGCTGCGGGGGCTGTGGACGGACGCCGCCGTGCCGGCGGTGGCGGCGGCCATGTGCTTCTGCCTGTCCATGGTGGCGCTGTACGCCGCCAGCGCCGTCTACCACTACTATCCCGGCACCGCCGCCAGCGGCGGCGTGAAGCGGGTGCTGCGGAAGATGGACCACAGCATGATCTACGTGCTGATCGCCGGCAGCTACACCCCCTTCTGCGTGGTGCTGCTGCCCCAGCCCAAGGGGACCCGGTTCTGCCTGATCCTCTGGGGCGTGGCCCTGGCGGGGGTGCTGGCCAAGCTGCTGTGGATCAACGCTCCCCGGATGCTGTCCACAGCGGTGTACCTCATCATGGGGTGGTCCGTGGTGTTTGTGGCAAAGGACTTCGCCGCCCTGGGCCAGCCCTGCCTGACCCTGGTGGCCATCGGCGGCATCTGCTACTCCGTGGGGGCGGTGTTTTACGCCATCAAGAAGCCCAACCTCTCGGCGGAGTGGACCTTCCACGAGCTGTTCCACCTGCTGATCCTGGCCGGGTCCTTCTTCCACTACCTGGCGGTGTATCTGTATGTGCTGTGATACCGCGGCGGAAAACAGAGGCCGCCCGGCGGAATGTTCCGCCGGGCGGGCCTTTGAAATCTTCAGGATCAGGACGTTGGCAGAGTTTACCGCAGGCTCCCGTCCGGCATCAGCAGGTTGTACGACTCCAGCAGGGCCTTGGCCTCGTCCAGAGACTCCGCCGGGGCCACATAGACGGAGGAGCCGGCTACATAGGTTGACGTTCCGTCGTCCTCGCCGGGGACCCGCTCAAAGGGGAACAGGAAGAACTGCGTATATTCCCGGTCTGTGTACAGCTCCCCGAAAGGCGTGTGGGCGGGGAACTTTCCGTATTCGAGCAGGCCCCGGTTGAGACCGCCATCCTCGCGGGCCATGGTCAGCCAGGCCTTGCTGGATTCCTCAGAGGTGAAGGGCTGATCCGCCAGCTCCAGATATCCGCTGAAGCTGTCATCCTGCCCCCACTGCTTCACCAGCTCCCCGTGGAAATGCAGGGTGGTGCTCACGGCGGTGGTCGCGCCGTCCTCCCACAGCACCGCCGGGAGGGTTATATCCACCTGGGACCGGAATTTCACCATGCGGGCGATGACCAGGGCGGCGCCGAGGATCAGCACCAGGCAGATCACCGTCGTGACCCGGCTGGGTCCGTGCCGTTTGGCTTTCGTCTGTTCTGAGGCCATGGTATGCTCCTTTCCGCCGGACAGGGCCGGCCTGCCGTGTATAAAGGGAGAGTGCCTTATTTCGTGCCGAAGATCCGGTCGCCGGCATCCCCCAGGCCGGGGACGATGTAGCCGTGCTCATTGAGCCGCTGGTCCACGGCTCCGCAGTAGATGTCCACATCCGGGTGGGCCTTCTGGATCCGGTCGATGCCCTCCGGCGCCGCCAGCAGCACCATCAGCTTGATGTTCCGGCAGCCCCGCTTCTTCATCTCGGTGATGGCGGCCTCGGCGCTGCCGCCGGTGGCCAGCATGGGATCCACGATCAGGATATCCCGGTCGGCGATGTCCTTGGGCATCTTGCAGAAGTAGACATGGGGCTCCAGGGTCTCCTCGTCCCGGTACATGCCGATGTGGCCCACCCGGGCGGAGGGCACCATCCGCAGCACGCCGTCCACCAGGCCCAGGCCCGCCCGCAGGATGGGCACCACGGCGAACTTCTTGCCCTTGAGGGTGGGGGCGACGGTCTTGCAGATGGGCGTCTCCACCTCCCGGGTGGTCAGGGGCAGGTCCCGGGTGGCCTCATAGGTGATCAGCATGCCGATCTCGCTGACCAGCTCCCGGAAGTCCTTCACGCTGGTGTTCTTGTCCCGCAGGATGGTGAGCTTGTGGGCTACCAGGGGGTGGTCCATGACATGTACTTTGCCGTTCATCATTCCATTACTCCTTTTCTCGATCACATCATCACAGGCGGAAGCCTGTCAGGTTTGCATCCGGTCCCGCAGGCGCTGGGCCTGGGGCGGCCGCAGGTAGACCGGCAGCAGCTCCTGGGCGGAGACCAGTTTTCCTGCCCGGGCCAGGTCCTCACCGCACAGGGCCACGGACATGGCGTTCTGCATCACCAGCTGCGGCGGCGCCAGACGGCAGGGGAGCCCCGCCTCTGTCAGCGCCTTTTCACAGAGGAACGCGCCGTCTCCCACGATCACCAGGGGCAGGGACTCGCCCCGCAGCTCCTCCGCCAGCTCCGCCAGGCCGATGGCCCGGTCCGGCGTCCGGCGGGTCAGGCGGCCGCCTTCGGCGGTGAACAGGGCGTTGTAGATCTGGTTCCGGCGGGCGTCCATGGCGCAGACCACCAGGGCGTCCATGTGGGACACGTTCCGGGCCATGGCCTCCAGGGTGGAGACGGCGGCGCAGGGCTTGTCCGCGGCAAAGGCCAGCCCCTTGGCGGCGGAGACGCCGATGCGGATGCCGGTGAAGGACCCGGGGCCCGCCGCCACGGCGATGGCGTCGCAGTCCTGGACCGTCAGGCCGGTGTTTTTCAGCATGGCCTCCACAATGGGCATCAGGGTGCGGCTGTGGGTGAGGCCGGTGTCCTGATAGCCGGAGCAGAGGACCTTCCCGTTCTCCGTCACGGCGGCGGAGACCGCCTTGGCGGAGGTCTCCAAAGCCAGAATTTTCATCGGGCAGCGCCTCCTTCCACGGTGATGATCCGCCAGTCGTCATGGTCCGGGTGGCGGGCCAGGGTGACGGTGACGGCGTCCTCCGGCAGGGCGTCCGCCACCTGCTCGCTCCACTCCACGGCGCAGACGCCGCCCCGGGAGAGGTAGTCCTCCCAGCCGATGTCGAACAGGTCCTCGGAACTTGCCAGGCGGTACATGTCGAAGTGGAACAGAGGGGTGGGGCCCTCATACTCGTTGACGATGGTGAAGGTGGGACTGGTGACCCGGCTCCGGCACCCCAGGCCCCGGGCAAGGCCCCGGGTGAAGGCGGTCTTGCCCATGCCCAGACCGCCACGGTAGGCAACCACGGAACCGGGGGAGAGGGCGGCGGCCAGCTGTTCGCCCAGGGCCTCGGTCTCCGCCTCGCTGTGGGAGATGTACTCCAAGAAGCAGCGCTCCTTTCTGGTGTTGTTTCCAAATTTAACTCAGTATATCATATTTTGAACGAAGTGTAAAAACAAATTTCCGGCGTTTACACCCCTTTTCCTTTGTGGTATACTGCATCTGTCAAATTTTGCCCCCGGAGGAACGAAACACCCATGTGGAATCGACTGAAAGCCATCCTGGCGGACTTCATCCAGCAGGCCGATCTGGTGCTGTTGGGACTCTGCTGCGCCGCCACACTGTACGGCATGGTGCTGATCGCCAGCGCCACCCACTATATGGATACCGACGGCATGAGCGGCATGATCCGGTATGTGGGCGTCCAGGGGGCGGCCCTGCTGCTGGGGCTGTGCGCCTATGTGTTCATGTCCATGATCGACGTGGAGATCGTGCTGAAGCGGTGGAAGTGGGTGGTGGCGTTCAACCTCATCTTCATCGGATTGCTGCTGACGCCCCTGGGCGTGGGCGGCGCCACCACCGGCAACCAGGCCTGGCTGAAGATCCCCGGCATCCCCTTTCAGATCGGACCGGCGGAGATCGTGAAGATCACCTTCACCCTGCTGCTGGCCAAGCAGCTGGAGTGGCTGCGGGAGGAGAAGCGGGATCTGAAGTCCTTCTCCTCCGCTATGATGGTGGCGGGCCACACCCTGTTGCTGATGGGGTATTACGTGGTCATCTCCGGGGATATGGGCAACGCCCTGACCTTCTTCTTTATCTTCCTGTGCATGGCCTTTGCCGCCGGGTTTGCCCTGCGGTGGTTCGCCCTGCTGTTTCTCGGCGGCGGGGCGGCCTTTGCGGCGGCCTGGGCCCTGGAACTGATCCCCAGCTACATGATGGACCGCTTCCGGGTTCTCTTCGACCACTCCTATGACGCGCTGAAAACCGGCTGGCAGCAGAGCCGGAGCTTGATGGCCATCGGCTCCGGCGGCGTCTTCGGGCAGGGGTACATGCAGGGGACCCAGACCCAGAGCAGCTATCCGCAGTCCCTGCCCTACCGGTGGACGGACTTCATCTTCTCCGTCTGCGGGGAGGAGCTGGGCCTCATCGGCTGCCTGGCGGTGATCGCCCTGCTGACGGCCATCATCCTCCGGGTGCTGCTGGTGGCCCGGAACGCGCAGACGACCCTCCACTGCTATATCTGCGTGGGGATGGCGGCTATGCTGATCTACCAGACGGTCATCAACATCGGGATGTGCCTGTTCGTCATGCCAACCATCGGCGTGACCCTGCCCTTCTTCAGCTACGGCGGGTCCTCGCTGCTGACGCTGTACGCCGCCATGGGGGTGGTGTCCGGCATCAAGAAGCGATCACCCCTCACCGGGCGGAGGCCCGGCAGACCCCTGGTGTGAGACGGGATGGTTTCCCCGGCGCGGTCGGAGTGTTCTCCGGCCGCGCTTTTTTGGTATATTTCCGGCGGGCGGGAAGAAACTAGCGGTGCACCCAATTCAATACAGGAGGTTTGATTGCCTTGAAGACCCATGTGATGAAACGCGCCGCCGTCCTGCTGCTGACCGCCGCCCTGGCCCTGTCCGTCAACGCCGCCGCCCTGTTCGGCGGCGTGGAGAAGGCCCAGTCCGGAGCGGGGGCCCCCACGGCCCAGGCGGTGGAGATCCGCACCTACCGGGGCATCCCCTACCGGGCCCAGTTCCTGGCCGCCGGCAGCGGGGGAGAGCCGCTGACCTACGCCGTGGAGGAGGCGCCGAAGAAGGGCACCGTCCAGATCGACGGAGACAGCTTCACTTACACGCCGAAGGAGAACGCCTCCGGCACTGATCACTTCACCTACACCGCCACCGACGCCTCCGGCCGGGTGTCCCAGCCCGCGGAGGTGACGGTCACCATTGAAAAGGCCAAGTCCGGCGTCACCTACGCCGACATCGGGGACTCCGCCGCGGCGGTGGCTGCCCAGGACCTGGCGGAGGCGGGCATCTTCACCGGCGCCCGGATCGGGGACCAGTACTACTTTGAGCCGGACAAGACGGTCTCCCGCAGTGAGTTCCTGGCCATGGTGCTGGAGACCGCCGGGGAGACCCCCACCGCCGTCACCATGACGGGCTTCTGCGATGACGCGGCCATCCCCACCTGGGCCAAGGCCTACGCCGCCGCCGGCGTGGCGGAGGGGCTGGTGGGCGGCGTCTCCACGGAGGAGGGCGCGGCCTTCCAGGGAGAGGAGCCCATCACCTTCAACCAGGCCGCCGCCATCCTGAACCGCCTGCTGGCGGTGGAGGATGTGGATCTGACCGCCTGGTACACGGACCGGGAGGCGGCCCCCTCCTGGGCGGCCCAGGCCGTGGCCAACATGGAGGCGGTCAGCGTCCTCTCCGCCGGCAGCTTCGGCAGTGCCGAGATGGCGGACACCGTCACCCGGGCGGACGCGGCCCGGATGCTCTCCGCCGCGGCGACGCTGCTGGAGGGAGAGCCGGAGGGCCTGCTGGCCAGGCTCTTCTGACGGCGGATTTCCGGCAAAACCAACAGCCCCCCGAAGGCGCGCTGCCGCCTTTTTCGGGGGGCCTCTCTGTTTTGGGAGTTGTATTCCCAGGCGGATTGTGCTAAACTATGGAACATTAAAATAGGATGATTATGACTACTCAGAGAACAGTCAAAAGAGAAGGGACTGGAAGCTGACATGAAAATCGTAGTATTGGCAGGCGGCATCTCCACAGAGCGGGCGGTGTCCCTGGTGACGGGCTCCGGCGTGTGCCGGGCCCTGCGCCAGAATGGCCACCGGGCCATCCTGGTGGACCTGTTTCTGGGGCTGAAGGAGGTCCCGGCGGACCTGGAGGCGCTGTTTGACGCACCGGACGGCCTGTGCCCCGATGCGAAGATCGAGGTGACGGCGCCGGACCTGGAGGCGGTGAAGCGGAGCCGGCGGGACCAGAGCCCCAGCCACATCGGCCCCCACGTGCTGGACATCTGCCAGCGGGCGGACCTGGTGTTCCTGGGCCTCCACGGCATGGACGGGGAGGACGGCCGCATCCAGGCGGCCCTGGACCTGCTGGGGGTGCCCTACACCGGGGCGGGCCATCTGGCCTCCGCCATCGCCATGGATAAGGCGGTGAGCAAGCAGATCCTGGACGCGTGCGGCATCCCCACGCCCAAGTGGCGGCTGCTGACCTACGGGCAGGAGGAGGCGGAGACGCTGGCCCAGACCCTGCCCATGCCCTGCGTCATCAAGACCATCGGGGGCGGGTCGTCCCTGGGGGTGTACTTACCGGAGGACCGGACGGCGCTGAAGGCGGCCCTGGAGGAGGTGCTGCGCTACGGCGCCAAGGTCCTGGCGGAGGAGCGGATCTACGGCCGGGAGCTGACGGTGGCGGTGCTGGGAGACCGGTGGCTGCCGGCGGTGGAGACCGTGCCCGCCGGGAAGGAGTTCGACTACGTGGCCAAGTACCAGATCGGCGCGGCCACGGAGACCTGCCCCGCCCAGGTCCCGCCGGAGGTGATGCAGGCCGCCGGGGAGCTGGCCCTGCGGGTCCACCGGGCCCTGGGGCTGGAGGTCTATTCCCGCACGGACATGATTTTGGACCAGGACGGGAAGCTGTGGGTGCTGGAGGCCAACTCCCTGCCGGGCATGACCCCCAACAGCTTCGTCCCCAAGGAGGCCGCCGCCGTGGGCATGAGTTACAACCAGCTCTGTGAGGAGATCGTGCGGCTCTCCTGCCAGATCGAGAGAAGGGGGTGAGCCCATGCAGCCCATGACCATACCGGAGATCGTGTCCGCCGTGGGCGGCACCCGGCTGGACGCCGGGGCGGAGACGGCCCCCGTCACCGCGGTGTGCACCGACAGCCGGCGGATCGCGCCGGGCAGCCTGTTCCTGCCCATCGCGGGGGAGAAGTTCGACGGACACGACTTCATCGACAAGGCCCTGGACGCCGGCGCCGCCGGGTGCCTCTGCGCCCGGACGCCGGAGAGCCTGCGGCCCGGCAAGTTCTACATCCAGGTGGCGGACACCCGGCTGGCCCTGCGGGCCCTGGCCTCTGCCTACCGGGACCGGTTCGCCATCCCCATCATCCAGGTCACCGGCAGCGTGGGAAAGACCACCACCAAGGAGATGCTGGCGGCGGTGCTGGGGGCGAAGCTCCGGGTGCTGAAGACGCCGGAGAACTTCAACAACGACATCGGCACCCCCCTGACCCTGCTGGGCCTGGAGCCGGAGCACCAGGCGGCGGTGATCGAGACCGGCATGAACCACTTCGGGGAGATCCGCTACCTGGGGGAGATGGTGCGGCCGGACATCGCCGTCATCTCCAACATCGGTGACGCCCATATCGAGCATCTGGGCAGCCGGGAGGGGATCCTGAAGGCCAAGAGCGAGATCTTTGAGAACCTGAAGCCGGAGGGACTGGCGGTGCTGAACGGGGACGATGCCCTGCTGAACACCCTGGACCTGCCCTTCCGGACAGTCCGCTGCGGCCGGTCGGAGCACTGCGCCGTCCGGGTGACGGACATGATCGACCACGGCGTGGCGGGCATCACCTGCACCATCGTGTCCCCCCGGGACACCTATCACCTGACCATCCCCGCGCCGGGGGAGCACATGGCTTACTGCGCCGCCATCGCCGTGGCGGTGGGGGAGGAGCTGGGCCTGGACCGGGAGGAGATCACCCGGGGCGCGGCCTCCTATGAGCCCGCCGGGTCCCGGATGCGGGTGCTGCACCTGCGGGACGGCCGGCTGGTGCTGGACGACTGCTACAACGCCAATCCCCAGTCCGTCACAGCGGCCCTGGAGATCCTGGCCAAGACCGAGTGCGGCCGGAAGGTGGCCGTGCTGGGCGACATGGGAGAGCTGGGGGGCCTGACGGATCAGGCCCACTACAACATGGGGGCTCTCGCGGCCATGCTGGGCATCGACGAGGTCATCGCCATCGGAGACAAGGCGGAGAAGATCGCCGACGGCGCCGCCCAGAGCGGCGGTTCCGTCACCCATTTTGCCACCAAGGAGGAGGCAGTCCGCACCCTGACCGACCTGCTGGGGGCCGACACCGCCATGCTGGTGAAGGCGTCCCACGCCATGCACTTCGGCTGGATCGTGGAGCAACTGAAGCAAGCGTATGATTGAGATTCAAGTAAACAACCTGGTGAAGTCCTTTGAAGTGGGGAAGAACGTGCTGGACGGCCTCACCTTCCAGGTGGACCAGGGGGAGCGGGTGGGTCTGCTGGGCCGCAACGGCGCCGGCAAGACCACCCTGTTCAAGATATTGACCGGCGAGCTGGACTATGACGAGGGCAGCGTGGTCATCGGCCAGGGCCGGCGGGTGGGCCTGATCTCCCAGATCCCCGTCTATCCCGCCGGCTACACGGTGGAGGACGTGCTGCGCTCCGCCTTTTCCCGTCTGGAGAGTCTGGCGGAGGAGATGCGGGCCCTGGAGGCCCGGATGGCCGCCGGGGAGAGCGATCCCGCCATTTTAAAGCGGTACGGCACCCTCAGTGAGCGGTTCGAGGCCTTCGGCGGCTATGACACCGACGTGGCGGTGAACAAGATCGCAAACGGCCTGTCCATTCCGGACAGCCAGCGGTCCCAGCTGTTCGACAGCCTCTCCGGCGGGGAGAAGACCCGGGTGAACCTGGGCCGGTTGATCCTGGAGGACACGGACATCCTGCTGCTGGACGAGCCTACCAACCACCTGGACCTCCACGCCACCGAGTGGCTGGAGGAGTACATCCGGGGATTCCGCGGCACGGTGGTCACCATCTCCCACGACCGGTACTTCCTGGACCGGACCGTCACCCGGGTCATCGAGATCCAGGACGGCAAGGCGGAGTTCTACAGCGGGAACTACAGCTTCTACGCCGTGGAGAAGGAGCGCCGCTACCAGGAGCGGATGAAGCAGTACGAAAAGGAGCAGGCCAAGATCCAGCAGCTGGAGAAGGCGGCGGAGCAGCTGCGGGTTTGGGCCTTCATGGGCATGGACAAGACCTACCGCCGGGCCATCTCCATGGAGAAGCGCATCGAGCGGATGCGGACCACCGCCAAACCCACGAAAGCCCGGAAGATGGACGCCCGGTTCTCCTCTGCGGAGTTCCACGGGGACGAGGTGCTGGGCATTCGGAACGTGTCCAAGTCCTATGGGGACAAGAAGCTGTTTGAGAACATCAGCCTGAAGGTGGAGGGGGGCGAGCGCATCGCCCTCATCGGCGACAACGGCACCGGCAAGTCCACCCTCATCAAGATGATCGTGGGGGAGCTGTACCCGGACGAGGGCCGCATCAAGACCGGCCCCCAGGTGAAGGAGGCATACCTGCCCCAGATCGTCCACTTCGACCACCCGGACTGGAATCTGGTGGAGAACATGATGGCCGCCAAGCGGGGCCTCTCCGCCCAGAGCGCGAGAAACCGGCTGGCGGCCTACGACTTCCGGGGGGAGGACGTGCTCAAGCCCGTGTCGGTGCTCTCCGGCGGAGAGCAGAGCCGCCTGCGGCTGTGTATGCTGATGGACGACGAGATCAACTTCCTGATCCTGGACGAGCCCACCAACCACCTGGACATTGACTCCCGGGAGTGGATCGAGGAGGCGGTGGAGGCCTACGACGGCACGCTGCTGTTCGTCAGCCATGACCGGTACTTCATCAACCGCTTCGCCACCCGGATCTGGGAGCTGGCAGGCGGCACCATCACCGACTACCCCTGCGGCTTTGCCCAGTACCGGCAGATGAAGGCCCAGGAGGAGGCGGAGAGGGCCGCCGCTCCCAAGCCGGAGAAGGAGCGGGAAAAACCCGCCGCGGAGCGGCCCCAGCGGGGCAACAAGGCCCAGCAGGCGGCCCGGCGGCAGCTAACCATCTGCGAGCGGGACATCGCCAGGGCGGAGGAGCACATCGCCGCGTTGGAGCGGGACATGGAGGCCGCCGCCTGCGACTACGAGAAGCTGAACGAGCTGGTGGGGCAGAAGGACGCCGCCCAGGCGGAGCTGGACGCCCTGTACGAAAGGTGGGAACAGCTCAGTGAAGAGGCAGAGGGCTAAACAGCGGCCCCTGTACCGGTACGACGTCTACCGGGGCCGCCGGAGAGGACAGGTCCGGCTGATGGCGGCCGGCGTCTGCGCGGTCCTGGGTTTGCTCCTGGTGCTGATCCGGGGGCTGGGCATCCGGTTTTCCGGCTTTTTGCTGCTGGGGGCCGCGGCGCTGCTGGCGCTCTCCTGGCTGCTGGATCGCCTGGCTGCGGGGGATGACCGCTGGCGGCTGGTTCGCCGGGGCTTTTACGGCTGTGTGGCCGCGGGCCTGGCCCTGCTGGTGGGACTGGAAGTGGTCATCATGGACCGCGGAGACAGCGACATGACGTCCCTGCCGGCGGACGCCGTCATCGTCCTGGGGGCGGGGGTCAACGGCACCGAGCCGTCCCTGTCCCTGCGAACCCGGCTGGACAAGGCGTTGGACTATCTGGAGCGGTGGCCGGACATTCCGGCGGTGCTCACCGGCGGCACCGGGTACGGCGAGGAGATCAGCGAGGCATCGTGCATGTACGACTACCTCACAGAGCACGGCGTGGAGCCGGAGCGGCTGATTTTAGAGGACCAGGCATCCAACACGGCGGAGAACTTCGCCTTTTCCGAAGAACTGCTGGAGGAGGCCGGGGTGGACCCGGCCAGGGACACCGTGGCGGTGGTGACCAACGACTTTCACATCGCCCGTTCCGAGCTGATCGCCTCCCGGGAGGGCTACGGACATGTGGTCGGTATCCCGGCACCGCTGCCCTGGGCCCATCTGGAGATCAACTACCACCTGCGGGAGGCCTTTGCCCTGGTAAAGACCTTTCTGCTTGACTGAGCGGACACGGAGGAATGGAATGAGCGACATCTTATGTATCTATTACTCCCGGACGGGGAACACCAAGAAGGCTATGGAGGAGATTGCCTCCGCCCTGGACGCGGAGCTGGCGGAGCTGCGGGACGGCGTGGACCGGAGCGGCTGGAAGGGCTGGCTCCGCTGCGGGCTGGACGCCATGCGCAAGAGCACCCGCCCCGTGGCCCCGGTGGAGACAGCCCGGCCCCTGGGGGATTACCGGCTGGTGATCCTGGGGACCCCGGTGTGGGCAGGGCGGACCAGCGCCGTCATGCGGGCCTTTCTGCGGGAACACGGGGGTGAGCTCCAAAACGCCGCCTATGTGCTGACCCGCAGCAGCGGCGCCCAGTACCAGGAGGTCTACCGCCAGATGGATCTGAGCGTGCCCGCCGGCCACCGGGCGGCGGTGTCCCTGCGGAGCGGGGACGTGGGCTGGGAATTCTGGCAGGAGGAGTTCCTGCGGCAGGTCCGGGCCTTTTTGGAGGGGCAGTAGCGGCATCCCCCTTTCTGAGATCAACAGGAGAGGAGATGCCCCATGCTGGAAAAATTGAAGGAGCTGGCCCTGCGGTATGAGGATCTGCAGGCCCAGCTGGCGGACCCGTCGGTCTACGGCGACGCGGACCGGCTGCGGACCGTGAACCGGGAGCTGAAGGAGCTGGCCCCGGTGGCGGAGACGTATCAGGCCTATCAAAAGGCGGAGGCGGATTCCGCCGCGGCGGAGGCGATGCTCTCCGACCCGGAGCTGCGGGAGCTGGCCCAGGAGGAGCTGGCCGCCGCCCGGCAGGAGATGGACCGGCTCCGCCAGGAGCTGAAGCTGCTGCTGATCCCCCGGGACCCCAACGATCAGCGGAACGTGATCCTGGAGATCCGGGCGGGCACCGGCGGCGAGGAGGCGGCGCTGTTCGCCGCGGCGCTGCTGCGGATGTACACCATGTACGCCGCCGCCCGGGGATGGAAGACGGACACGGTGGCACTGAACGAGACGGAGCTGGGGGGCGTGAAGGAGTGCAGCGTCCTCATCGAGGGCGCGGGCGCCTACTCCCGGCTGAAGTTCGAGAGCGGCGTCCACCGGGTCCAGCGGGTGCCGGTGACGGAGTCCAACGGCCGTATCCAGACCTCCGCCGCCACGGTGGCGGTG
This sequence comes from Candidatus Oscillibacter excrementavium, assembly GCA_019118505.1. Classification (GTDB taxonomy): domain Bacteria; phylum Bacillota; class Clostridia; order Oscillospirales; family Oscillospiraceae; genus Oscillibacter; species Oscillibacter excrementavium. Next base: position 23,900 of record DWYU01000165.1, read on the forward strand.
CTGCCGGAGGCGGAGGCGGTGGACGTGAAGCTGGATCCGGCGGACATCGAGATGCAGGTCTACCGGGCCAGCGGCGCCGGCGGCCAGCACGTGAACAAGACCTCCTCCGCCGTGCGGCTGATCCACCGGCCCACCGGCCTGGTGGTGGAGTGCCAGCAGGAGCGCAGCCAGTTCCAGAACCGGGACAAGGCCATGCGGCTGCTGGCGTCCAGGCTCTATGAGATGGAGCGGGAGAGACAGGATGCCGACATCGCCAGCCAGAGGAAGAGCCAGGTGGGCAGCGGCGACCGCAGCGAGAAGATCCGGACCTACAACTTCCCCCAGGGCCGGGTGACGGACCACCGGATCGGCCTGACGCTGTACAAGATCGACGCGATCCTGGACGGCGACCTGGACGAGCTCATCGACGCGCTGGTGACCGCCGACCAGGCGGAGAAGCTGAAGAGCGGGGAGACGGCGTGAAGGCGGCCCGGCAGACGGGCCCGGACAAGTGAGATACCGCCGGACGAGACGCCGGCGAAGAGAGATAGAGGCGAAGAGATATGCAGACACGATATTTTGACTTGCGGGACACCAAGGGCCAGCAGAAGGAGATCGAGGACAAGATCGCCGCGGCGGCCAAGATCCTGCGGGACGGCGGCCTGGTGGGCATCCCCACGGAGACGGTGTACGGCCTGGGGGCCAACGCCCTGGACGGCGCCGCGGTGAAGCGGATCTTCGAGGCCAAGGGCCGGCCCCAGGACAATCCCCTCATCATCCATGTCACCGGCCCCCAGTGGCTGCCCCGGTACTGTGCCGACGTGCCGCCCCTGGCCTATGTGCTGGCGCGGAAGTTCTGGCCCGGCCCTCTGACCATGATCCTGAAGCGGAGGCCCATCATCCCCGATGAGACCACCGCCGGGCTGGACACGGTGGCGGTGCGCTGCCCCAACCACCCGGTGACCCTGGCCATCATCCGGGAGGCGGGCATCCCCATCGCGGCGCCCAGCGCCAACCTGTCCGGCCGGCCCAGCTGCACCACGGCCCAGGACGTGCTGGAGGACATGGACGGCCGCATCAACGGCGTGGTGGACGGCGGCCCCTGCGCGGTGGGGGTGGAGTCCACCATCCTGGACCTGACCTGCGACCCGCCCCGGCTGCTGCGGCCCGGCGGGCTGCCCATGGAGGACCTGGAGCGGCTCATCGGCAAGATCGATGTGGACAAGGCCGTCAACGGCGCTCTGGCGGAGGGGGAGAAGCCCAAGGCCCCCGGCATGAAATACCGCCACTATGCCCCCAAGGCGCCGGTCACCGTCATCACCGGCGCGCCGGAGAAGTCCGCCCAGGAGATCCTGCGGCGGGTGGGACCCACCTCCGGTGTCATCTGCTTTGACGAGTTCGCGGATCTGTTCCGCGGACAGGAGGTCCACACCCTGGGCCCCGCGGGGGACAAGCTGGCCCAGGCCCAGCGGGTGTTTGACGCCCTGCGGACCTTTGACGCCAGCGACGTGACGGAGATCTACGCCCAGTGCCCGGACAACCGGGGGCTGGGGCTGGCCATCGGCAACCGGCTGAAAAAGGCCGCCGGCTTCCACGTGGTGGAGGCGGACAGCGAGCAGGTGGTGCTGGGCCTCACCGGCGGCACCGGCGCGGGCAAGTCCAGCGCCCTGCGGGCCATCGAGTCCCTGGGGGGACAGGTGGTGGACTGCGACCGGCTGTACCATGAGATGCTGGAGAACTGCGCCCCCCTGCGGGACGAGATCGGCCTCTCCTTCCCCGGCGCCTTTGACGCGGAGGGGGAGCTGGACCGGAAGAAGCTGGGGCAGGAGGTCTTTTCCCACAAGGACCGGCTGGAGCAGCTCAACGGCATCGTGATCCGCCATCTGGTTCCGGAGGTCCGGCGGCGGCTGGCGGAGTCCGACAGCAAGCTCTTCGCCATCGACGCCATCAACCTGCTGGAGGGCGGACTGGACCAGCTGTGCGACAGGACGGTGGCGGTCACCGCCCCCATGGAGCTGCGGGTCCGGCGGATCATGGCCCGGGACAACATCTCCGAGCAGTACGCCCGCCTGCGGATCTCCGCCCAGCAGCCCGACGAGTACTACCGGGGCAAGTGTGACTGTGAGCTGAACAACGCCGCGGACACCGCTGAGGATTTCCAGCGGGAGGCCCGGGAGTTCTTCCAGCGGCTGATCGACACCATCAAGGAGGAAAAAGCACATGGAAAAGAGTGACTTCAAGGCGCTGAAGGAGCAGCTGCTCTCCCGCCGCCGCAATGGCTTTGACCGGCTGGACGGCGCGGAGCGGGACACCCTGGAATCCTACTGCGCCGGTTATAAAGCGTTCCTGGACGCCGGCAAGACCGAGCGGCTCTGCGCGGCGGAGGCCATCCGCCTGGCGGAGCAGGCCGGCTACCGGCCCTATGTCCGGGGCATGGCGGTGAAGGCCGGGGACAAGGTCTATCTCAGCAACCGCGGCAAAAGCGTGCTGCTGGCCCACATCGGGGAGAAGTCCCTGGCGGAGGGCGCCCGGATCGCCGCCGCCCACATCGACTCCCCCCGGCTGGACCTGAAGCCCAATCCTCTGTATGAGGATGGGGAGCTGGCCTATTTCAAGACCCACTACTACGGCGGCCTGCGCAAGTACCAGTGGGTCACCATCCCCCTGGAGCTCCACGGCGTGGTGGCCCTGCGGGACGGCACCACCGTCCAGGTGAACATCGGCGCCGATGCGGCCGATCCCCGGCTGGTGATCACGGACCTGCTGCCCCACCTGGGCGCGGAGCAGAACAAAAAGACCCTGGGCGAGGCCATCCCCGGAGAGACGCTGAACCTGCTGCTGGGCAGCGAGCCCATCGGAGACCGGGAGGAGTCCGGCCGGGTGAAGCTGGCGGTGATGAAGCTGCTGAACGAGAAGTACGGCATCACCGAGGACGACTTTACCTCCGCAGAGCTGGAGGCGGTGCCGGCGGTGAAGGCCACGGACATCGGCCTGGACCGCAGCATGATCGGCGCCTACGGCCACGACGACCGGGTCTGCGCCTACGCCGCCCTGCGGGCCCTGCTGGACCTGGACAAGACACCTGCCAGGACGGCGGTGTGCGTCCTGGCGGACAAGGAGGAGATCGGCTCCGACGGCGTGACGGGGATGCAGTCCGCCGCCTTTGACACCTTCATGGAGGACCTGTGCGAGAGCCAGGGGGTGCCGCTGCGGGTGTGCTTTGAGAAGTCCTTCTGCCTCAGCGCCGACGTGACGGCGGCCTATGACCCCAACTTCTCCGACGTGTATGAGAAGCGGAACGCCGCCTATCTCAACTACGGCATCGGCCTGTGCAAGTACACCGGCGCCCGGGGCAAGTCCGGCGCCTCCGACGCGGATGCGGAGACCGTGGCCTATATCCGCAACGTCTTTGACGAGGCGGGGGTCATCTGGCAGATCGCGGAGCTGGGCAAGGTGGACGCCGGCGGCGGCGGCACCGTGGCTGTGTATATGGCCAACCGGAACATCACCACCCTGGACGCCGGCGTGCCGGTGCTCAGCATGCACGCGCCCTTTGAGACGGTGTCCAAGCTGGACTGCTATGAGACCTACAAGGGCATGAAGGCCGTCTTTACAGCGGCCGACTGAACGGGCGGTTTCAGCCTGCGGGCGCCCCGGCGAAAGC
>DWYU01000166.1 GCA_019118505.1 Candidatus Oscillibacter excrementavium
TGGATCATATTGTGGTGCTGGAGCAAAGCAATGACAAGCAAATCTATTTAGAGGTCTATCTGAGACTGGGGCAACGGGCTTCAGTCCATTTTCAACGGGGCGAATTAGTCCTTTGCAATAGTCCTTCTTCACGATGTGGGCCACCAGACGCAGGTTCCGCTGGATCAGCACGTCCCGGGCCTCCGGGTCCCCCTGGGCGTACCGGCTGAGGTACTCCCGCTCCTCCGCGGCGGACAGGGGCTTTGGAAATGACCCGCCGCCGGACAGGCGGAGCGAGAGCAGCAGCGTGTTGGCAAAGAGCAGCAGTGCGGCAGACAGCATAGAATCCCTCCCTTCCCCCATCCTATGCCGGGCAGGGAAGTCCCCATGCGGAAAGACCTTTGCCGGCGGCACCCAGCCGTGGTATACTGGGAATCATCACACCGGAGGGGAGACGTGCCATGGGCTATCTGGTCTACATCCTGCGCTGCGGGGACGGAACGCTGTACACCGGCTGCACCAACGACCTGCCCCGCCGCCTGCGGGCCCACCAGGCGGGCCGGGGAGCCAAGTACACCCGGAGCCGCCTGCCGGTGGAGCTGGTCTACCAGGAGGAGGCTGCCGACCGCTCCGCGGCGCTGCGGCGGGAGGCGGCCATCAAGCGGCTGGACCGGGGGGCCAAGCTGGTTCTGATCGCCGGTGGTCCGCCGGGCCCTCCAGGCGGGGCCAGGGCGGAAAAATGAACAGAACGTAAAAAGCGGGAAAAATACAAAGAACCCCTACACATTGCGGGGAAAACGTGCTATCATATATCAGTCAAATTCTGCGATTTCACCATACGCGCCATCCGGCGGAGAGAGGAGGAGACCATGAGACAGCAGATCCAGCGGGGAATCCGGGCGGCATTGGGCCTGCTTTTGCTGTTGAGCGTCAGCGGCTGCGGCTTCACCTTCTCTCCGGAGGAACTGTACAGCCTGCCCCAGCTGCCAGCGGAGTACACAGAGCTGAACAACTGCCTGAACCAGGTGCTGGAGAGCGGCGCGGAGTACGCGGCCCCGGTCTCCGGCAGCAACATCCAGCCGGTGCAGCTGGAGGACCTGGACGGCGACGGCGCCCAGGAGGCGGTGGCCTTCTTCCGAAACTCCGCGGAGGAAAAGCCACTGAAGATCTACATCTTCACCCCCCGGAACGACACCTATGAGCAGGCCGCCGTCATTGAGGGCACCGGCACCAGCATCTACAGCATCGCCTATGAGGATCTGGACCAGGACGGCCAGAAGGAGCTGCTGGTGGGCTGGCGGGTCAACACGGATATGCAGGCCCTGTCGGTCTACAGCCTGCGGTCCGGCCAGCCGGAGGAGCTGATCCAGGGCACCAGCTATGTGCGCTACGCCGTCAATGACCTGAATCAGGACGGCCTGTGGGAGCTGGTGGTGTTCCGGGCCGACGAGGAGAACAACGGCATCGCGGATTACTACTGCTGGCAGGAGGGGGAGCTCCAGCTGCGGACCTCCGCCCGGATCACCAGCACCATGGCGGAACTGAGCCAGCAGGGGAAGGTCCGCAGCGGCGTGCTCCAGGACGGCATCCCGGCCCTGTTCGTCACCGGAGTGGAGGAGTCCGCCTGGATGGCCACGGACATTCTGGCTGTGAGAAATGAGGAGCTGGTGAACATCCTGCTGTCGGATGTGACCGGCGTGTCCTCGGAGGTGGCGCCCTTCTGCGCCCTGTATCCCGAGGACATCAACAGCGACGGCATCACGGAGGTCCCCCATCCGGAGTCCATTCCGTCCTGGGGGAACGTGGGAGAGGAGATCTGCCGCCGCATCGACTGGTATGCCTACGCCAGCGACGGGACGAAGACGCTGGCCCTGAGCACCTATCACAACGTGGAGGACGGCTGGTACCTGCGCCTGCCGGACAGCTGGCGGGACCAGATCCTGATCACCCGCACCGCCGGGACCGAGGAGTCCGCCGTCACCTTCTCCATCCGGGGCAGCGACACGGAGCCGCCCCAGGACTTCCTGCGGATCCTCAAGCTCACAGGCTCCAACCGGGAGGTGCAGGCCACCCGGGGCGGGCGGATCATCCTCCGCCGCCAGCCGGAGATCATCTACGTGGCGGAGCTGCTGGACGCCAACAGCAGCTGGGAGTACGGCCTGACGGAGGACGAGGTCCGGGAGGCCTTCAACCTCATCACCACAGAGTGGACTGCCGGCGAAAGCTGACAGAGAAGAAAGGACGGAGAGCCCCATGAAAAAAGTTCTGGTGCTGGAGGATGAGTCCAGCATCCGCAGTTTTATCGTCATCAACCTGCGCCGGGCCGGCTACGACGTCATCGAGGCGGAGACCGGCGAGGAGGCTTTGGACAAGCTGAAGGAGAACCCGGACACCCGGGTGGCCCTGCTGGACATCATGCTGCCGGGCATCGACGGCTTTGAGGTCTGCCGCAGGATCCGGGCCACCAACACCAAGATCGGCATCATCATGCTCACCGCCCGCTCCCAGGAGATGGACAAGGTGACGGGGCTGATGACCGGCGCCGACGACTATGTGACCAAGCCCTTCTCCCCGGCGGAGCTCACCGCCCGGGTGGATGCCCTGTTCCGCCGGGCCGGCGGGGAGGAGATCCCCCAGTCCGGCGAGATCCGGCAGGATCCCTTCCTGCTGAACACCCGCAACCGGACGCTGGAGAAGAACGGCCAGCGGATCAAGCTGACCCAGGTGGAGTACTCCATTATGAAGGTGTTCATGGAGAACCCCGGAAAGGCCCTGTCCCGGGAGGAGATCCTGGACATGGTCTGGGGCCGGGACTACTTCGGTGAGCTGAAGATCGTGGACGTGAACATCCGCCGCCTGCGGCTGAAGATCGAGGACAATGTGCAAAACCCCACCTATATTACGACAGTGTGGGGCTACGGGTACAAGTGGGGATTCTGAGGAGTCCCGCCGGCCTGTGAGGCCGGCACAGGGAACACACAAGAGAGGAGGCAGGGCCTATGGCAGAAGAACGGGATAGAAAGTGGACGGCCCTGCGCCTGCGGGGCCTGCGGAAGCGCTGGATCGTCAACACCATCCTGCCGGTGCTGGTGCTGCTGGTGCTGCTGGTAACGCTGGTGTCCGCCGGCGTTTCCACCTACTACTACGGCAGTATGGAGGACGGTCTGGTGAAGCAGGTGGAGGCCATGTCCAACGCCTTCAACGACTACTTCATGAACAGCTACTCCGAGTACAACCAGATGGCCACCACCCAGGTGGACACCTATGAGGAGAAGGACCGGATCGAGCTGCAGTTCATCGGCAGCACCGGCCGGATCCAGATGTCCACCTCCGGCCTGACGGCCGGCACCTCCCCCGGCACCAGCGACATCACCAGCGCCATCGCCAATCAGGAGATCCGCCCCTACCAGGGCCGGGACCCGGAGACCGGGGAGAAGATCCTGGCGGTGTCCGCGCCGCTGCTGTTCAACGGCCGGGTGGCCGGCGTCATGCGGCTGGTGACCTCCCTGAAGCTGGTGGACCGGCAGATCGTCCTGGTGGTGTTCATCATCATGGCGGTGGGCGTCATCTGCATGGCTCTGGTGCTGATCTCCAGCCTGCTGTTCATCAACAATGTGGTGGAGCCGGTGGCGGTGGTGACAGATGCCGCCAAGCGGATCTCGGCGGGGAGTTACGGCTTCCAGATCGAGAACAAGTACACCGACGAGCTGGGGGAGCTGGTGGACAACATCAACGATATGTCCCTCAAGATCGGCCAGAACGAGAAGATGAAGTCCGAGTTCATCTCCTCCGTGTCCCACGAGCTGCGGACGCCCCTGACCGCCATCAACGGCTGGGGCGAGACGATCCTGGAGGACCCCAACGACGACCCGGCCCAGATGCGCCGGGGCATCCGCATCATCCTCAACGAGGCCCGGCGCCTCTCCACCATGGTGGAGGAGCTTCTGGAGTTCTCCAAGATGGAGGACGGCCGGTTCACCCTCCACATGGAGCAGGTGGACCTGCAGGCGGAGTTTGAGGACGCCATCTTCACCTACGGTGAGCTGTTCCGGCAGGAGGGCATCAAGCTGAACTACGAGTGCGGAGACGAGGACCTGCCCCCCATCCCCGGCGACTCCGAGCGGCTGAAGCAGGTGTTCTGCAACGTGCTGGACAACGCCGCCAAGCACGGCGGCGCCGGCAAGCGGATCGACACCTCCATCAGCCGGGAGGGGGAGTTCGAGGTGGTCCGGGTCCGGGACTACGGCCCCGGCATCCCGGAGGCGGAGCTGCCCTTCATCAAGCAGAAGTTCTACAAGGGGTCCTCCAAGGCCCGGGGCAGCGGCATCGGCCTGGCGGTGTGCGATGAGATCATCGGCCTCCACAACGGCATCTTTACCATCGGCAACGCCGATGGCGGCGGCGCGGTGGTCACCATCTGCCTGCCCATGAAAGAATGATTCCCACAGGAAATCGAACAAATGTTTGCATTTTCCTGCGGATCATGATATGATTGGCTCGTGACGAGCCTTAGAAAGGAATTCCCATGGCAGAAGAAAACAAGTCCTGCGCCTTCCGCACCAGCATCGGCGGACAGGCGCTGATCGAAGGCATCCTGATGCGGGGCCCGGAGAAGCAGGCCATCGTGGTCCGGGACCAGAACGGCGAACTGGTGGAAAAGGTGGAGGAGCTGCGGCTCATCAAGGACCGGTACCCCATTCTGGGCTGGCCCCTGATCCGGGGCACGGTCAATTTCCTGTCCTCCATGGTCAACGGCGTGAAGGCCCTGATGTACTCCGCCGACTTCTATCCGGAGGAGGAGGCTGCGGAGCCCTCCAAATTTGAACAGTGGCTGGATTCCAAGCTCTCCAGCAAAAGGCTGGAGGGCGCCATTGTGACCCTCTCCGTGATTCTGGGCGTGGGGCTCTCCATTTTGCTGTTCCTGGTGCTGCCTACCTTTGTGACCGGCGGCATCCTCCACTTCTTCCCGGGCTTCCCCATGTGGGGCCGGAACCTGGTGGAGGGCGCGCTGAAGATCCTGATCTTCCTGCTGTACCTGATCTTCTGCTCCAGGCAGAAGGACATCTACCGGGTGTTTCAGTACCACGGGGCGGAGCACAAGACGATTTTCTGCTATGAGGCGGGGCTGCCTTTGACGGTGGAGAACGTCCGCATCCAGCCCCGGCACCATCCCCGGTGCGGCACCAGCTTTCTGTTTGTGGTGATCTTCGTGTCCATCCTGGTGTCCAGCGTGGTGTTTGGCATCTGGCCCATCACCAATGTCTGGCTACGGACGCTGGCCCATCTGATCCTGCTGCCCCTGGTGGTGGGCATCACCTACGAGTTCAACCGCTGGGTGGGCCGCCACGTCCAGGACAGCCGCCTGGCCAAGATCCTGACGGCTCCCGGGATGTGGATGCAGAACTTTACCACCAACGAGCCGGACGACTCCATGATCGAGTGCGCCATCCGGTCGCTGGAATTGGTGCTGCCCAGCGAAAAAGGGAAAGACGCGTGGTGAGACTCTTCGAGGGGGAGCAGGCTTGCACCGTTGCGGCATTGCGATTCCCGGCCCTGTTCGGACCGCCAATCGCGCCGCTGCCTCGAAAGCGGTTCGCTTCATCCGCCGCTGGAGGCGCTTCACCGCTTTCCCCTCGACCTCCCCTACCACCGCGTCGAAAGAAACTGCGCTTTATTCGTTTCCGCCTGCGGCGAAACCGAACAGCGCTCCGTTTCTTTCTCCTTTCCCCACAAAAGCCGTGCTTTTGCGGGGACCCCACTGCGTCACTGGTGTGCGCGCCCCCGGCGCGCGGGTCAAAGTATTTTCGGCAGGCGCATGTCCTGCCGAAAATGATTCAATTTTTTGATTTGCCGCGGGCAAATCAACTGGAAAAAACGAAGGTTTTTTCCCAGCCCTTTTTCCGAATTGGCACGGAAACCGGGCAAATTCGACAACGAGGCGTATGATGGCAACGACATATAACAATTTGTATTTGGATATCCGCCAGCAGCTGCGGAAGGCCGGGATCGAGGAGGCCACCTTGGAGGCCCGGGAGCTGGTGTGCTTCGGCACCAACAAGAGCCGGGAGGAGCTGGCCCGGGACGGAGGACTGTACGCCTCCCCGGAGCTGGAGCACCGGGTCCGGGATCTGGTGGAGCGGCACCTGGCCGGGGAGCCGGTGGCATATCTCATCGGCGAGTGGGAGTTCTACGGCCTGCCCCTGGATATCTCAAAGGACGTGCTGATCCCCCGGCCGGACACGGAGGTGCTGGCGGAGCAGGCCATCGGGTACATCCAGACCCTTGGGGAGTGCCGGGTGCTGGACCTGTGCGCTGGCAGCGGCTGCATCGGCCTGGCAGTGGCCGCCCAGGCGCCCCAGGCCCGGGTGGTGCTGGGGGAGTGGTCTGACGGGGCCCTGAAGATCTGTCGCCAGAACGTCCGCCGCAACGGCCTCACCGCCCGGGTGGTGCCCATGCAGGCGGGCGCCCGGGAAAAGCCGGAGAAATCCCTGGGGGAGTTCCAGTGCATCGTATCCAACCCTCCCTACATCCCCCGGGCGGACATCGAGACATTGGACACCTCCGTCCGAGACTACGAGCCCCATCTGGCCCTGGACGGCGGCGAGGACGGCCTGGACTTCTACCGGAGCATCTCCGAGAAGTGGAAGGCGGCCCTGGCCCCCGGCGGCCGGCTGTACTTCGAGGTGGGCATCGGCCAGGCGGACAGCGTGCTGCGGATCATGCGGGCCCAGGGCTTCGGGGACATCCAGGTGGTGAAGGACCACCACGACATCCCCCGGGTGGTGTTCGGCACGCTGTGCACGGAGATCTGAACCATGAAAAAGGCGGTAAAACGGGTTCTGCTGATCCTGCTGACCGTGGTTTTGCTGCTGCCGCTGGCGGCTTGTACACAATTCCTGTTTTTAGGACCTCTGCTCAATGATCGGGCAGCAGCCCGGCTGGAGCAGGAGTTTATCGAGAATTTAAATTTGGAGCCCGGCGAGACGCTGATCGCTTCCACGTCCTGGGCCGGCAACAGTTCCGGCACTGGCAATCATACGGAGCTCTGGGCAGGAGCAGTGACCTTTTCAAGGGAAGGACGTTCCGGAGGAACACCCCTGGACCGTAACGCACCAGATTGGGAGCAGCCGGGCCCTTCCTCGACGGATTTGGTGGAACTGTTTCCCGCTTTGGCAGAGCTGGACAGTTGGAATGGATATTACTTAAGAGAGACATACGGTGAAGCGGTGACCCAATGGGATTTCCGCGGCCATTGAAAAAGCACTTTGACAGAGAAGCAGGAGGAGAGAACTATGGCGAGAGAGAAAGCGCCGCTGCCCAACGCGGGGCCGGCGGACGATAAGAAGCGGGCCATCGACACGGCCATGGCCCAGATCGAGCGGATGTACGGCAAGGGCTCCATCATGCGCTTCGGCGACAAGGCGGAGCTGAACGTGGACTACATCCCCACGGGCTCGCTGTCCCTGGACGTGGCCCTGGGCATCGGCGGCCTGCCCAAGGGGCGGATCGTGGAGATCTACGGGCCGGAGTCCTCCGGTAAGACCACCCTGGCCCTCCATGTGATCGCCGAGGCCCAGAAGCGGGGCGGCGAGGTGGCCTTTGTGGACGCGGAGCACGCCCTGGATCCCACCTATGCCCGGGCCCTGGGCGTGAAGGTGGAGGACATGCTGATCGCCCAGCCGGACACCGGCGAGCAGGCCCTGGAGATCACCGAGGCCCTGGTCCGCTCCGGCGCCATCGACGTGGTGGTGGTGGACTCCGTGGCGGCCCTGGTGCCCCGGGCGGAGATCGAGGGCGAGATGGGCGACAGCTATGTGGGCCTCCAGGCCCGCCTGATGAGCCAGGCATTGCGGAAGCTCACCGGCGCCATCGGCAAGACCAACTGCATCGTCATCTTCATCAACCAGCTGCGGGAAAAGGTGGGCATCATGTACGGCAACCCGGAGGTGACCACCGGCGGCCGGGCGCTGAAGTTCTACGCCTCCGTCCGCATCGACGTGCGCCGGATCGAGGCGCTGAAAAACGGCTCCGAGATCGTGGGCAACCGGACCCGGGCCAAGGTGGTGAAGAACAAGGTGGCGCCCCCCTTCCGGGAGGCGGAGTTCGACATCATGTACGGCGAGGGCATCTCCCACTTCGGGGAGCTCATCGACCTGGGCGTGAAGCTGGAGCTGGTGCAGAAGTCCGGCTCCTGGTTCTCCATCGGGGAGACCCGCATCGGCCAGGGCCGGGACGCCGCCAAGCGGTACCTCCAGGAGAACCCGGAGGCGGCGGACAAGCTGGAGGCGGACATCCGCAAGAACTTTGACAAGCTGATGAGCAACCAGTCCCGTATCGCCGCCAAGGCGGCGGGCCGGGCGGTGGATGTGAGCGCCGACGACTTCGACGATGCGGATTGAGCGCATCCAGGCGTCCCCCCGCAAAAAGGGCCGGGTGCTGGTGTTTCTGGAGGACGGCGCCTGCCTGAAGATCACGGAGCAGGAGCTGCTGGATTTCGGCCTGCGGCCGGGGGATGACCTGGATGGCCAGGCGCTGGAGCGGCTGAAGGAGGCCGCCGGGGTCTCCAACGTGAAGGCCGCGGCGGCGGACCTGATCGGCAAGCGGGCCATGAGCCGCCACGACCTGGAGCGGAAGC
>DWYU01000167.1 GCA_019118505.1 Candidatus Oscillibacter excrementavium
ACCTGGAGCGGAAGCTCCAGGAGAAGGGGGCCAGCCAGGCGGAGGCCCGGTACGCCGCCGAGTGGCTGGAGGCCATCGGCGCCATCAACGACGCGGACTACGCGGCGGCCCTGGCGCGCCACTGTGCCGGCCTTGGCTACGGCCCTGCCCGAATCCGGGAGAAGCTGCGGGAGAAGGGCGTGCCCCGGGAGCTGTGGGACGAGGCCCTGGAGCAGGCACCGGACAGCGCCGGGCAGATTGACCGTTTTTTAGCCGCCAAGCTCCACGGCCGGGCCCCGGAGGAGGCGGAGAAACGGCGGCTCACCAGCGCGCTGCTCCGCAGGGGATTCACCTGGGGAGACGTCCGGGAGGCCTGGGGGCGCCTGGGGGCGGCGATGCCGGAGGAATGACGCCCCTGCGGCCGCCACCGGAACTGCTCCGACACGGAAAAGGCCCCCGCCGGGCCCGCTTTGCAATCAATCCATCGATTGGAGGAATCAATCGTGCCATACAACATTTCCTTTATCTCCCTGGGCTGCGCCAAGAACCAGGTGAACTGCGAGCAGATGATGGCGTCCGTCCAGGCCGCCGGCCACACCATCCAGGCCCAGCCGGAGGGCGCCGACGTGGTGGTGGTGAACACCTGCGGCTTCCTACAGTCCGCCTGCGAGGAGGCCATCGACAACATCCTGGAGATGGCGGAGCTGAAGCGCGCCGGCCAGGTGAAAAAGATCCTGGTCACCGGCTGCATGACCCAGCGGTACAAGCAGGATGTTTTAAACGAACTGCCGGAGGTGGACGGCATCCTGGGCACCGGCAGCTACGGCGACATCTGTGATGCCATTGACGAGGTGATGGGTACCTCCGGCCTGCGGCCCTGCCACCTGGGCAACATCCACACCGCTCCCCAGGATGGGGAGCGGATCCTGTCCACGCCCCCCTGGTACGCCTACCTCCGCATCGCCGAGGGATGCGACAACCACTGCGCCTACTGCGTGATCCCCTCCCTCCGGGGCAAGTACCGCAGCCGCCCCATGGAGGGGCTGCTGACGGAGGCCAGGGAGCTGGCGGACGCTGGGGTGAAGGAGCTGCTGGTGATCGCCCAGGACATCACCCGGTACGGCACGGACCTGAATGGGGAGCACCAGCTGGCATCTCTCCTGCGGGAGCTGTGCAAGCTGGACTTCCACTGGATCCGGCTCCACTACCTGTACCCGGACGAGATCACCGAGGACCTGATCGACACCATCGCCCAGGAGCCCAAGATCGTCAAGTACCTGGACATCCCCATCCAGCACTGCAACGACGCCATTTTGAAGGCCATGAACCGCCGGGACACCAAGGCGGAGCTGCTGGAGCTGTTCGCCAAACTCCGCTCCCGCATCCCCGGCCTGGTGCTGCGGACCAGCCTCATCACCGGCCTGCCCGGCGAGGGCGAAGCGGAGCTGGAGGAGCTGTGTGTCTTTCTCCGGGAGACAAGGATCGAGCGGGCCGGGGTGTTCCCCTTCTCCCCGGAGGAGGGCACCCGGGCGGCCCAGATGGACCACGTGGACGCCGAGGAGGCCCGCCGCCGGGCGGAGCTGGTGGTGGACGTCCAGTCGGACATCATCGACGACTACAACGCCTCCCTCCTGGGCACGGAGCGGGAGGTGCTGTGCGAGGGCTTCGACGGCCAGGCCCAGATGTGCTTCGGCCGCAGCTACGCCGAGTCCCCGGACATCGACGGCCGCATCTGGTTCGAGGCGGACCGGGACGTGGAGCCGGGCACCTTCGTGACCGTCCGGCTCACCGGCGTCATGGACGGCGAGCTGACCGGTGAACTGGTGGAGGAGTGAGTGACCATGAATTTGCCTAATAAATTGACACTTCTGCGCATTATCCTGATCCCGATTTTCATGGTGGTGCTGTACTGGGGCTTCCCCGGCGCCACGTACGTGGCCCTGGCCATCTTCATCATCGCCAGCCTGACGGACATGCTGGACGGCAAGATCGCCCGGAAGTACAACCTGGTGACGGACTTCGGCAAGTTCGCCGACCCCCTGGCGGACAAGATGCTGGTGACGGCTGCCATGCTGTGGTTCGTGGAGATCGGGCAGATGCCCGCCTGGATGCTGCTCATCGTCATCTGCCGGGAGTTCGCCGTCAGCGGCCTGCGGATGATCGCCAGCGACAAGGGCCGGGTCATCGCCGCCGGGTGGTCCGGCAAGGTCAAGACCGCCTCCACCATGGTGTGCGTGGTGCTGATGTTCCTGCCCATTCCACCGGTGGTGAACACCCTCTGCGTGTGGGTCATCACGCTGACCACCCTGTACTCCGGCGTGGAGTACTTTGTGAAGAACAAGGACGTCATTGCCTCGGCGTGACCGAATCAACAGACGGGCCCCCGGCGCGGAACACCGCGCCGGGGGCATTTTGCCGTGTTCACTTTCCCCATCCCGGACGGTCCAGCCACCGCCAGAGGGCCAGCAGGGCCATGCCTCCCAGCCATACCGCCGCTACGTCCCACGGGTCCCCCACGGACCGGGGCAGGTACAGGGGCGTGAGGACCTCCCAGAAGAGGCCGCACCCCAGCAGGAAGAGGGAGGCGGGCAGGAACCGCTCCACCGGCCGCCGGCGGGACAGCGCCAGCAGGCCGTTCAGCAGACACAGCATCAGTCCGCCGGCCAGAAAGTCCGCCCCGTGCCAGGCCAGCAGGCGCCAGCTGGTCAGGGGGACCAGGAGAAAGCGGTTCAGCAGATACAGCCCGGCGACGGCGCCGCCGGAGATTACACAGCGTCTCATCAGAAGAACGAGAGAATCAGCAGCGCCACAATGACGGCCAGCACCACGCCCCAGAAGTCGATGCTCTCCGAATTCTTAGCGGGAGGCGGTGTTTCAAAGGCCTCTGGCTTGTACAGCAGATCTTCGTCCGCTTCTCCGCGGTCCTCCACGATCAGCGGGTCAAAAAAGTCTTGGTCCAGATGGGCTGTGATATACTGCGCGGCCCCATCATCAAGCCCCCGCCGCAGCAGGATACGGGACTGGTCGTCCACATAGTGGGCGATGGCGCTGTCGGCTTCCTCCTGGGTGAAGCCGCAGTATTTCACCAGCTGCTCCGACCGCTCCGCGCTCTGCACAAAGCCGGGCCGGGTGGCCGTGACGGCATACCGGGCGCCCCGCGGCGGATAGTTGGGCACATGGTAGCCGCATCCCGGACAGATGCTGCCGGAGACCTTCCGCCCGCAGCAAGGGCAGGTGTCCGGCAGCTCATAGGCGGGCCCGGTGCTCTGGCCCTCGCCCGGCTCCTTTCCCAGCAGCACATAGTCCGCCGACACGTGGAGTTTCTCGCACAGGGCGGCGATGGTGGCGGCGTCCGGTGTAGTCTGTCCGCTCTCCCACTTGCTGACGGCCTGCCGGGTGACCCCCAGCAGTTCTCCCAACTGCTCCTGGGTCAGGCCTGCCGCCTTGCGGACGGCGGCGATGCGGTCCTTCAATTCCATGGGTGTTTCCCTCCTTCTCTCTGTCCCCATCATACCGAAAAAACCCTCCCCTGACAAGCGACAGGGGAGGGAATCTTGTCAACAGACAGTTGACAGGGGGAATTTTGAGAGGGAAAGCTCCCGCTTTCTCAGAAAAAAGAGGCGATCCACACCCCCAGCACCACGGTCAGCAGGGTGAGGAGGAAGGGGAACTGCTGCTCTCGCTTGATCCGCTCCGTGAGGGTGACAGTGGCCGGAAGCCGCAGGGCGCTGGACTTTTTGAGAAGCGTTTCTTCCGGTTCCCCCCGGTCCGCCACGATCCGCAGCCCGTACACCCGCCGGACGTGGGCCGCCAGAAAGAGGACGGCGGGCTTCTCCAGCCCCCGCCGCAGCAGCATGGGGCGGTGGTCCTGACGGGCGGATTCGATGAGGGCGTCGGCGTCCTCGCGCTCCATGCCGCAGAACTGGACCAGATCCTGCGCATAACCAGCCAGCTCCACCGGGGGCTGGGTGGTGATGAGGGCGTAG
Source organism: Candidatus Oscillibacter excrementavium (assembly GCA_019118505.1). Taxonomy (GTDB): domain Bacteria; phylum Bacillota; class Clostridia; order Oscillospirales; family Oscillospiraceae; genus Oscillibacter; species Oscillibacter excrementavium. The sequence continues at coordinate 3,966 of DWYU01000167.1, forward strand.
TGGCCGGGATCGTCAGGGCAGGGCCGGGGGCGATAGCCGCAGCCGGAGCAGATGCCGCTGTAGACCGGCCGCCCGCAGACGGGGCAGGTCTCCGGGTCCGGGGTGTCCTCGGCGTCCACAGGCTCCCTTCCCAGCACCAGGAAATCGGCGGAGACGTTCAGCGCCCCGCACAGCCGGGCCACGGTGGCCACGTCCGGGGAGACCTGTCCGCTCTCCCACTTGCTGACGGCCTGCCGGGTGACCCCCAGCAGCTCGCCCAGCTGCTCCTGGGTCAGTCCCGCCGCCTTGCGGACGGCGGCGATGCGGTCCTTCAATTCCATGGGCGTCCCCTCCTTCTCTCTGGCCCCATCATACCGAAAAGACGGGCGCTTGGCAAGCGACAGCCGTTGGAATCTTGTCAACAGGCGGTTGACAGAGGGAAAAAGGGCCTTTCAGGAGGTCGGAGCGGCATTCTCCGGCGGGGAGCCGCACTTGCGGACCGTGGCGCTGACGATGCGGAACCCATCCACCTGGTCCACGTGGACGTGGAGCCCGCAGGCCTCCACATCCGGCACCGGGCCGCCCCGGGGGATGGTGTGGAGCTGGCTGAACACCAGGCCGCCCAGGGTGTCGAACTCCCGGTCCTCCGGCAGGTCCACGCCCAGGGTCTCCGCCACCTCCTCGATGTCGGCGCCGCCGCTGACCTTCCAGACGCCGGGGCCGACGGCCTCGATCTCCGCCGGCTCGGCGGGGTCGAACTCGTCGTAGATGCTGCCCACGATCTCCTCCAGCAGATCCTCCATGGTGATGATGCCGGCGGTGTCGCCGTACTCGTCGATGACCACGGCGATGTGGACCTTCCGGCTCTGCATATCCCGCAGCAGCGCGGCGGCATTCAGGGTGTCGGGGACGAAGCAGGCGCTCTGCAGCAGCTCCCGCAGGGGGCGGGGATGGGCTCCGGCCCGGTCCAGCAGGAACACTCTGGCGTTGAGGATGCCCAGCACGTGGTTCAGGTCCCCGTCGTACACCGGGTAGCGGGAGAGGCCGGTCCGCCGGATGGCCTGGAGGATCTCGCCGTCCTCCGCCGTCACGGGGAAGGCGGTGACGTCTCCGGCGTGGGTCATCAGGTCCTTTGCCATGGACTCGCCGAAGTCGAACACGTTGTCGATCCACTCGCCCTCCTCCCGCTCGATGGTGCCCTTGGCCTGCCCCAGGTCCACCATCATGCGGATCTCCTCCTCAGTGACGGACTCCTCCTCCGGCTGGGTGCTGAGGCGCATGAGCTTCAGCAGCCCGTTGGTGGAGGCGGACAGCAGCCACACCACCGGCCGCAGCACCGCGGCAATGGCCATCACCACGCCGCAGGTGAGGCGGGCCACCTGCAGGGGCTTCTGCATGGCGATCCGCTTGGGGGTCAGCTCTCCCAGCACCAGGGTAAAGTAGGACAGCGCCAGGGTGATGGCGATGACGGACAGGGTGTTCAGGGTGCCCCGGGACAGGGCCTGGAAGCCCAGATCACCATAGACCCAGTCCACCAGGTACCCGGCGAAGTTGTCCGCGGCAAAGGCGCTGGAGAGGAACCCCGCCAGGGTGATGGCGATCTGGATGGTGGAGAGGAAGCCGGAGGGCTCCTCCACCAGCTTCAGGAGTTTGGGGGCGGTCTTGTCGCCCTCCTCCGCCAGCATCCGGAGTCTGCCGGCGTTCAGGGAGATGACGGCGATCTCCGTCATGGCGAAAAAGGCGTTGATGAGGATCAGGATGACCTGCAAAAGCAGTTGTTGGGGAATACTGTCCAAGAATGTTCTCTCCTTTTGAATTCTGAAAAATTGGAAGTTCGGATGGGGCCGCTACCGCCGCAGATGGCCCCAGACGCGCAAAAAGACACGGCCTCCCGCCCCCAGGGGCCGCAGACCATGTCTATATTCTGTGCAGATCCAGTTGGAGCGGTTTCCGTCGCCGCTGTCAGATTCGTCCATAAAAACGGATGAGGGTTCCTTTCTGTGGATGTTGCATATGCTAATGATACGGATGGACCGGGTCCCTGTCAAGGCGGCGGGCCGTTCAGCATCCGTTCAGATTTTCCCGGGGGAGGGAGGCCCTGCCGGGGAAGTTCCGTCTTGACACCTCACCCAAATCCTGCTAAGATACAAAGCGTAAGTCAATAGCGCGATGATCGGGAAGAGTAACAGCACTTCCAACGGACAGAGAGGGCGCGTCACCGGCTGCAAGCGCGCCTGCGGCGGAGGCTGTGAACGTGCGCCCGGGAGCGCGGGGGATGCAGAAGCCCTCCGTCCGGCCAGCGTCAACGGGCCTCCTTGAGTGATAAAAGAGAGTGGAACCGCGATTCGTCGCCTCTCGTACTTTGGTACGGGGGGCGCTTTTCATTGCCTCCCAAGCCGCACAAGGAGTAATTCAATATGGCAAAACGAGTGACCCGTCTGGGCGGCCTGCTGGCCGCCTATCAGCGCCGCGACCCCGCGGCCCGCAGCAAGCTGGAGATCTTTCTCCTGTACCCCGGCGTCCACGCCGTGCTGTACCACCGGGTGGCCCACTGGCTGTACCGGCACCACAGGTTCTTCCTGGCCCGGTGCGTCTCCCAGTGGAGCCGGTTCTGGACCGGCATCGAGATCCACCCCGGTGCGCAGATCGGCCATCGGCTGGTGATCGACCACGGTATGGGCATCGTCATCGGAGAGACTGCCGAGATCGGAGATGACTGCCTGCTCTACCAGGGGGTGACCCTGGGGGGCACCGGCAAGGACAAGGGCAAGCGCCATCCCACCCTGGGCAACAACGTGCTGGTGGGCTCCGGCGCCAAGGTGCTGGGCCCCTTCACCGTGGGGGACAACGCCCGCATCGCCGCGGGCGCCGTGGTCCTCAGCGCGGTGCCGCCGGACTGCACCGCCGTGGGCGTGCCCGCCCGGGTGGTCCGGGTGGCAGGGAAGGTGGCCACCTTTGCCGACGACGTGGACCAGATCAGCGTCCGGGACCCTCTGGAGGAAAAACTGGACGCCGCGTTATCCCGGCTGGAATTTTTGGAAAAACTCATGGATGAACAATATCTCAAGGACCAGCGGAAGAAATCCGCCGGTTCGGAAACGTAAAAGGAGCAGCGTATATGTATCTGTACAATTCCGCCACCCACAAGAAAGAGGAGTTCAAGACCCACACCCCCGGCCACGTGGAGATGTACACCTGCGGCCCCACGGTGTACCACTTCGCCCACATCGGCAACCTGCGGAGCTATATCATGGAGGACGTGCTGGAGAAGTTCCTCCGCTGGTCCGGCTATGACGTCCACCGGGTGATGAACATCACCGACGTGGGCCATCTCACCTCCGACGCCGATGAGGGTGAGGACAAGATGGTGAAGGGCGCCAAGCGGGAGCACAAGACCGTCATGGAGATCGCCCAGTTCTACACCGACGCCTTCTTCGACGACTGCCGCAAGCTGAACATCAAACGGCCCGACGTGGTCCAGCCCGCCACCGGCTGCATCGACGAGTATATCAAGATCGTCTCCAAGCTGATGGACACCGGCTACGCCTACTTCGCCGGCGGCAACGTGTACTTTGACACCAGCAAGCTGGAGCGGTACTACGTGTTCAACGACCACGATGAGGAGGACCTGGCCGTGGGCGTCCGGGAGGGCGTGGAGGAGGACACCAACAAGCGCAACAAGAACGACTTCGTCCTCTGGTTCACCAAATCCAAGTTTGAGGACCAGGCCCTGAAGTGGGACTCCCCCTGGGGCGTGGGTTATCCCGGCTGGCACATCGAGTGCTCCGGCATCTCCCTCAAGTACAACGGGGAGTACCTGGACCTTCACTGCGGCGGCGTGGACAACGCCTTCCCCCACCACACCAACGAGATCGCACAAAGCGAGAGCTACCTGGGCCACCCCTGGTGCCCCCAGTGGTTCCATGTCCACCACCTGAACACCGACCACGGCAAGATGAGCAAGTCCAAGGGGGAGTTCCTGACGGTCTCCCTGCTGCAGGAGAAGGGGTATGACCCCCTGGCATACCGGTACTTCTGCCTCCAGAGCCACTACCGCAAGGCCCTGGTGTTCACCTGGGAGAACCTGGACAACGCGGCGGCGGCCTACAGCAAGCTGATCGGCCGGATCGCCGCCCTGAACCCGGAGGACGGCCCGGTGGACCAGGAGGCCATGAAGCCCTACCGGGAGAAGTTCGGCCAGCAGATGGGCAACGATCTGAACACCTCCATGGGCGTGACGGCCCTGTTCGACGTGCTGAAGGCCAAGACCAACGACGCCACCAAGCTGGCCCTCATCGGGGACTTTGACAGTGTGCTGTCCCTGTCCCTGCTGGAAAAGGCGGCGGCCAAACGGGCGGAGGCCGCACAGGCCAAGACCACCACGGCGGAGGGCGGCTACACCGTCACCGGCGAGGGGGACCCGGCCATCGACGCGCTGGTACTCCAGCGGTACGAGGCCAAGAAAGCCAAGAACTTCGCCGAGGCGGACCGCATCCGGGACGAATTGAAGGCCCAGGGCATCGAGATCACCGACACCAAGGGCGGCGCAAGCTGGAAGAGAGTGTAATAGTTAGCAAAGAGGAGGAAGATTTCGATCTTCCTCCTCTTTATTGAATCCTATAAATTTACTCTACTGATGCAAGTAAGGCCGTCCGAAAAATTGAAGCTTCAATTCGTATAGAAAGTTCCGCAATACCAGTTCCCGAATAACGGAGACCACGATATCTCCCGTTTCCTAGGCCCATCAATTGCTAAGCTAGGAATATCATCTATACCATTTAACGAATAGACCACTTCCTCAATAGCTTGAACGACGGCACCGTCAGAATCTTTTCCAACTATATTTCCGAATAGGACAAAGTGAACTGAGTTTAAATCGTTAGAACTGACATAGATATAGTCGATTGATAATTTGGAGTTTTGCAAAACAGATAGACTATCAACGATATTTTCCGGTAACGAGATCTCAGCATAGTCCCAATTATCCAAAATGATAACCGCCGCTGGATGATTTAACATAAATTCGGAGACTAATTCTAAATCATATTCATTTTGCTTAATCATATTTGCGATATTTTCGCTTTGGGACCGATGATTCAAAAAGGACAAGAATAATACGATGCAAAGGACTACGGGAAAGGCAATAAAAGTGGCTTTCTTCAAAAACCCAACTCCCAACGAAAGCAAAATGGAGCATTTAGAAACGGCCATATTTTTGCTGATGATATCACGATTGGGATTCGCTTGCAAGCCCTTTTCCGAATTTGCCCGGCGGGGCGGCGGAGCCGTCCCGCCTTCCTCTTGACAAAATCCGACAGATTGCGTACTATATAAAGGCTAACAGACAATATCCTGGCCATTTTGGCCGGAGAGGACGGGACACCATGGAACTGACCCGGGCGGTGGGAGAGAATATCAAGCGCATCCGCAAGAGCAAAAAGCTCAGCATGGAGCGGCTGGCGGCGGAGGCCGGCGTGTCCCGCTCCATGCTGGGGCAGATCGAGCGGGGGGAGGCCAACCCCTCCGTGGGGCTCCTGGGCAAGCTGGCCGGGGCACTGAAGATCCCGGCGGAGGTGCTGCTGGAAAACGACGATTTCGAGCCGCTGCTGCTTCTGCGGGAGCTGGACAACAAGCCCGCCCGGCTGGACGGGGGCAAGGCGCTGCTGCGGCCCTCCCTGCCCTACGACGACGTGCTGCGGCAGGAGACGTTCTTTCTGGACCTGTATATCAGCGGCCGGTACGCGCCGGAGCCCATGGTGCCCGGCTGCGTGTGCCTGGCCACCAGCATCTCCGGCACAGTGCTGCTCCACGCGGAGGGGCAGGACTTCCAGCTGCTGGAGCGGGACGCCCTGCGGTTTGCCGCGGACCAGCCCTTCCGGTTTGAAAATCAGTTCAACAGCACCGCCCGGCTGCTGCTGACCTACCGCTATCTGAAATAAGGAGGAACGTTCCCATGCGCATTCGAACTGCCACACCGGCGGACGCTGCCGCCCTGGCGGCGGTGGAGGCCGCCTGTTTCCCGCCGGCGGAGGCCGCCACGGCGGCGGAGATCGCGGACCGGCTGGCCCACTACGCAGGCCACTTCTGGATTCTGGAGGAGGACGACGGCACGGTGGTGAGCTTTGTGGACGGCATGGTCACCGACGAGCCCAAACTCCGGGACGAGATGTACGAAAACGCCGCCCTCCACAACGAGGACGGCGCCTGGCAGATGATCTTCGGCGTCAACACCCTGCCGGCCTACCGCCGCCAGGGCTGCGCCGGGCAGGTGCTGGAGCGGGTGATCGCCGACGCCCGGGCCCAGGGACGGCGGGGCTGCGTCCTCACCTGCAAGGACGCCCTGGTCCACTACTACGCCAGGTTCGGCTTTGTGGATGAGGGCATCTCCCAGTCCACCCACGGCGGCGTGGTGTGGCATGATATGCGGCTGACCTTCTGAAAAGGAAAAAAGAGCCCGCCGGCTTTTCAGCCGGCGGGCTTGTCTTTTGGATCGGAGGGAACTCAGTCGCCCATGGGGGCGCCGCACTGGGGGCAGAACTTGCTGTCAGAGGCCGCGCCGCAGATGGGGCAGACCTTCTGGGCAGGGGCCTCCGCCTCGACCTCGGCGCCGTCGTCCTTGCGGGGCTTGCTGGCCTCCAGCTCGGCGATCTTGGCCTTGGAGGTGTTGACGGCCTCCACCAGATCCCGGACAGCGTCGGGGATCTCCCCCTCGTACTCGCTGACGAACCACTCGCCGATGGTGCGGTAGTTCTTGTCGATCTCCCGCTGCTCACCGGCGATGGCCATGGTGATGCGGGTCAGCTCCGCCGCGTCCTTGGCCTTGTCCGCCGCCACAGCGGCCACGTCCTTGGCCTTGTCGGCGGCCACATAGGCCAGATCCTTGGTCTTCTTCGTGAAATCCTCAAAAAAAGCCATGATAGTCAAACTCCTTTCAAATGCGGGCTCCGGGCCGCAGAGGTCTGTTTTCTTGTAAAGCACCCTCTCACTTGCCTTCAGTATAGCGCACTTTCCTCCGGAACGCAACTAAATTGGGATTTGTTTACACATCGTTTTCAATCCACCGGAGGGACCGGTCCACCGCCCGCCTCCACTGGCGGTACTGGGCCTCGCAGTCGCCCTCCGGCCGCTGGGGCAGAAAGATGTGCTGGCTGCGGCGCAGGTCCTCCAGCTCCTCCAGCCCGCTCCACACCCCGGCGGCCAGGCCCGCCAGCGCCGCGGCGCCGAAGGCGGTGGTCTCCACCTGGGCGGGCCGGTCCACCGGCAGCCGCAGCAGGTCCGCCTGGGTCTGCATCATGATGTCGCTGACGGAGGCGCCGCCGTCCACCCGCAGGGTGGTGATGGGGCAGGGGGCGTCGCCGTTCATGGCCCGGACCAGATCCGTCACCTGGAAGGCGATGGCGTCCAGCACCGCCCGGGCGATGTGGGCACGGGTGGTGCCCCGGGTGAGCCCCACGATGGTGCCCCGGGCGTACATGTCCCAGTAGGGGGCCCCCAGGCCGGTGAAGGCCGGCACCACGTAGACGCCGCCGGCATCCGGCACGCTCTCCGCCAGGCGGTCGCACTCCGGGGAAGAGGAGATCAGCCCCAGCTCGTCCCGCAGCCACTGGATGGTGCTGCCGGCGTTGAACACGCTGCCCTCCAGGGCATAGGTGGTCTGGCCGTTCAGGGACCAGGCCACGGAGGTCACCAGCCCCGCCTGGGAGGCCACCGGCGCGTTCCCCACGTTCATCAGAGTGAAGCAGCCGGTGCCGTATGTATTTTTCGCCTGGCCCGGGGCGAAGCAGGCCTGGCCGAACAGGGCCGCCGGCTGGTCCCCGGCGCTGCCGCAGATGGGGATGCCCGCCAGGTCCTCCAGCCCCGGGATGCCCGGGGCCACATGGCCGTAGAGGTGGCAGTTGGGCAGCGGCTCCGGCAGCAGGGACATCGGGATGTCCAGGGCGGCGCACAGCTCCCTGTCCCACTGGAGGGTGTGGATGTTGAACAGCATGGTCCGGGAGGCGTTGGAGTAGTCCGTCACATGGGCGGCCCCGCCGGTGAGGTTCCAGATGAGCCAGCTGTCCACGGTGCCGGCACATAGCTCCCCCCGCTCCGCCCGCTGCCGGGCGCCGGGGACGTGGTCCAGCAGCCACCGGATCTTGGTGCCGGAGAAGTAGGCGTCGATCAGAAGCCCCGTCCGCTCTGCCACCAGCGGCCCCAGGCCCTGGGCCTTCAGCTCGTCGCAGAGGGGGGCGGTCCGGCGGCACTGCCACACGATGGCGTTGTGGACCGGCTGCCCGGTGGAGCGGTCCCAGAGGATGGTGGTCTCCCGCTGGTTGGTGATGCCGATGGCGGCGATCTGCTTGGGGTCGATGTGGGCGGCGCCCACGGCCTCCGCCAGGGCCCGCTTCTCCGTGGCCCAGATGTCCAGCGGGTCGTGCTCCACCCAGCCGGGCTGGGGGTAGATCTGGCGGAAGGGGTGCTGGGCACGGGAGACGATCTCCCCGGCCCGGTTGAACAGAATGGCCCGGGAGCTGGTGGTGCCCTGGTCCAGGGCGACGACATAAGTTTCCATGAATCGTGACCTCCTCTGGCGTTTGGAGCGGGAGTGTGGTATCATCAAGCCGTAAAGCAGACATCCTAAGCCTGATGGCACACAGTATAGCACAGAGAGGATGATTTTTCCATGGTACGAAGCGAATTTGTCTTTCCCTCCGCGGACGGTAAGACCGGCATCCATGCGGTGGACTGGACGCCGGAGACGGCGCCCCGGGGGGTGCTGGTGATTTCCCACGGCGTGTCGGAGCACATCCTGCGGTACGAGCCCCTGGCATCGTATCTGACGGAGCGGGGCTTTGCCGTGGCGGGCCATGACCACCTGGGCCACGGCACCTCCGTGGCGGCGGGGGCGCCCCGGCTGTACTTCGGCCCCCGGGGCAGCTGGGACTGGGTGGTCCAGGACCTGTACACCCGGCGGAATCTGGCGGGGGAGCGGTACCCGGGCCTGCCGGTGTTCCTGCTGGGTCACTCCATGGGATCCTTCCTGGCCCGGACGTACTTGATCCGCTATCCCGGCACCCTGGCGGGGGCCATTCTCATGGGCACCGGCCAGATGGCCCCGGCGGTGGTGGCGGCGGGCCGGGTCCTGGCCGCCCGGGAGGCCAAAAAGGTGGGGGACACCCACCCCAGCCCCCTGGTGAACAAGCTGGCCTTTGAGGCCTACAACCAGAAGTTCGCCCCCAACCGCACCGCCTACGACTGGCTCTCCGTCAGCACGGCGAACGTGGACGCGTACCTGGCGGACCCCCTCTGCGGCGGGGACCCCACCATCGGCCTCTTCCGGGAGATGCTGGGGGGCATCGCGTATATCGAAAAGGCGGAAAACCTGAAGCGCATGAACCGGAACACCCCGATCCTGTTCCTCTCCGGGGCGGAGGACCCGGTGGGGGACATGGGCAAGGGCGTCCGCCGAGCGTACCGCAGCTTCCGCCGCTCCGGGGTCCGGGATGTGGAGATGAAGCTCTATCCCGGAGCGCGGCATGAGATCCTGAACGAGGCCCAGGGGGAGACGGTCTGCGCTGACATCTGCCGCTGGCTGGAGGCCAAGCTGCCGGGGCGGTGACCGTCCGCTCAGGCTGCCAGCAGGCCCCGGAGGGACAGGACCGCCGGATCCCTTGCCTGCCGCAGCAGCCGGAGAGAAGTCACCGCGTCGGCGGTGAACACCAGCAGCGCGGCATAGGTGACCGGCGGCGGAACAGCCGCCAGCGCCGGCGCCAGCACCGCCTGGACCGGCGGCAATCCCGCTGCTGTCAGCAGGCCCCAGGCCAGGGAGAAGGGCAGGCAGATCCGCCCCCGCAGATTGCCCCGGATGTGGGAGTAGTCCCAGAACCGCACCCCCAGCAGCCGGTCATAGGCCAGGTGGACCGCGTACTCCACCGCCGTGGCGGCCAGGCCGCCCCACAGGGCCGACCGCCAGAAACCATCCGTCAGGGCGGCGGGCAGGGCCAGCACCGCCAGGGCGCCCAGCCCGTACACCGGGCACATGGGCAGCAGCAGAAAGCCCTTCCGGGCCTGCTGGGCCCCATGGGCGGCAGCGGCATAGCCCCTCTCCAGCAGATAGCCGAAGAAGCTGTATGTCCAGAATGTCCAGAGTGCCAGAGACAATCCGATCCCCCCTCCGCCATCCAGTTTGTCCGGGGCGGGGACAATCATACCACATTGCGCGGCGGAAGATTTTGTGGTATGATCGGGGCAGTACATGGAACCGCCGCAAAGCGGTGAGAGGGGGGAGAGACCAATGGCGGACAGCTGGGAGGCGCTGGAGCGGGCCTGCGGGGCCTGCCGGGGCTGCGCCCTGGCGGAGACGAGGACCAACGTGGTGTTCGGCGACGGAGCCAGGGACGCGGAGATCCTGCTGGTGGGGGAGGGCCCCGGCCAGCACGAGGACGAGCAGGGCGTCCCATTTGTGGGCCCTGCCGGCAAACTGCTGGACGATATGCTGGAGATCATCGGCCTGGACCGGACGAAGGTGTACGTGGCCAACATCGTCAAGTGCCGCCCGCCCAAGAACCGGGACCCCCTGAACGTGGAGCAGGACGCCTGTATCGGCTGGCTCCGGCGGCAGACGGCGCTGCTGCGGCCCAAGATGATCGTCTGTCTGGGCCGGATCGCCGCCAAGGCCATCATCCAGGAGAATTTCAAGATCACCGAGCAGCACGGCCAGTGGTTCCAGCGAGGCGGCGTCCAGATGACCGCCATCTACCACCCCTCCGCCCTGCTGCGGGACGAGGGAAAGCGGCCGGAGACCTTCGTGGACCTGAAGAAGATCCAGGCCAAGATCCGGGAGATCTGCACCCATACCCCATGCTGAACAGGCGGCGGGCATCCCGCCGCCTTGCACACCGCCGAATGTTAACCATATCAAAACTTTGGGTTGACATTTTTTCGGAAGCCTGCTATACTGCCCTCAAACCACAAGGGAGGAATGACCGTTGCAGCAGATGGTTTCCGCAAAATCCAAATGGCGCGCCGTGGACTTGGCCTACACTGCCCTGTTCGCGGTGCTGATGATGGTGTGCGCCTGGATCACCGTGCCATTGACGGTGCCCTTCACCCTCCAGACCTTCGGGGTGTTCGCGGCGCTGGGCACTCTGGGCGGCCGGCGGGGGACGTATGCAGTGGCAGCGTACCTGCTGCTGGGGCTGGCGGGGCTGCCGGTGTTCTCCGGCTTTCGGGGGGGACCCGGTGTGCTGCTGGGCACCACCGGCGGGTACATCCTGGGGTTCCTGGCCTTGGCCCTGCTGTACTGGGCCGTCACCGCCCGGCTGGGCCAGCGGCCCGTTGTGATGGCGGCGGCCATGGTGCTGGGGCTGGTGGTGTGCTACGCCTTCGGCACCGCCTGGTTCCTGGTGGCCTACGCCCGGACGGCGGGCTCCATCGGGCTGTGGGCGGCCCTGGGGATGTGCGTGTTCCCCTTTGTGGTGCCGGACCTGGCGAAGATCGCCCTGGCCATGCTCCTCTCCCGCCAGCTGGCGCCGCAGCTGCGGTAACAGACAGAGCCGCACGGGTGCTCCCGTGCGGCTTTTTGCGTGCAGAGTTTTACCGCAGCAGCCTCTTCCGCTCCCGCCAGTCGGGAAGCGTCTGTTCCAGCAGGGCATAGAAGTCCGGCCCGTGGTTCTTCACCCGGATGTGGCACAGCTCGTGGACCACCACCAGGTCCACGGCCGCCTCCGGGGCGTTTGCCAGAAAGCAGGAGAAGCAGAGGCTATTCTTCCCGCTGCAGCTGCCGTACCGGGTCCGGGCGGCGGTGATCTTGACGCCGGTGGGGGCGAGCCCCATTTTTTGACTCCAGAAGGCCACTTTGGGCAGCAGAATCTCCCGGGCCTTTGCCTTCAGGGCGGCCAGTTCCGCTTGGGTGGGGGCGGGCGGCGCCAGCGCAGCCCGGCGCCGCTGCTGTTCCAGATGGCTGGCGATCCAGGCGGCGTGCCGGGCTACAAAGTCGTCGATGCGGGATTTGGCCAGGCGGCGGGGGGCCCGCACCACCACCCGGCAGTCCCTTGTGATCTCCAGGGCCAGGGTTTTCCGGCCGGAGCGAATCAGTTCATACGGTTCCATGGAAGAAAGAATAGCATATTCCGGGGAAAAAGACAAGGAGCCCCGCCGCGAAAGCGGCGGGGCACTCTGCGTACAAGTTCTTAGGGCCAGGGGTAGAAATTGTAGGTCCCGTCCACTTCCGTGACCGTGTAGAAGCCATAATCGGTCAGGTCTATGAGGCGCTGCACCGCTGCCGGGGAAGCGGCATAGTCCTTGATGCTCTCCGGCACCGTCCAGTCGGGTCCATTATCTGGACTGATCAAATCGTGGGCCAGGTTGCGGGCCTCGATCCAGTCCGGCAGGGCTTCATCCACTTCCTCCAGGGTGACGGTCTGGGTATGGTAGGTGCCGTCGGACAAGGCGCAGGTCCACTGCACCCGCTCCAGGTTCCCGATCAGAGCCAGGAGGGTGGGGGCCAGGGTGTACATCCGCTGGTCAGTAACCCGGATGACGCTGTCCTTCGACATGTGGGCTGTGATGTCATCGAAGTGGATGGTCAGCCCGTAGGGCTCTTGGTCCGTCTGCAAACTGATGGTGTACTCGATATAGGGGCCATACCAGGTGTCCACTGCCGCCAGGACCTTCCCCACGGCGGAGGCGTCACCCACGTAGGAGGTCCGGGCCTGATACAGCGCCCAGGCGTCGGCAGAGATCTCCGTGTCCTCCTGCCAGATCATCCGGCCCCATCCGGCCTCGCCCAGCCAGATCTCCGTCACACCCTCCAGGGGCACCTCCACGGTCCCGGTCCCGTCGCGGAACAGGGGGGACACCAGCACGCTCCGGGCGGTGATGGAGACCACGCCGTCCCGATTGTCCACCATCCAGCCCCGGAAAGCGTTGCCGGAGGCGGTGGAGGAAAGGGACACTTGAACAGAATCGTCCTCCTGCCGGAAAGAAGTGACCATCACCCCGGCGGGATCCAGGGGATCGCCGATAACGAATACCTTGGCGGCAAATCCCACCATCAGAACCAGCAGGGTCACCAGCACCGCCATCATGACCCGCCTCCGGCCCCGCCGGCGGACTTTTTTCAGATAGTCCACCTCCCGGGCGGTCTCCTCCGACTCCTCCGGGGACGGACCTTCCTCCGCCCCCATGGCCGCCCGCTTGGCGGCGCAGGCGGGGCAGGACGCCAGATGGGCCTCCACTGCCGCGCGGGTCTCCTCCGAGGTCAGGCCCTCCACGTAGGCAGGCAGCAGGTCCTCCACAACGGCGCAGGGCAGTTCAGGAATGTTCTTCATGGCTCTCGTCTCCTTTCCGCAGGGCCTCCTTGCCGCGGTAAAACGTCACTCTGGCCCAGGTCTCCGTCCGCCCCAGCACGTCCCCGATCTCCCGGAAGCTCAGGCCCCCGAAGGCCCGGAGGTACACCACCTCCCGGGTGTTGGGGGGCAGGCCGTGGATCTTCCGCAGCAGGTCCAGGTGGCCCTGCCGGGCCAGAATGTCCTCCTCGGCGGAGGGGCCGGGCGGGCCGTCCTCCGGCAGGGGCTCCTCCGGGCGCCGCTTGCGCAGGTGCTGATACCACAGGTGCTTGGCGATCTGGCACAGCCAGACGGAGACCTTGCAATTCCCCTGGAACCGGTCGATGGACCGGACGGCCTGATAGAAGGTCTCCTGGGTCAGTTCCTCCGCCAGGTCGGCGTCGTGGCACTGGGAGAGGAGAAACTTGTAGACGGTCCGGGCGTGGGCCTGGTAGATTTGTTCCATGCTGTCCATGGGCCTCTCCCTCCTCTCTGCCAGATATGTCCGCGTGGCGGGGGATTCGTTACACGGATTTGAAAAAAATCTCTATCCCGGCAAACACCGTAGGGGCGGTTATCAACCGCCCGGGGGATTCAGCCATACTGATGGCTGGGCAATGCACCCCCATTTTCTTTTCGATCTTGCCGAAAAGAAAACGGGCCGTGCACGGTCCAAAAGAAAAGAACGCTTCGGCGGGTCGGTCTGCGCCAGCGCAGACCTCCTGCCGCCGGCGGGGGAAAGTTGGCACTCCCTTGCGGAAGTCAGGGACGGAAACGCCCGGCCCTTGGGGAATCCTTTGGCCCGGGGAAGTTGGGGATACCTTCAGCGACTCTCCCCGCTGCCGCTCACGCTCCCGTGAAGAACAGCCAGCGGCAGCGAAAATCGGCGCTGGTCCATGCGGCAACCACCCCGACGCCGTCGGTACCATCCGCCACGGGACGGCAGTATCGACCTCGCAGAAGACCCTAGCGTGCCCGAAAGCCAGGCAAAATCGGAGCAGGCACCGATACGCCGACCCCCGTGCGCACGGAGGGCTACTGCACCGGAGTGCGCCTAAAGCGATTTTTTCTCTTGGACCGTCCACGGCCCGTTCTCTTTTTGTCAAGAACAAAAAGAGAATGGGGGGTGGAAATGCCCAGCCATCATCATGGCTGACATTCCCCGTCCAACGGGACGGCCCCCGCACGGGCCCCCGGCACGCCTCGGCCTTCCGGGGGGAGAAAATGAGACGGCCGGCCTTCCGGCCAGCCGCCTCGCGGTTTACAGTTATGCCAAAAATCCCTTGAGGATGCGGTCCTCCGCCTCCTCCTCGGTGAGACCCAGGGTCTCCAGCTTCAAGAGCTGGTCCCCGGCGATCTTGCCGATGGCGGCCTCGTGGATCAGCTGGGCCTCGGTGTCGTTGGCGGCGATCTCCGGCACGGAGCTGATCTTGGCATGTCCCATGATGATGGAGTCGCACTGGACATGGCCGAAGCACTTGGCATTGCCCACCACGCAGGGCCGGAACACCTGGGAGGACTCGTCCTGGGCCACGGACCGGGAGATCACCCGGCCCTTGGCGTCCTCACCGTTGAGCTCGATGACCATGTCGCTGTCCGCCACCTGGTGGCCGTGGGTCAGCAGCCGCTCGGTGATGACGGCCTCCGCCCCCTTGCCGCAGACGATCTTGGTGTACCGCTTGGTGGAGTCCACGCCCCGGATCTGCACCGTGTCCATCTGGATGGAGGCGCCCTCCTCCAGGTACACGATGGTCTGGGGGTTGAAGATCTTCTCCCCCTTGCCGTCGCCCTCGGCATAGTGCTTCTCCGAGTAGTGGACGTGGGAGTTCTTGCCCACGTGGAAGGTGTGGATGCCGTCGTGGCGGGAGGTCTGGTCACCGCAGTTGTGGATGCCGCAGCCGGCCACGATCTCCACGTCGCAGTCCTCGCCGATATAGAAGTCGTTGTAGACGGTCTCCTCCACGCCGGACTTGGTGATGATGACGGGGATGTGGCAGGTCTCGCCCTTCGTCCCGTCCAGGATATGGATGTCGATGCCGGCGTGGCCGTCGGTCCGGTCGTCGATCTTGATGTGCTCCGTGGACTCCCGGCCGTCACAGCCGCAGTCCTTGCGGATGTTGAAAGCCCCCACGGGCTTGCCGATCAGGTCCGCGATCTTCTCCAGCAGCTCCCGATCCACCTGTGTCTCCATCATACGGCAGCACCTTCTTTCGTCAGGACCGGGCACCCGCCCAGGGTGTCCGCCAGGATCTGGGGCAGGATCTCCGCCGGGCTGCCCCGATGGCGCAGCTCCCCGTCGCCCACCACGATGACCTCGTCCGCCAGGGAGATGATGCGCTCCTGGTGGGAGATGATGATCATGGTGGCGGTGCCGGCGGCGTGGATCTGCTCAAAGGTCTCCGTCAGCCGGGCGAAGCTCCACAGGTCGATGCCCGCCTCCGGCTCGTCGAAGATCATCAGCTGGCTGCCCCGGGCCAGGATGGTGGCGATCTCGATGCGCTTCACCTCGCCGCCGGAGAGGGAGGCGTCCACCTCCCGGTCCAGATAGTCGTTGGCGCACAGGCCCACCTTCGTCAGGTACTGGCAGCACTGGTCCTTGGACAGCTTCTCGTTCCCGGAGGCGATGGTCAGCAGGTTGCGGACCGTCAGCCCCTTGAACCGGGGGGGCTGCTGGAAGCCGTAGCTGATGCCCAGGCGGGCCCGCTCGGTGATGCCCAGGTCGGTGATGTCCTGGCCGTTCCAGATGATCTGACCGCCGGTGGGCTTCACCAGACCCATGATGATCTTGGCCAGGGTGGTCTTGCCGCCGCCGTTGGGGCCGGTGAACACCACCAGCCGGTGGTCGTCGATGTTCAGGGAAATATCATTCAGAATCCCCAGCTCGCTGTCGCCCTCCCGGACGGCATAGCTGATATGTTTCAGTTCCAGCATGATACGGAACCTCCTTTGCTGGTAAATCAGGTAAATCTACTCACAGTTTCCCTATTCTAGCAGAAAGAGCGGGAAAAAGCAATGAAAATGGGAATTCTCTTCCAAGGATATTTTAACCCGGTGGCGAAATTCATTCATGTGACATTTGCAACATTCACCATTTTTTCCATGGACACATACGATGGCGGGAAAAGGAGGGACCTGGATGGAACAGACCATACATACCCCGGAGGCCTACGACTTCCGCAAATACGACCAGATCTGGCAGCGGGTGGCCCCGGAGCTGGAGCCCTATCCCGACCTGCGGCAGGACGCGGCCCCCGCCATGGCGGCATTGGCCGCCGGTACTGCCCCGGCGGTCTCCCAGCCGGCGGCGGACACCGCTGTGGACACCCTGCCTGGCGCGGAACGGGATCCCTGCTGCATGGGCACCGCCGCCCGGGAGGACCTGGGGGTGATCGAGGGGTTCATCGAGGCGGAACTGGCGGACCGGCGGACGTATCAGGCCCTGGCCCGGCGGGCGCCGGCCTTTGCCCGGGGGACCCTGCGGGACCTGGCGAACGTCTCCGGCGCGGCGGCGAAGCGGCTGATGACAGCCTACTACCTCATCACCGGCACCTGCTACCGCCCCGCCGTGGCCAGCGGCCGGATCCCCATGGGCAGCTGGTGCCCCGCCCTGCGGGAGCGATACCACGTGGAGGCCTGCAACGGCATGAACTACCTGCGGGCGGGGGAGGAGACCACGGACCCCTGCCTGGGGCGGCTGCTGAAGGCGCTGGGGGAGGAATCCTACCGCCAGGCGGACCAGCTGATGGCCCTGCTGGAGCGGGCCCTGTGAGGGGAGACCGGGAGGGAGACTGCGGGAAAATCTGCGGTCTCCCTCTTTTCCCGGCCGGGAAAATGTGCTATACTGAATTCCGATTTTGAAAACCCGGCGGGAGGAACACCATGTTTACCGGATTTACAGACGAGACCGTGGACTTCATGTGGGGCATCCGCTTCAACAACGAGCGGACCTGGTTCGAGGCCCACAAGGACATCTATTTGACCCACTTTTACCAACCCATGCGGGAACTGGGGGACGAGCTCTACGACTTCCTCGCCGCCAAGCGGCCGGACCTGGGCCTCATGCGGAAGGTGACCCGGATCTACCGGGACGTGCGGCGGCTCCACGGCCGGGGGCCCTACAAGGAGAGTTTGTGGTTCTCCATTGAGCAGCCCTCGGAGGAGTGGACGGCCCATCCCACCTTCTGGTTCGAGCTGATGCCGGAGGGCTGGACCTACGGCATGGGGTACTATATGCCCCGGCCCGTCACCATGGCCAAGCTCCGGGCCCGGATCGACCGGGACCCGGACACCATGGAGAAGCTGATGCGGAAGCTCCGGCGGCAGAAGGAGTTTGTGCTGGAGACGGAGGACTACAAGCGGCCCCGGTCCCAGGCACCGTCCAAACTGCTGGAGCCCTGGTATCAGGCCAAGACCTTCTCCATCACCCACAGCGACCAGCTGACGGACGAGCTGTTCAGCCGGGACATCGTGGATCATTTAAAGCGGGGCTTCACCTTCCTGCTGCCCTACTACGACTACTTCGTCACCCTGGACGGCGACTCGGACCCCCGGGACGCCAACGGATAACGGTTTGGATTTTGCAAAAAGGAGAGATCATTCATGAAAGCATGTCCCACAAGAGAGCAGGCCCTGGCCCTGCTGCGCAAGTACAATGCCGAGCCCTTCCACATCCAGCACGCCCTGACGGTGGAGGGCGTCATGCGCTGGTACGCCAATGAACTGGGCTATGGAGAGGACGCGGACTTCTGGGCCACGGTGGGTCTGCTCCACGACGTGGACTTTGAGAAGTGGCCGGAGGAGCACTGCAAAAAGGCGCCGGAGCTGCTGGCGGAGATCGGGTGCAGCGACGAGTTCATCCACGCCGTGTGCAGCCACGGGTACGGCCTGTGCTCCGACGTGGAGCCCACCCACGAGATGGAGAAGGTCCTCTTCGCCGCCGACGAGCTGACGGGCCTCATCGGCGCCGCCGCCCTGATGCGCCCCAGCAAGAGCTGCCAGGACATGGAGGTCAGCTCCCTGAAGAAGAAGTTCAAGGATAAGAAGTTCGCCGCCGGCTGCTCCCGGGACGTCATCAAGACCGGAGCCGAACGGCTGGGCTGGACGCTGGAGGAGCTGATGGACAAGACCCTCCAGGCCCAGCGGAGCTGCGAGGAGAGCGTGGCACAGCAGATGGCGGCCCTGTGAGGATTCCGCAGACAACCGAACCGAAACGAAGGGGCCCCGGCGAAAGC
>DWYU01000168.1 GCA_019118505.1 Candidatus Oscillibacter excrementavium
CCTGGAGTCCGGCAAGATCACCCTCTGCGGCCAGGACATCACCCACGCACCCATCCGGCAGCGGTCTCTGCTGGGCATGAGCCACATCCCGGAGGACCGGCACAAGCACGGCCTGGTGCTGGACTACACCCTGGAGGACAATATGGTGCTCCAGCGGTACTTTGAGCCCCAGTTCGTCAGCAAGGCGGGCTTTTTGAAGCGGAAGGCTATCCGGGAGTACGCCAACCGGCTGATCGATCAGTATGACGTCCGCTCCGGCCAGGGGGCCATCACCGTGGCCCGCAGCATGTCCGGCGGCAACCAGCAGAAGGCCATCATCGCCCGGGAGATCGACAAGGACCCGGAGCTGCTGATCGCCGTGCAGCCCACCCGGGGCCTGGACGTGGGCGCCATCGAGTATATCCACAAGCAGATCGTGGCCCAGCGGGACGCCGGAAAGGCCGTGCTGCTGGTGAGCCTGGAGCTGGACGAGGTCATGGCCCTGTCCGACCGGATCCTGGTGATCTACGAGGGCGAGATCGTGGGCGAGCTGGATCCCAAGACCACCACGGCGGAAGAGATGGGCCTGTATATGGCCGGCGCCAAACGGAAGGGAGCTTGAGTGACTATGAGATCAGAAAAGACACCCCTCCTGCGGAACCAGAGGGTGCAGTCCCTGCTGGCATCTCTGCTGTGTATCCTGCTGGGCCTGCTGATCGGCTACATCGTGCTGCTGCTGATCAACCCCGCCGGGGCGTGGGAGGCCATCCGCACCATTGTGGAGAATTTCCTGTACTATCCCAGCGCCGCCGCCCGGCTGCGCTATTTCGGCAACACCCTGGTAAAGACGGCGCCGCTGCTGATGTGCAGCCTGTCGGTGCTGTTCGCCTATAAGGTGGGCCTGTTCAACATCGGCGCCGCCGGCCAGTATGTGGTGGGCGCCGGCGCCTCCCTGTACGTGGCCCTGGGACTGGGGATGCCCTGGTACGTCTGCCTGCTGGCGGCCATTGCCGCCGGCGCGGTGCTGGGCGCCATCTCCGGCATCCTGAAGGCCTACCGCAACGTGAACGAGGTCATCTCCTGCATCATGCTGAACTGGATCAGCCTGTATCTGGTGAATGCCCTGCTGACCAAGGTGAAGGAGACCGCCAGCCCTTATACCTACACCCTGGAGAGCACCAATCCCGACGCCATCATGCCCTCTCTGGGCCTGGGGGCGCTGTTCTCCGACAACCAGTATGTGACCATTGCCCTGCCCCTGACGGTACTGGTGGCGGTGGGCATCTGGGTGCTGCTGGCAAAGACCAAGCTGGGCTATGAACTGCGGGCCACCGGCTGCAACAAGTATGCCGCCCAGTACTGCGGCATGAAGGAGAAGCGGAACATCATCCTGACCATGGCTATCGCCGGCGGCCTCGCCGGCATGGGCGCGGCCACGCTGTTCCTCTCCGGCTTCGAACAGTGGCAGACCACCCAGTCCGCGGTGCCCGCCATGGGCTTCAACGGCATTGCCGCCGCCTTCCTGGGCGGGCTGAATCCCATCGGGGCCATCTTCTCCTCCTACTTCATCCAGCACATCACCAACGGCGGCGCCTACGTGGACAAGACCATGTACTCCGCCCAGATCTCCGACCTGATCTCCGCGCTGATCATCTATCTGTGCGGCTTCGTGCTGTTCTTCAAGGTGTCCATGAACGGCTGGCTGGACCGGCGGGAGGAAAAGCGCCGGGCCAAGAGGGGCCAAGCCGGCGCTGAGAAAGGAGGAGAGGCGTAATGTTACTGCTGCTGCAATACACGCTGATCTTCGCCTCCGTTCTGCTGCTGGTGGCCCTGGGCGGCTGCTTCTCGGAGCACTCCGGCGTCATCAACATCGGCCTGGAGGGCATCATGGTCATGGGCGCCCTGGGCGGCGCGCTGATGATGAAGTTCCTGCCCGCCGGTACCTCCGCCGTTGTGGTGGTGCTGCTGACGGTGCTGGCCAGCATCCTGCTGGGCATGATCTACTCCCTGCTGCTGGCGGTGGCGGCCGTGAACTTCAAGGCGGACCAGACCCTGGTGGGCACGGCCATGAACCTGCTGGGCACCGCCGCGGCCACCGTGTTCGTGAAAGCCATGAACACCTCCGCCAATCCGGACAACGTGTCCTCCACCATCCAGTATCTGGACGGGCGGAAGGCCTTCCTGGTGAACATCGGCAGCTTTGAGTTCAACTGGTGTATGCTGCTGGCGGTGATCGCCCTGGTGATCGCCTACGTGGTGCTGTACAAGACCCGCTTCGGCCTGCGCCTGATGGCCTGCGGCGAGCATCCCCAGGCGGCGGACTCCGTGGGCATCAACGTCTACCGGATGCGCTATGCCGGTGTGCTGATCTCCGGCGTGCTGGGCGGCCTGGGCGGCATCGTGTATATCATCGCCGGCGTCAGCGAGTGGAAGTTCGAAAACGGCGTGGCCGGCTTCGGCTTCCTGGCTCTGGCGGTGATGATCTTCGGCCAGTGGAAGCCCACCCGCATCGCTCTGGCGGCGCTGCTGTTCGGCTTCTTCCGGGCCCTGGGCAATGTGTACAGCGGCTTCGATCTGCTGAGCAGCCTGAACCTGCCCAGCTCCGTGTACAACATGCTGCCCTATATCATCTCCCTGGTGGTGCTGGCCTTCACCTCTCAGAAGTCCCGCGCCCCCAAGGCGGAGGGCATCCCCTACGACAAGGGCCAGCGGTGAGCCGCTGCCTGAGCGGGACCTGACGACAAGAC
Organism: Candidatus Oscillibacter excrementavium; assembly: GCA_019118505.1. Lineage (GTDB taxonomy): Bacteria > Bacillota > Clostridia > Oscillospirales > Oscillospiraceae > Oscillibacter > Oscillibacter excrementavium. Next base: position 2,727 of record DWYU01000168.1, read on the forward strand.
AACAGAGAAGAGCCTCCCTGCTGCCCGGCAGCAGGGAGGCTCTTTTCATCCCAGCACATATCCCGCCAGCAAGGCGGCCAGCAGCAGGGAGAAGGCGGACTGCACCGCCTTGCCCAGCAGGCAGTTCCGCAGCCGCAGGCCGCTGCCCTCCAGCACCGCCAGGGTCTGGCACAGCACGGAGACGCCGCCCCACCCGGCGGCCCCCGCCGCCAGGACAAAGCCGAAGGCGTCCGGCGTCAGCAGCGGCGTCAGGGAGAAGAGCTCCGTGATCCCCACCAGGCAGGGCCCCAGCCGCCCGCCCAAGGCGGCCAGGGGCTGGGCCAGCACATAGAAGAACAGCACAAACCCGCACACGGACAGCATCCCGGAGACGGAGGAGCGGACGGCCCCCACAAAGGCGGGGATCAGCCCTGCGGCCCGAAAGACCGGCCGCTTCGCGGTCCGGCAGGCGCGGGCGTCCGCGCCTGTCCCCCGAAAGACCAGCCCGGTCAGCAGGGCGGAGAGCACGTGGATCAGCCACAGCCAGACCCCGGCCCGCACGCTGCCGAATACCCCCGCTCCCAGCACACTGATGAGAAACACCGGGTTGGAGTTGTTGCAGAAGGCCAGCAGCCGCTCCGCCTCCGCCCGGGTGACCAGCCCGCCGCGATAGAGCTCTGCCGCCGTCTGGGCGCCGATGGGATAGCCCCCGATGAGCCCCAGCAGCAGCGCCGCGCTGCCGGCGCCGGGGACGCGGAACAGCGGCTCCATCAGCCCCGCCAGCCAGGGGGCGGCCAGCTCACCCAGCCCCAGCGACAGCAGCAGGGAGGTGACCACCATAAAGGGAAAGAGCGACGGGATGACGGACCGCGCACAGAGGGCCAGCCCCTCCTGCATCACGGCCCGCACATGGTCGGAGCCCGCCAGGAACCACACCAGCAGGCCGCACAAACACAGGCAGGCCAGTATCCGCCATCGGATCCGCATCTCCATCACCCCCCAACACCCTATGCGGCGGGAGGGGATGGTATGCGGAGCGGGGACAAAATGTCCCCCGCCAATCGGCGGGGGACGGCGATCAGGTCAGGAGACGTTTTTTCAGCAGGCGGCAGACCAGGCAGGACAGCAGGAATCCCAGCGTGGCCATCAGGAACCGGGGACCCCAGGTGACGGACAATTCCGTCAGCGGGTAGCCGATCTCAGTCCGCACGGCGAAATCTGCAATGATTTCCAGAATCACCCAACCCAGCGCCAGGACGAGCCCCACGATCCGGGCGGGCAGCTTTCTGGAGATCAGCAGGCGGAGACCGGCCCCGACGGCCAGCCAGAAGAGGTTGTGCAGCAGGAACGCGTCGAAGCCGGTGAAGGGGTTCATGTTGGCAAAGGTGAACCGGGTGAGCCAGAATGGCGTGAACGTCATGGCGGAGCCCTCCCTTTCCTCTCGTGATCTGGTCAGATGATGCGGACAATATGGCTGGTTTGAGCGTTTTGGCCATTGTATATAAATTATAATGATTTGTCAACGGCCAAATTTGTATACTCTTTTTGGCCTGGCTCCCAGGACGCCTGACGGGCCTGGGGAAAAGTACTCCGGCATGGACACGCAAGTTCTGTCCCTTTTCCGCATACAGTTCCAAAGAGGTGAACGTATGGAACGGAATCGAAGGGACCGGAACGGCGGCGTGCTGGACACGGTGGCGGAGCTGTTTGATCTGCCGGCGGACCTGGTGGCGGGCCTGCCCCATCTGGAAATGGTGGGCAGCCGCCAGCTGTATCTGGAGCATCACACGGGCATCCTGTCCTACAGCGAGGCGCAGATCGACGTGAACACCACCGGCGGCGTGCTGCGGGTCCGGGGAGAGGGGCTGGCCCTGCTGGCCATGACGGCAGAGGAGCTGCGGATCGGCGGGAGCATCGCCGCCGTGGAGTGGGTGAGGTGAGACCGTGCTGAATCAGATCGTCAACCGCCTGCAGGGCCAGGTCCGTATCCGGGTGGAGACGCCCTTCCCGGAGCGGGTGCTGAACCTGTGCGGGGCCCGGAATCTGGCCTTCTGGGACATGGCCTGGGAGTCCGACACCGCCTTCACCTGCCGGATGAGCCGCCGGGATTTCTATGTTCTGCGCCGGGCGGTGAAGCAGCTGGACTGCACGCTGACGGTGGTGCGGAAGGAGGGGGTGCCCTTCTTCCTGGGCCGGTTCCGGCGGCGGCACGCCCTGGCGGCCGGGGCGCTGCTGTGCGGGACGATGCTGTTTTTCGGCTCCTTTTTCATCTGGGACTTCACCGTGGAGGGCAATGTGTGGGTGACGGAGGAGGAGATCCTCCGCGCCCTCCAGCGGCAGGGGGTCACCATCGGGACCTTCGGCATCTCCCTGGACACGGAGGACATCCGCAACCATGTGCTGCTGGACATCCCGGAGCTGGTGTGGATCACCGTGAACGTCTCCGGCTGCCGGGCCTATGTGGAGGTCCAGGAGCGGGAGGAGGTGCCGGAGCCGGTGAACGAGCGGGAACCCGCCAACGTGGTGGCCCGCCGGGGCGGCCTGGTGCTGGAGGTGCAGGCCCTGGACGGCGTGAAGTGCGTGCTGCCGGGCTCCTCCGTGGAGGCGGGGGAGCTGCTGATCTCCGGCGTGGAGGACACGGAGACCGTGGGGGCCCGGGTGATGGCGGGCATGGGGACCGTGGAGGCCCGGACTTGGTACACCCTCTCCACCGTCGTCCCCCTGACGGTGGAGGAAAAGCAGTACACCGGAGAGGAGCGGCACGGCCTGTCCCTGGTCTTTGGGACAAATCGGGTAAAATTCTTCTCAAACAGTAGCATCGGGACGGGAAACTATGATAAAATAACCAACAGGACCCAGTGGTCCCTGTTCGGCCTGCCGCTGCCGGTGACGGCGGTGGTGGAGACCTATCGGTATTACGAGCCGGTCGCCGCGCAAGTTTCCGCCGCCCAGGCGGAGGCGCGGGGGGAGGAGATCCTCACGGAGTATCTCCACACCCTGGTGGACCCCTACGGCACCGTCAGCTCCACCCTGTGCACCACCCGCCAGACGGCGGATGGACTGCTGGTGACATTGTCGGCGGAGTGCGTGGAGCAGATCGGCCAGACCGTACCCATCTACACAGAGCCCACAGAAGAACCGGGCGGCTGATGCCCGGAAGATACAGGAGTGATACCTTGGAACAGCGAATCAGCATCGAGCGGCTGGAGCAGGCCGTGAACATCTTTGGCTCCTTTGACAGCAATATCCGCCTGCTGGAGCAGGAATTTCACGTGACGGTGGTGAACCGGGACGGAGAGATCCGGGTGGAGGGCGAGCCGGAGGACACCATGCTGGCGGTGAAGGCCATCCAGACCCTGCTGACCCTCTCCTCCCGGGGGGAGCCCATCGGCGAGCAGAATGTCCGTTACGTCATCGGCCTGGTGCGCAGCGGCAAGGAGGCCCAGATCACCGAGCTCACCGGCGACGTACTGTGCATCTCCGCCAAGGGCCGGCCCATCAAGCCCAAGACCATCGGCCAGAAAGAGTATATCAAGTCCGTCCTGAAGAACACCGTCACCATCGGCGTGGGCCCGGCGGGCACCGGCAAGACGTATCTGGCCGTGGCCGCCGCCGTCCAGGCCTTCCGGGACAAGCAGGTGAACCGCATCATCCTGACCCGCCCGGCGGTGGAGGCCGGCGAGCGGCTGGGCTTCCTGCCCGGCGATTTACAGTCGAAGGTGGACCCCTACCTGCGGCCCCTGTACGACGCCCTCTTCGATATGCTGGGGGCGGAGACCTACCAGAAGTATCTGGAGCGGGGCAATATCGAGGTGGCCCCCCTGGCCTATATGCGGGGCCGGACCCTGGACGACAGCTTCATCATCCTGGACGAGGCCCAGAACACCTCCCGGGAGCAGATGAAGATGTTCCTGACCCGGCTGGGCTTTGGGTCCAAGATCGTCATCACCGGCGACGTGACCCAGATCGACCTGCCGGACGGCAAGGCCTCCGGATTGAAGGAGGCCATGCGGGTCCTGCGGGACGTGGAGGGCATCGGCATCTGCGAGCTGACCAACGCCGACGTGGTCCGCCACGTGATGGTCCAGCGGATCGTGGAGGCCTATGAGCGGTATGAGACCGCGAAAAACGGCGGAAAGGGGCGGAAGTGATGGCGAAGCGGCACTATATCCCCGTCACGGCGGACGTGCCCGGCGCCGCCAGCGAGGGCAACTGCGCCCTCATCCGCAAGGTCATCCGCACGGCCCTGGCGGCGGAGGGGGTGGACTTCCCCTGCGAGGTGGACGTGCTGCTGACCAACGACAGCGGCATCCACGCCATCAACCGGGAGATGCGGCAGGTGGACCGGCCCACGGACGTGCTGAGCTTTCCGGAATTCGACCTGACGCCCGGCCAGCTGCCGGGGGCCGAGGACGCGGACCCGGGCACCGGCCTGGTGCCCCTGGGGGACATGGTGATCTCCATGGAGCACGTGGCGGCCCAGGCCAAGGAGTACGGCCACTCCAACCGGCGGGAGCTGGCGTATCTGGTGGTGCACTCGGTGCTGCACCTGCTGGGGTACGACCACCTGGACGAGGGGCCCCAGAAGGCCCAGATGCGGGCGCGGGAGGAAGCCATCCTGGGGGAGCTGGGCATCGGACGGTGAATCACTCCCGGGGCAGGCCCCGGCCGGTGCGCAGGCCCAGCAGGAAGGCGTGGATGGCGGTGAACTCCAGGTTCTTTTCATAGCTTTCCAAGGCGTGATAGCCCAACTCGTTATGAATCATATCCATGTGGAAGCTATAGTCGCCCACTGGGACAGTGTCCAGATAGGGCTTGATATAGTGCTCGTGGAGCCATTTCATGAAGTCGGACATTTGATAGACCACCTTTCTAAGAAACACCATTTTCGCTGTGCTATAATAAAAAGATAACACAGTTAATTTGGTGTGTCAAGAGGAATAGAAATGCTTTTGAAAGAAAGATTGCGAGAATTGCGCAAGGAGAAAAAGGAGACCCAGGTTCAGGTTGCTGAGGCGATTGGGATCGTGGAACAGCACTACCAGAAATTTGAAGGTGGGGTCAACCTCCCTAATTTGGAAAATGCCTGGAAGCTGGCGGACCACTTTGGGGTCACCATCGACTATCTGGTGGGGCGCAGCGACAAGCGGAGGTAACCTGAGATGGGCCGCCGAACGGCGGCCACGGGGGATTCTGCTCCCGCAGGGGGCTTGTCCAGCGGGATGCACCCCCCATTTCTCTTTTGTCTTGCCAAAAGAGAAACGGGCCGTGCACGGTCCAAAGAGAAAAGCGTTGGCGCGCTCCGGTGCAGTGGCCCTCCGCGCGACGGGGGTCGACGTATCGGTGCAAGCGTCGATTTGGGCTGGCCTTCGGGCACGCTTGGGCCTTCTGCAAGTTTGCAACTGCCGTCCCGTGGCGGATGGTGCGGAGGTCAACGGGGTGCAAGGACGCATTTGAGCTGCTTCTCTTTCCGCGCGTTCCGCTTCGCTACGCGCTCCCCGGGCGGTCGTAGGGGGCTTGTACCGGCGGGCGGATGAGGGCATCCGCCCCTACAGAGCGGAAGGGGGAGCCAACCCATCCGTAGGGGCCGATGCCCTCATCGGCCCGTTGCAGAAGCCCCATCAACCACTGGACCAGCGGCAGCGAAAAGAGACGCAGGATGTATCCCAGACCTCCCCGGGCCGAAGGTTTCCCCAAGGGCGGCGCGTTTCCGTCCCTGACCGCCGCGTGGGACCGCCAACCATCCCCCGCCGGCGGCAGGAGGTCTGCGCCTGCGCAGACCGACCCGCCGAACATTTTTTCTTTTCCACCGGGCGCGGCGCATTTTCTTTTTGATGTCTCTATATGGGGCCCCCGCCGCGCCCCGCGCGGTGGGGAGAGGAGGAGCAAGGGAGCGGGCGCAGTTTTCGCCGCAGGCGGAAACGGAGCTTAGCGGACTTTGCGACGACGACAATGGGGGGCGCATCCCGCATGGACAATGCCCCCGGCGGGAGCCGGCACCCAATGGCCGCCGTCCGGCGGCCCGCCCATTTCCCCTGGGGGAAATCTTCCCCGTTCCGCCCCGGAACACCGGATCCGCCCCTGTGCATACAATGTCCCGAGGTGATTTGCGATGACATTGCTGCAAGACGGTTTGATCGCGTTCCTCTCCGCGGTGGGCGTCACCACCCTGGTGTGGATCGTGGCGGGGGCCTTTTTCCGGGCCGGGCGACCGGCCATCCCGGGCCTGCTGCTGGTGCTGCCCCTGCGGGGCGAGGCCCTGGCCATGGAGGCGGACGTGCGGGAGCTGCGGCGGCTGAAAAACCGCCTGCCGGGAGCCAGGATCCTGCTGGCGGACTGCGGCATGACCGCCGACGCCCGGGCCCTGGCAGCGTATCTGGCGGAGCGGGAGCAGGGCGTGGCCCTGACGGACGGCGCCGTGATCCGGCTGGATCAGGGCTGAAAGACCACTGTACAAAAGAGGGAGAGTATGGAAGAACTGGTCACCTGCGAGGGGACGGTACATAGCGTCATTTTTCAAAACGCCGAAAACGGCTATACGGTCCTGCGCCTTCTGACGGAGGAGGGCGAGGTGATCACCGTGGTGGGCTGCATCCCCTGCGTGGCGCCGGGGGAGCACCTGGCCGTCTCCGGCACCCGGGAGACCCACCCCCAGCACGGGGAGCAGGTCCGGGTGGTGGAACTGGAGCGGAGCCTGCCGGAGGACGAGGAGGAGATCTTCAGCTATCTGTCCTCCGGCGTCTGTAAAGGGGTGGGGCCCGCCACCGCCCGGCGGATTGTGGAGCGGTTCGGGCCGGAGACCCTGGACATCCTGGAGCGGGAGCCGGAGCGGCTCACCACCCTGAAGGGCATCACCGCCCGGAAGGCCCAGGAGATCGCCGGGAGCTTCCGCCAGCACATGGGGCTGCGGCGGCTGATGGCCTTTCTGGCCCAGTACGAGCTGCCTCCCATCCTGGCCATGGAGCTGCGGCGGCAGTATGGCGACGCGGCGCTGGAGAAGGTGCGGGAGAACCCCTATCTGCTCTCCGGCGAGGCCTGCGGCGTGGCCTTCTCCGTCACGGACCAGATGGCCATGGGCATGGGGCTGGCGGCGGACAGCGACCAGCGGCTCCAGGCGGCGGTGACCTTTGAGCTGAGCCACAACGAGAACAACGGCCACGTGTTCCTGCCCCGGAACAAGCTGATCGCCGCCACGGTCCAGCTGCTGGACTGTCCGGCGGATCTGGTGGAGCAGGCACTGGACAGCCTCATCGACCGGGGGGCCGTGGTCCAGGAGCAGGTGGCCAATGTGGAGGCCTGCTACCTCCGGCGGCTGTGGGAGGCGGAGCAGTCCGCCTGCATCCGGATGGCGGGGCTGCTGGCGGCGGACACGGACCGCAGCCGCCAGGCGGACCGGGCGGTGGACGAGATCCAGGCCCAACAGGGCATCACCTACGCCCCCCAGCAGCGGCAGGCGGTGGAGCTGGCGGCCCGGTGCGGCGTGCTGATCCTCACCGGCGGACCCGGCACCGGCAAGACCACCACCGTCCGGGGCATCGTGGCCCTGTTCCGAAAGATGGGGCTGGAGATCGTGCTGGCGGCCCCCACCGGCCGGGCGGCCAAGCGGATGAGCGAGCTCACCGGCATGGAGGCCCAGACGGTCCACCGGCTGCTGGGAATGAGCTGGAACGACGCCACCCATCAGGTGACCTTCCAAAAAACGGAGAAGGAGCCGCTGGAGGCGGACGCCGTGATTGTGGACGAGATGAGCATGGTGGATTTGGCGCTGTTCTCCGCCCTGCTGCGGGCCCTGCGGCCCGGCACCCGGCTGGTGCTGGTGGGGGACGCGGACCAGCTGCCCTCCGTGGGGGCGGGGAACGTGTTCTCCGACCTGATCCGCAGCGGAAAGGTGGAGACGGTGTTCCTCCGGGAGGTGTTCCGCCAGGCGGAGCAGTCCGCCATCATCCGCAACGCCCACGCCGTGAACCTGGGCCAGCCGCCCCAGCTGGCCAACAACCAGGGGGACTTCTTCTTCCTCTGCCGCCGGGACGGGGAGCGGACCCTCTCCACGGTGGTGGAGCTGTGCAAGACCCGGCTGCCGGACCACATGGGCATCCCGGCGGACCAGATCCAGGTGCTCTCCCCCACCCGGAAGGGCCCCAGCGGCACGGAGAACCTGAATCGCTGTCTCCAGGCGGCGTTGAATCCGCCGGCGGCGGACAAGCGGGAGATCCAGTGGGGGGAGCGGGTGTTCCGCACCGGGGACCGGATCATGCAGACCCGGAACGACTACGACGTGGTGTGGGAGCGGCCTGACGGTACCGCGGGCACCGGGATGTTCAACGGAGACGTGGGGAAGATCCTAGAGATCGATCCCTCCGGGGAGCTGCTGGTGGTGAACTTCGACGACCGGATCGCCACCTATACGCTGGAGATGCTGGGGGAGATCGACCTGGCCTACGCCATGACGGTCCACAAGGCCCAGGGCAGCGAGTACCGGTGCGTGGTGCTGGCGGCTATGCCGGCGGCGCCGTCCCTGATGGTGCGGGGGGTGCTGTACACGGCCCTGACCCGGGCCCGGGAGCTATTGATCGTGGTGGGGGATGACGCGGCCATCCGGGCCATGGCGGCCAATGACCGCCAGCAGCGGCGGTACTCGGGGCTCCGGTGGAGGCTGGCGCATTCGGCGATGCCGCCGGAGGGATAAGGGCCGCCGGACGGCGGCCTCGGGGGTCTGGTTCCCACTAGGGGGCTGTTTCCACAGGGGTGCGCCCCCCATTCTCTTTTTGTTCTTGACAAAAAGAGAATGCGCCGCGCCCGGTGGAAGAGAAAAAATCGCTTAGGCGCGCTCCGGTGCAGTGGCCCTCCGCGCGACGGGGGTCGGCGTATCGGTGCAAGCGCCGATTTTGCCTGGCCTTCGGGCACGCTATTCTCTTCTGCGATTCCCCCAACTGCCGTCCCGTGGCGGATGGTGCCGACCTTGTCGGGGTGGTCGTCGCATTGAGCTGCTTCTCTTTTCGCTGCCGCTGGCTGTCCTGCGCGGAAACTGGTGCAACGGGCCGATGAGGGCATCGGCCCCTACGGGAATGCGGAAGGCTGTAGTGTAGGGGCGGACGCCCTCGTCCGCCCGCTGGTACAAGCCGCCACGACCGCCAGAGGAGCGCGTAGCGAAGCGGAACGCGCGGAAAGAGGAGCTGGTCAAATGCGTTCTTGCAACCCGATTTTCGTCGGTACCCGCGCCGCGGGAATCAACTGTCAAGTCTCCGCTGTACCACGCCGCGCCCGTCGGAAAGTCATCGCAAACCCGCAGGCACCATCTCACGCCGACCCCCGTATAGCGCGGAGGCACGAACGTGCCGGAGCGCGTCAAGGCGTTTTTTCTCTTTGGACCGTGCACGGCCCGTTTCTCTTTTGGCAAGACCAAAAGAGAAATGGGGGGTGCATCTGCCCAGCCATCAACATGGCTGATTTTCGCCACCCAAACGGGTGGCTTTTGTTTTGAACGAAGATCGCAGCATAAAAATGGACAAATAGTCCAATATAGCGCAGTACAATATGTCCTAAGCATAAAATCACTTCGGTGATGAAAATGAATTTGCGGATTCGGGATCTGCGTGAGGATCAAGACCTGAAGCAAAAACAGATTGCGGAATATTTGCTGTGCGATCAATCACTCTATTCTAAATATGAACGGGGAGAGCGGGAACTGCCCCTGCGGCTGGCTGTGAAGCTGGCGGAATACTATGGTGTCAGCATGGACTATCTGTTGGGGTTGACGGATGTTCGGACACCGTATCCGCGAAAGGGGAAGAAGCGATGAAGCTGTTTTCCAGCTTTCTGGACCTCCTCTTCCCGCCCAAGTGCCCCTTCTGCGGCCGCGTCCTGGACGCCCCGGGCATCTGCGAAGCCTGCCAAAAGGCCCTCCCCTGGACAGAGGGGGATGACGCCCTGCGTCTGGGCCCAGACGGCTTTCGCTGCGCCGCGCCCCTGTGGTACCGGGACCTGGCCCGGGAGGGCCTCCACCGCTTCAAATTCCAGGGGATGTCCTCCGCCGCCACGCCGCTGGGGGAGCTGATCGCCCAGTGCGCGGCGGAGCACTTTGCCGGGGCGTTCGACACCGTCACCTGGGTGCCGGTCAGCGCAAAGCGGCTGCGGCAGCGGGGCTATGACCAGGCCCGTCTGCTGGCGGAGAGCGCCTGCCGCCTGTGGGACACCAAGCCCCTGCCGCTGCTGCGCAAGACTGTCCACAACCCCGCCCAGTCGGGGCTGAAGGAGTCCGCCCAGCGCCGGGCCAATGTGCAGGGCGTCTACACGGCGCCGGACCCGGCGGCGGTCCGGGACCGCCGGATCCTGCTGATCGACGACATCTGCACCACCGGCGCCACCCTGGCGGAGTGCGTCCGGGTGCTGCGGGAGGCCGGAGCTGCGGACGTGGTCTGCGCCGCCGTGGCCCTGACGCCTCTGGAAAAGGCCGCCGTCCCGGCGAAAAATGCCTGATTCCGTGGAAAATGTTCACAAATTTGTATTGCATTCCCAAGAAGCTGTCAGTATAATAAAAGCTGTATGATTGTCAGCGGGAAAATCCGCTTATACTATAAGACAGAAAGAACAGATGAGGTGGAATCAGTATGTCCATGACGAAGGATATCGGTATCGATCTGGGTACCGCATCGGTTTTGGTATATGTGAAGGGAAAGGGCATCGTTTTGAACGAGCCCTCTGTGGTGGCCATGGACAAGACCACAGGCAAGCTGCTGAAAGTGGGCGCTGAGGCCCAGGCCATGCTGGGCCGGACCCCCGGCAACATCATTGCCATCCGCCCCCTGCGGGAGGGCGTCATCTCCGACTACGACATGACGGAGCGGATGCTGCGGGAGTTCATCCACAAGGTGGCCGGCGTGTCCTTCTTCAAGCCCCGGGTCATCATCTGCGTGCCCTCCGGCATCACCGAGGTCGAGGAGCGCGCCGTCATCGACGCGGGCATCCAGGCCGGCGCCCGGAAGGTCTACCTCATTGAAGAGCCCGTGGCCGCCGCCATCGGCGCCGGCATCGACATCACCCAGCCCGACGGCCATATGGTGGTGGACATCGGCGGCGGCACCGCCGACATCGCCGTCATCTCCCTCTCCGGCGTGGTGGAGAGCGCCTCCATCAAAATCGCCGGCGACCAGCTGAACGAGGCCGTGGTGAAGTATATGCGCCGCAAGCACAACCTGCTGGTGGGCGAGCGGACTGCCGAGGAGATGAAGAAGCAGATCGGCTGCGTCTTCCCCAAGGACGAGGAGGAGACCATGGACGTGAAGGGCCGCTGCCTGCTGACCGGCCTGCCCAAGGTGGTCACCGTCAGCTCCACGGAGATGATGGACGCCTTCGAGGAGCCGGTAGAGCGGATCATGGAGGCCATCCACTCCGTGCTGGAGCGGACGCCGCCGGAGCTGGTGGCGGACATCTCCACCAACGGCATCGTCATGACCGGCGGCGGCAGCCTGGTGTCCGGCTTTGACAAGCTGGTGACCGCCCGGACCGGCATCCACACGGTGATCGCCGACGACGCCATCAGCTGCGTGGCCCTGGGCACCGGCAAGAGCCTGGACTCCCTGAACTCCATGCAGGACGGCACCATGAACTTGAGCCGCCGCAAGCAGATGAACTGACGCGTGACGCAACGGCCGCGGGCTGGTGCCCGCGGCCGCTTTCTCCCCTGCCGGCGGGGCGCTGTTGCGAAAACGACTGCGATTCGACGGCCTGGGGCATATACTTTCCGGGAAGAAACTGAGCGGACACGGCGGATCCGTGTCCTGTGGAAAAAGACAAGGAATGACAGTATGCAAGCTTACAAACCAGTGACAAAGCAGGATGCGCCCCGTCTGCGGCGGTACTATCAGAACTGCGACTACGGCCTGTGCGAATACTCCGTGGGCACCAAGCTCATGTGGAGAAAGACCCTGCATCCGGCCTGGGCGGAGATCGCCGGCTGTCTGGTGGTCCGCAATGAGAGCGACGGCGAGGTGGTCTTTGACTACCCGGTTCCCGGCCCGGAGGGGGACGAGGATGCGGCGCTGGAGGCCATTGAGAACGACTGCCTGGAGCGGGGGATCCCCCCGGTGATCTCCGTGGTGCCGGAGTGCAAGGCCGCCAAGCTGCTGAGCCGGTATCCCTATGCCCAGGTCAGCAATGTGCGGACCTGGCGGGACTACGTCTACTACCGGGAGGACCTGCAGTTCTTCGCCGGGCGGCGGTACTCCGGCCAGCGGAACCACATCAACAAGTTCCGCTCCAAGTGGCCCGACGCGGCGTTCCGTCCCCTGACGGCGGCGGATGCCCCCGCCATTGAGCAGTTCTGGGTGGACTACGAGGCGGAGTTCCCCAAGGAGAACAATGCCAAGGCCAAAAACGAGCTGGAACTGGCCAAGAAGATGCTGAAGATGACCGGCAAGCCCTTCTTCCTCACCGGCGGGATGTTCGACGGGGAGAAGCTGATCGCCCTGTCCCTGGCGGAGAAGTGCGGAGACACCCTGATCATCCACATCGAGAAGGCCCTGTACTCCTACACCGGCGTGTATCCCACCCTGGTCCAGGCCTTTGCCGACGCCTTCGGCGACGGCTGCCAGTGGATCAACCGGGAGGACGACGCGGCGGACAAGGGCCTGCGGACCTCCAAGCTCCAGTACGGCCCGGCCAAGCTGGCGCCCAAATACTACTTCGCCCCGAAGAATGAGCTGCTGAGCCATGTGAAGGCCATCCCGGAGCTCAAGACGGAGCGGCTGACCCTTTCCGCCCTGACGGAGGCGGACATCCCCGCCTATAACGCCCTGGTGCTGGATGAGGACCGGAACCGCTGGTGGGGCTATGACGACGTGGGCGGCCTGGGCGGCCCGGTGGAGGAGCGGAGCTTCTTCGACGTGGCGGCCCGGGACTTTGAAAACCGCCAGGCGGTGAACTTCGCCGTCCGGCTGGACGGAAAGCTCATCGGCGAGGCGGTGCTGTACCGGTTCGACTGCCGGGGCGGCGCGGAGCTGGGCTGCCGGATCGACAGGGCCTACGCCGGCAGCGGCTACGGCACCGAGGCCTTCGCCGCCGTGGCGGAGTGGGGCCTGTACAAGATCCACCTGAGCCGGGTGGTGGCCAAGTGCTACAAGGAAAATCAGGCGTCCTACAAGATGCTGTCCTCCTGTATGCGGAAGAAGGGGGAGGACGACACCTTCTTCTACTTCGAAAAGCTGGTATAAAACAGATGCCGCCGGTGCCTCAGCACCGGCGGCATTTTTGGATTCAGCGGGACAGGGCTGACCGGGGGCAGAGACCGCCTGGGGCCAGGCCCAGCTCCGCGGCTCTGGCGGCGGGGATCCGGCGGGAGAGACGACGCCCGGCCCGGTCCTCCGCCAGCACCCACACCTGGGGCTCCGGCAGGACCTCTCCGCAGAAAAAGGACACGGGCTCCAGCTCCAGGATGCGCAGCATCCCCTCGGCGGGAGCCGTCACTGCAGGTACTCCGGGCCGAAGCTGTAGGGCAGCAGCTCCTCCAGGGTGAAGGTCCGCTCCTCCCCGGCGCCGTTCAGGCAGATGACCTCGATGTGGGGGGCGAACTCCCGCAGCACCTGGCGGCAGGTGCCGCAGGGGACGCAGAGCCCCTCGCTCCGGCCGGCGATGACGATGCGGACAAAGTCCCGGTGTCCCTCGCTGACCGCCTTGGCAATGGCGGTGCGCTCGGCGCAGATGGTGGGGCCGAAGGCGGCGTTTTCAATGTTGCAGCCGGTGAACACCGTGCCGTCGCTGCACTCCAGGGCGGCGCCCACGGGGAAATGGGAGTAGGGGATGTAGGCCCGGTCCAGCATGGCGACGGCCGCGGCCTTCAATTCGTCTCGGGTCATGGGAATGCTCCTTTCGTGGCAAGCGGTTCAGTCCCCGCGCGCCTTGCCCCGCCGGGCCCACCGGAAACAGAGCACGGCGGCCAGCGCCAGCAAAGCGGTCACGGCGCACAGAGCGAAGAGGTAGGGCGGCGCGTTGGGATAGGTGAGACTGGGATTGAGTTCCAGCAGTCCGCCGAAGAGGTACAGGCCGAAGGCGACATCGGCGTCGGTGATAAACGTGCCGTCGGGCCTGGTAATGAGGTTGTACAAGAGAACCGTCTCAAACGCCATGTACACGGCCAGGGCAGACAGCACGATGCCGGGGATCATGCGCTTTTTCATGGCGGATCTCCTCCTTTACGCCCAGTCGATCTCCCGCTGGGGACGGACCGCTACATCCATAATATCCTTTGCGTCGTAAAATTGCAAGTACCGGTCTCTGGAATGGCGCAGGGTGGTGCCGTCCGGGTGGAGCCGGTCACAGATGACGGCGCAGATGTCCTTCTTGATATAGCTGAAGCTCTCGATGCCCACGGAGCAGAACACCCGGAAGCCCTGGCTCTGGAGATACCGGAACACCGGGCCGGTGTTCTGCCAGTCGTTGCCGTCGGGCCGCTCCCCGTGGGGGTAGAACAGGATGGTGGTGGGGCCCACCAGGCTGCCCACCTCGTCGAACCACCGCTGGGTGTCCTCCTGAATGGTCTCCAGGCTCTTGCTACCCAGGCGGATGTGGCCCCAGGTGTGGCTGCCGAAGGTCCAGCCGGTGCGCTTCAGCTCGGCGATGATGGGCTTCACCGCCTCGATCTCCTTCTGGCGGTTGGCCTCCTGGGCGGCGGTCCAGCTCTTGGTGTCCGTCTGGGTCCGGTAGCCCAGGATGCCCTCATAGCCCGTCAGGCTCAGGCAGCCCTTGGCGCCGAAGGGGGAGAAGTCCGGGTGCTCCTCCACGAACTTGTCCAGGATGGGGATGGCGTCCAGGTCCCGGCTGACCACCTCATTCCCCTGGGGATCCTTGCCCCAGGAGGCGATCTTGCCGTTCTCATCCAGCACCAGCTTGTAGGTGAAGCCGTTGGAGAGCATGTATTCATAGTAGTTGGTGTCGTCAAAGGACAGGATCAGGGGCTTTTTCCCCTCCGGGAGATAGAGGGTGTTCTTCACCATCTTGGGCTGGCCGTCCTCGCCGGTGGTCTCGCTCCACACATCGCCGATGTCCACCAGCACATAGCCCTTGTCGTAGACGCTCTGGAGGATCTTGTCGTATTCGTCCACCGTCACCATGTAGTCGTCGATGCCGTTGGCCTGGGCGTCCCCGTCAAAGGCCAGCTCCGGATAGGCCACCACCGGGTGGAAGAACAGGTGCTCCACAATGCCGTCCCACGCCACATAGGTCACCCCGTCCCGGACGCCGCCCTCCGGCATGACGGTGGGGTCCAGAATGGTATAGGGCTCCGGCTCCGGGGGCAGGACCTCCACGGGCTCGCCCTCCCCGGCGTCCGGGGCGTCGGGGCCCTCCGCGGGGGGATCGGAGCTCTGGCCGCCGCAGGCGGTCAGGGACAAGAGTGTCAGCAGTGTCAGCAGCAGTGCGGTCAAACGTCGCATCATCTGATGTTCCCTTCTGTCGAAATTTGTCGCTGCTCATAGTATAGCAGGGAATCCGACCAGAAAGAACAACAAAAAAATGACAAAATAAAAACAGGGCGGCAACGGCCGCCCCGTTTCCTTTACCGTTTGTCACCAGGCCGAAAAAGCGCGGCAGCCAGCACGCCCGCCACCACGGCCGCCGCGATCCCGCCGGCCGCCGCCGTCAGGCCGCCCGTAAAGACCCCCAGCCAGCCGTCGGAGGCCACCGCCTCCCGGACGCCCTTGGCCAGATTGTGGCCGAAGCCCGTCAGGGGCACCGTGGCGCCGGCACCGCCCCACTCCACCAGGGGCTCATACAGCCCCAGGGCGCTGAGAGCCACTCCCGCCACCACGTAGCCGGTGAGGATCCGGGCCGGGGTCAGCTGGGTCTTGTCGATGATGATCTGCCCGATGGCACAGAGAATGCCGCCGCAGAGAAACGCGTTGAGATACTCCATGGACTGTCCCCTCTCTGAAAGAATCTGACACGGTCAGTGTGCCCGGTTTTTCCGCGGCTATGCGGCAGAGGGCCGAAGGCTTGCGCCTTCGGCCCTCTGC
>DWYU01000169.1 GCA_019118505.1 Candidatus Oscillibacter excrementavium
CCGCGACCTCCCCCACCACCAGTGACGTCGGTCACTGGTGTGTGCGCCCAGGGCGCACGGGTCAAGGGATTTTCGGCAGGTACACGCCCTGCCGAAAATGATTGAAAGTTCTTCGTTCGCCAACGGCGAACGAACTGGGAAAAGCGGTGGAGCGCCGCCTGCGGCGGATGAAGCGAACCGCTTTCGAGGCAGCGGCACGGTTGGCGGCCCGAACAGAGCCGGGAATCGGAATGCCGCAACGGTGTAAACCAACGGTTTTCCCCGAGTCCCCCCTTTCCTTTGCGAAAACAGCCGGCACCGTCAGGTGCCGGCTGTTTTCAGCGCAGAGCCCGGTGATCCAGTTCTGTGTAGATGCGTTTGCCGTCTGTCTGGTCGGAGCGCAGGAGGGAGATTCGGCGGACCACCATTTTGGCCCGGGGGACAGTCACCTGGGGAGTCTCTCCCCGCCAGCGGCGGACCAGGGTGATGTGGGGCTGAAAGGGGCGGTCCTCCAGGCAGAAGCCCCGGTCCCGGAGGCGGGATTGGAGGGCCAGGGCCAGGTCCCCCAGGGCGGCATCGGCCCGGACACCGGCCCACCACAGGTCGCCGAAGCGGCCAAGGGGGCCGCCCACCGCCAGGGAGAAGGGACGGCAGGAGACGGCGGCCAGCGCCGCCCGGGCGCCGTCCAGATCGGAGGTCTCCCCCAGAAAGGCCAGGGTCAGGTGCAGGTTCTTCGGCGGGGGGAAGGAGCCTCTCCCCTGGCGGCGCAGGTCCGCCTGGGCGGTGCACAGGGCCTCCCTCACGGACGGGGAGAGGGGGACGGCCAGAAAGAGACGCATGAAATTTTCCTCCTTTTCATCGGGCTATGATTGCACATGCCGCCGCCCTGGTGCTACAATAAGTCTGCTGAATCAACCGCAGCGCGGTTTATTCGCGCGGCGGCTGCCGCGCAGTTTCATCAGAGCGGCTTTCTGCGCCGTTTTGATGAAATTCCGCCATTGCTGCAATGCGTGGTATCCCTTGATGTGGCGCGCCGAATCAGGGGACGGAGCAGGTTTTGCGCGAAACCGCGCAAAACCTGCTCTTGAACAAAGACATTCGGCCCTGAAAGCCCCGGCTTTGTTCAGTACACAATACAATAGACCCATTCGCAACGGAGAAAAGGAGTTCCCATGAGACTGCAAAGCGCGATTTTTGATATGGACGGCACCCTGTTGGACTCCATGCCCATCTGGAAGGGGCTGGGGGCCTCCATGCTGCGGCAGCTGGGCATTGAGCCGGCGCCGGAGCTGGAGGAGAAGCTGAAGACCCTCTCCCTCCGGGACGGTGTAGCCTACTGCAAGGACTACTACCAGCTCCCCCAGACGGTGGACCAGCTGGTGGGCATGGTGTTTGACAAGATCCACGACTTCTACTGCGAGAAGGTCCAGCCCAAGCCCGGCGTGGAGAAGTTCCTCTCCCTCCTGAAGATGGAGGGCGTGTGGATGTACGTGGCCACCGCCACGGACCGGCCCCTGGCGGAGGCGGCCCTCCGCCACGCGGGGATCGACGGCTATTTCCGGGGCCTCATCACCTCTCAGGAGGTGGGCGTGGGCAAGGGGGAGAGCGCGGAGATCTACGAGCGGGCCATGCGCCGCCTCCAGTCCAACAAGAAGGACACGGTGGTGTTCGAGGACGCCTACCACGCCATCCAGACCGCCAAGGCCGCCGGGTTCCGGGTGGCGGCGGTGTACGACGCCGCGGAGGAGGAGAACCAGCCCGCCATCCGGCAGCTGGCGGACTACTACATCCGCTCCTTTGAGGAGATGTTCGAGACCAGGGCCCTGGACTGAGCGCCACAGGAGACAAACAGCCCGTCCGGCGGGGAGCCGGGCGGGCTGGTTTGCGTTTACAGCGGGGCGATCTCCGCCTCCCGGGCGGCGTCCGGTGCCGTCAGGGTGTTGGCGGCATCCAGCAGGGCCGTGCGGAAGCTGCCGCTGCCCCGGCCCGCGGCGAGGCGCTCCGCCCGCCGGGCGCAGACCTTCCAGAAGGCGGAGGCCAGGGCGGCCGCCAGGGCGGCGTCCGGCTCCACGGCGGCGAACACGCCGCACAGGACGGAGAGCATACAGCCGGTGCCGGTGACCAGGGACATCTGGCCGCTGCCGCCGGTGACGCACCAGACCCGCTGCCCGTCGGTGATCAGGTCCTCCGGCCCGGTGAGCAGCACCGCCGTGCGCCTCCGGCGGGCCAGGGACATGGCGAAGTCCCGCCGCTCCGTCTGGCTGGCCGGCAGCGGACTGTCCACCCCCTGCTCCCGGCCGTCGTCGCCCAGCAGGGCCTGGGCCTCCCCCAGGTTCACCCGCAGGATGGCGGGGGTGAAGCCGTCCAGCAGCGCCCGGACCTGGCCCAGACGCCAGGGGCTGGCCCCCACTCCCACCGGGTCCAGCACCACCGGGTGGCGGGCGGAGGCGGCACAGATCCGGCAGGCCAGGAACTTCTCGGCATCCGGGGTGCCGGTGTTCAGCACCGTGGCGTCGCTGACGGAGGAGATGGCCTCCATCTCCTCCGGGGCCTGGGCCATCATGGGGCTGGCCCCCACCGCTAGGGCCAGATTGGCGCAGTCGTTGGCGGTGACGATGTTGCTGACGCAGTGGATCAGGGGCCGCCGGCGGCGGATCTCCTCCAGCTGGGTGAAATCAAACATGGGATGGACGCGCTCCTTCAAATACTCAGTGGCTCTCCGCCGGGCGCAGGGTCTTCAGCACTCCGCCCTTCTCCAGGGCCTTCACCAGGATGCCCGCCAGAACGGACCCTGCCACCGTGGAGATCAGGAAGGGCACCACATAGGCGGTGTAGCCGATGCTGCCGGCCACCTTGCCCATGAAGGTGATGGCGATGGGATAGGACAGCAGGCCGCCGATGATGCCGGTGCCGAACACCTCGCCCACCAGGGTGGCGGGCAGGTTCTTAGTTTTCCAGTACACCAGGCCGCACAGCAGGGCCCCGCACATGCTGCCGGGGAAGGCCAGCAGGCTGCCCAGACCCAACAGATTCCGCAGGACGCTGGCGGCAAAGGCCACCACAACGCCGTACCAGGGCCCCAGGCAGACGGCGCAGATCACGTTGACCATGTGCTGCACTGGGGCGCACTGGCTGCCGAACACCGGGAACTGGAGCATGCTGCCCACCACGGCCACGGCGCACAGCACACCGGCCAGGGCCAGCTTTTTGGTAGTGGTTTTCATAGAGATCTCTCCTTTGATCCATCAGAATTTGCAGGGAGAAAACGGCGCGCAGAAAACAGCGTTTTCCCCTTGCCGCGCAAGGTTGGCAGGCGAAAACCGCCTGCGGTGGAAAATCGGTCGAGGCTCCCTGGCCTCCTCTCACGCCGGAACACGGCTTCCCATCGCTGTTTTTCCGGCCCGGACCCAGGGCGCTCCCCCTCGGCCCGCTCCCGGTGGTCCCGGGGCGCCGGTGTTCGTGTCCTCCGATGCACATCCTTTCCGTCTCAAAGTAAAAACAGCGGGCACCCATGGGTGCCCGCCGTACGGTATGTCTGGACATCACTTCCTACGGTGGCATTACCCACATCAGGTGAAGGGTCGAAGCGGTCCGCTTCCTCTCAGCCAGATTTGGCTCCCCTGTCGTTTTCGGCTTTATGATACACTGACGCCGGGAATTTGTCAAGCAGGTGACAAAGATTCCCGGCGGCAGCCGGTTTTGCTTGCAATCCGGGGCAAAGAGGCGTATGATAAAACCAAGTAAAAATGGGGAGTCCGCTGGCGCGGGCTGAGAGGAAACCAGCCAGGTTTTGACCCTTCACCTGATTTGGATCATGCCAACGTAGGGAAATCATGAGGCTTTCAGCCGCGGACGACCGGATTTGGTGGTCCGCGGTTTTTGTGTCAAGAGGAGGACAAGCGTATGAAGATCGAACCCAGACAGCTGCGGCTGTATGCCGTGACGGACCGGGCCTGGGCCCACGACACGGAGGGGCTGCTCCGCCAGGTGGCGGCGGCCATCGACGGCGGGGCGGGTATCGTCCAGCTGCGGGAGAAGCACCTGGGCCAGGCGGACTTCCTGGCGGAGGCGGAGCGGTTCGTGGCCTTGTGCCGGGAGAAGGGCGCCGTCAGCATCATCAATGACAAAGTGGAGATCGCCGCCCAGGTGGGGGCCGACGGTGTCCACGTGGGCCAGGAGGATCTGGAGGCCGGCAGGGCCCGGCAGCTGCTGGGGCCGGACAAGCTCATCGGCGTCTCCGCCCACTCGGTGGCCGAGGCCCTGGCCGCCCAGGCGGCGGGGGCGGATTACCTGGGCATCGGCGCGGCCTTCGCCACCGGCACCAAGGCGGACGCCACCCCCATCACCCGGGAGACCATCCGGGCCATTACGGCGGCGGCGGACATCCCGGTGGTGGCCATCGGCGGCATCAGCCGGGACAACATCCTGGAGCTGAAGGACTGCGGCCTGGACGGCGTGGCGGTGGTCTCCGCCCTGTTCGCCCAGGCGGATGTGAAGGGCGCGGCGGAGGAGCTGCTGCGGCTGTCGGAGGAGATCGCCCGATGAACATCAAGGGAGCCATCTTCGACCTAGACGGGACCCTGACGGACTCCATGTACATCTGGCAGAAGGCCCCGGTGGAGCTGGTGCGCCGGTACGGCGGCCACCCGCCGGCGGATCTGGCCCGGGACCTGAAGGAGATGGGCCGCCGGGAGGCGGCGGAGTACCTGCGGGCCCGCTTCTCCCTCCCCGCCGCCCCGGAGGAGCTGATGGACACCCTCAACGACCTGGTGACGGAGGAGTACCGGTCCCGGGTGCCTATGAAGCCCGGGGCGGACCGGCTGCTGGCCCGCCTGGATGAGCTGGGGATCGCCTGCTGCATCGTCACCGCCAGCGAGGTGTTTCAGGCCAAGGCGGCCATGGAGCGGCTGGGGCTGTGGAAACACTTCCGGTTTGCCGTCAGCTGCGTCCAGTACGGCGGCAAGACCCGGCCGGACATCTACCTGGAGGCCGCCCGGCGGCTGGGCACCGCCCCGGCGGAGACCGTGGTGTTCGAGGACGCCCTCCACGCCGCCAAAACCGCCCGTGAGGCGGGCTTCCGGGTCTGCGGCATCTGGGACAGCTCCGCCGAAGAGGACCAGGCGGCCCTTAGGACGCTGGCGGACTGGTACGTCCGGGACCTGGGGGACTGGAATCCATAGGAACGGAGGACCAGCGGCCCTTTGGCCGCTTCCGGCGGCGGATTGGGGGCACCACCTTCCGCCGCTTGATAAAACTTCAATGCAGAGAAACATCAGGAAAGGAAGCATCGATATGAAGACAGCATTGACGATCGCGGGGACCGACCCCAGCGGAGGCGCCGGCATCCAGGCAGACATCAAGACCATGACCGCCAACGGCGTGTTCGCCACCTGCGCGGTGACGGCGCTGGTGGCCCAGAACACCACCGGCGTCAAGGACATTGTGGAGTGCACCCCGGAATTTCTGGCGGAGGAGCTGGACTGCGTGTTCACGGACATCTTCCCCGACGCGGTGAAGACCGGCATGGTGTCCAGCATCCCCCTGATCGAGACCATCGCCGCCAAGCTGAAGGAGTACGGGGCGAAGAACCTGGTGGTGGACCCGGTGATGGTGGCCACCTCCGGGGACCGGCTGATCTCCGAGGACGCCGTCTCCGCCCTGAAGGAGCTGCTGCTGCCCCTGGCCACGGTGCTGACCCCCAACATCCCGGAGGCGGAGATCCTCTCCGGCATGACCATCACCGACACCGCCGGCATGGAGGCCGCCGCCAGGGCCATCAGCGAGCGGTACGGCTGCGCCGTGCTGTGCAAGGGCGGCCACCAGGTGAACGACGCCGATGACCTGCTGTGGCGGAACGGCAGCGGCAAGTGGTTCCGGGGCAAGCGCATCAACAACCCCAACACCCACGGCACCGGCTGCACCCTCTCCTCCGCCATCGCCTCCAACCTGGCCAAGGGCTTTGACCTGGACACGTCGGTGGAGCGGGCCAAGGCCTACATCTCCGGCGCCCTGGGGGCCATGCTGGATCTGGGACACGGGTCCGGCCCCATGGACCATATGTTTGACCTGAAGAGCGTCTACTGCGAGGGCGCCGGCTGAGCGCCCCGTGTACTTTGACGGCGGCCCGGAGGATCCGGGCCGCTGTTTTCTCTGTTAAATTTTTCAGTTCCCCCTTGAAAAACCGGGAAACGGCGCGTACACTGGACGAATATCAAGCCAGGGGCGCCGGGGCGGATGGCCGCCGGGCGCCCGGAGCCAAGCGCACAGACAGGAGGAACCTCTATGAAAACCAGAAAGATCGGCATCATCGGCCTGGGGCACGTGGGTGCCCATGTGGCCTATTCCCTGGCGGTCCAGGGCATCGCGGACCAGCTGGTGCTGGTGGACCAGAACGCCCAGAAGGTGAAGAGCGAGTGCCAGGACCTGCGGGACAGCGCCGCCTATCTCCCCCACCGGGTCACCATGGACGTGGGAGATTTTTCGGACCTGGGGGACTGCGACGTGCTGGTGAACAGCACCGGCAAGATCGACATTCTCCGGGCCAACCACGACCGGCTGGATGAGATGGACTTCACCATCCGGGCGGTCCGGAGCTATGTGGACAAGATCCGCGCCAGCGGCTTCCAGGGCGTGGTGGTGAACATCACCAATCCCTGCGACATCGTCACCCGGGAGCTGGCCCTGGGTCTGGGCCTGCCCAAGGGCCGGGTCTTCGGCACCGGCACCGGACTGGACACCTCCCGCCTTCTCTCCGCCCTGGCCCGGCAGACGGGCATCGACCACAAGTCCATCACCGCCTATATGATGGGCGAGCACGGCAACGCCCAGTTCGCCCCCTGGTCCTGCGTCAGCTTCCGGGGCAAGCCCCTGGACGACTGGGCCAAGACGGACCAGCGGTTCCGCTTTGACCGGGAGGCGCTGCAGAAGGAATCCATCGACGGCGGCTGGGTGACCTTTGCCGGCAAGTTCTGCACGGAGTACGGCATCGCCACCACCGCGGCCCGGATGGTCAGCATCGTCCTCCACGACGAGAAGGCCGTCATGCCCGCCAGCGCGGAGCTGGACGGCGAGTACGGGGAGCGGGGTCTCTTTGTGGGCGTGCCCTGCGTCATCGGCAGGGACGGCGTGGAGCAGGTGGTGGAGCTGCCCTTGACAGCGGAGGAAAAAGCCAAGTTCCACGACTGCTGCGAGGGCGTCCGCCGGAACATGGAGCACCTGAAGGACATTCCCTGAGGGAACGGAACAGAGAGAGGAGGGGAGGCGGAACACCGCCTCCCCTCCCGCTGTTTTCAGACCCCGCCCGCCTCCGGCAGGAGGACAAAGGCGGCCAAACTCCGCCGGCAGCCGTTTTTCTCATAGAAGGATTCCGCCTCCGGCTGGGCGCCGAAGTACAGCAGCGTGGGTGTGTGGGCCCTGGCCAGCCGGAGCAGCCGGCTGCCGATGCCCCGCCGCTGATGGGACGGCAGCACCAGCAGCTCCGTGATGGTGCCGAAAAAGTAGCCGTCCGTGAGGATCCGCAGGCAGCCCACCAGCCGGCCGCCGTCATAGGCGGTGAGGTTCAGCGTCCTTGCCAGGGCGGCCCGGGTCCGTTCCGCGTCGTAGTCCCCCGGCCACACCTGGCTCGCAAAGGCGAGAAACGCCTCCGCCGTCAGGGCGCGGTCATCCACCCGATAATCCATAACACAGCCTCCCATATCTGTTGAACGATCTGTTGAACCGGGCCCTTACGCCTCCGCGATCTCCCGCATCAGGGCGATCTCCCGGGCGTAGCCGGGCAGGTCGTTGGGGGTCTCCAGGCAGAAGGGGAGAGCCTTCAGCGCCGGGTGGCGGACGATCCGCCCCAAGGCCTCCAGCCCGATGGCTCCCTCCCCCAGGCAGGCGTGGCGGTCCTTGTGGCTGCCGGGGGGATTCTTGCTGTCGTTGAGATGGATGGCCTTCAGGCGGTCCAGGCCGATGATCCGGTCAAATTCCGTCAGCACCCCATCCAGATCGTGGATGATGTCGTACCCCCCGTCGGACACGTGGCAGGTGTCCAGGCAGACCCCCATTTTGCCGGAGAGCTCCACCCGGTCCAGAATGGCCCGCAGCTCCTCGAAGTGGCCGCCCACCTCGCTGCCCTTGCCGGCCATGGTCTCCAGCAGCACAGTGGTGGACTGGTCCGGCCGGAGAATGGCGTTGAGGCCGTCGGCGATGAGGGCGATGCCGGCCTCCACCCCCTGGCCCACGTGGCTGCCGGGGTGGAAGTTGTAGAGCTGCCCCGGCACATGCTCCAGCCGCCGCAGGTCGTCCGCCATGGTCTCCCGGGCGAAGGCGCGGTTCTTCTCCTCCGCGCCGCAGAGGTTCAGGGTGTAGGGGGCGTGGGCCACAATGGGCCCGAAGCCGTGCTGGGCCATCAGCTCCACCAGGGCCGCCGCGTCCGCCGGGTCCAGGTCCTTGGCCCGGCTGCCCCGGGGATTGCGGGTGAAAAACTGAAAGGTGTTGGCTCCCAGCTCCAGCGCCTGGCGGCCCATGGCCGCAAAGCCCTTGGAGGAGGAGAGATGACAGCCGATGTACAGCATGATGTGACCTCCTTACGCCCCGGGAAACGCATCCGGGGCGATGTGGCTCTATCATACCACAGCCGGCGGCCGGAGACACCGGCAAAAGCAACAAAAATCCCCGAGGAGGAAACCGGCTTCGAAAAAAGGAGCGGCGGAGGCCCCGGGGGGACCTCCGCCTGTATCATCATGTGATAGGATCATGCCGGGCGCCGGAAAACCGGCGGCTTCGCCCGGAGGAAGCCTCAGATGTCCTTGGAAAAGGGGCCGGCATCGTTGCCGGCGATGTACAGTTCCTCCGCCTGCCGCTGTGCGTCCATCAATCTGGCCCGCAGCCGGCAAAGGGATTCCTCCGCATCGGTGATGGCGTTGAAGAGCAACAGGTATTCTTGGGAGACCTTCTGCATTTGGTATTCATCCTTTCTGAACTTCCATATCTTGTGGAAGTTTTCTCTATCATACACAAAGGAGGGGAGAAAATCTGTCTGAATCTGTCGAGGCATCCTGACTTTTGCGAGAATTTCAAAAAAATCGCGGGATTTTCTGAAAAACAGGGGAAACCCCGCCTCTTTTGGCAGAAAATTTCCAAACGGACCGAAATTTTTCCCGCCGGCACGAAGCTGAGAGAAAAAACGGGCCCGCCGCCGGCGGACCCGTCTGGAATCGCTCTTCAGTTCTCCGTCTGATCCAGCTCCCGCAGGCCGGCGATGTCTCCCACCGGCAGAGAGAAGATCAGGGCCTGGGCGGCGCTGTTGATCCCCGCCTTGGCCATGACGGCCTTCATAATGGGCTTCTTCGTCTCGCTCCGGGTCAGGATGAAGATCATCTCCTGCTCCGTGGCGATGGACACCCCGAAAAATTTCTGCACCAGCTCCGTCCCGGTGCCCTTGGCGTGGATCACCGTGCCGCCGGTGGCGCCGGCCTCCCTGGCGGCGTCCATCACCAGGTCTGTGGAGCCCTGGTTGGCGATGACAACGATCAGATCATGGGTGCACTCCCGTTCCATAACAGCTTCTCCCTCCTCCTGTTCATGCAGCAGATATTCCTTGGCCGTGGAACCGCCGATGCTGTTCACCGGCACGGTCATCAAAACGCCCTGCCCCGGCACGTCCAGCCACAGCTCCCGGGCCGCCTGGCGCACCATGCGGGGGGACCGGGGGGCCACACAGAACAGCACCGCCTTTTCGGTGGCCTCCAGGCCGAGAAAATCCAGCACTTCCGTGGTGGCGGTGCCCTGGCCCAAGGCGGTCAGCACCAGGGAGATGCCGTGGGACCGGAACCAGGAGGCAAACTGCTCCGCCCGGCTGCGGTCTGTGATGGTGATGATCAAGTCGACGCCCTGCATGGCGGTCTCTCCTCTCTTTCTGACATTGGACGAGCCGATCACAGCTCGATGATGTCCTCTTCCGCGTCGGCGGGAGGGGTTTCCTGGGCGGCCTTCTTCATCTTGAACTTATACAGAAGCCCCAGCATCTGGATGGTCAGCAGCGGTGTCATGGCCACCATGGCCACCACGCCGAAGGCGTCTGTGATCACGTTGCCCCCCAGGGCCTCGCAGGCGCCCTGGGCAAAGGGCAGCAGGAAGGTGGCCGTCATGGGGCCGGAGGCCACGCCGCCGGAGTCGAAGGCGATGGCGGTGAAGATCTTGGGGACGAAGAAGGACATGACGATGGCAGCCAGATAGCCCGGGATCACCAGATAGAAGATGGAGATGCCGGTCATCACCCGGAACATGGCCAGACCGATGGAGATGGCCACGCCGACGGAGAGACTGGTGCTCATAGCCTTCCCGGGGATGGCGCCGGAGGTGATCTCCTCCACCTGCTTGTTCAGCACATGGACCGCAGGCTCCGCCTGGACGATGAACCAGCCCATCAGCATACCGATGGGAATCAGGATCCAGTTGAAGGACAGCGAGGCGATCTGCCGGCTGAGGTAGCTGCCGGCGGGCATGAAGCCCACATTGGCTCCCGTGAGAAACAGGACAAGGCCCACATAAGTATATAGGATACCAATGACGATTTTCAAGACCTTTTTCTTTTTTAGTTTCAGGGACACCACCTGGAAGATGGCGAAAAACACCGCAATGGGCGCCAGACAGACCGCCACCTCGCTGAGATAGGCCGGCAGTTCCACCTGGAACAGGTGCCAGAGGGCCCGGCTGTCCGCCACGGAGGGGATCTCCACCGGGGTGTACACTCCCGCCCCCGGGTAGATCAGGGACAGCACCATCACCGCCAGGATGGGGCCGATGGAGCAGAGGGCCACCAGGCCGAAGCTGTCCTGGGAGGCGTTCTCGTCGCTGCGGATGGAGGCCACGCCCACGCCCAGGGCCATGATGAAGGGCACGGTCATGGGGCCGGTGGTGACGCCGCCGGAGTCAAAGGCGATGGCCAGAAAGTCCTCCGGCACGAAGAGGGCCACGGCAAACACGATGATATAGAAGAACACCAGCATCCGGTTCAGGGGGATGCGGAACAGGATGCGCAGCATGGCAATCACCAGAAAGATGCCTACGCCCACGGCCACGGCGCCCACCAGAATGGCGTTGGGCACGCCGGGCACCTGCTGGGCCAGCACCTGCAGATCCGGCTCGGACACCGTGACGATGACGCCCATCAAAAAGCCGACGCCGGCCACGACCCAGAGCTTGCGGGAGCGGGTCATGGCGGCGCCTACCCGTTCGCCGATGGGGGTCATGGCGGTGTCAGCGCCCAGGGAGAACAGGGCGATGCCCAGAATCACCATCACCGCGCCGATCAGAAACGCCAGCAGCGTCTCCGTCGGGATGGGGGCCACTGTGAAGCTGAGGATCAGCACGATGACCATGATGGGGACCACGGAGGCCAGTGCCTCCCGCAGCTTTTCCCACAGGATGGTTTTACTCTTTCCCAGACGCTCCTGCCATTGTTTTTGTCTCTTCCACGGCAAACTCATCACCTCTCCCAAATTCATACAATTTACATAGACATAATTATATTATCATAAAAATCCCTCCAAAAGTGCCGAAAAGCAAGAAATTCACAAAATCTTTACATACCGGAGGGAGATTCCATTTTTCCCCGATCTGTGCTATGCTATATCATATCGTTTTGGACAGGAGCCTGCCGCATGAACACCAGCCGATATGACGACGAGACGTTTTTTGAAAAATACGGACAGATGGACCGCTCCCGCCTGGGCCTGGCCGGCGCCGGAGAGTGGGAGACCCTGGAGACGCTGCTGCCGGACTTTTCCGGCAGGCGGGTGCTGGATCTGGGCTGCGGCTACGGCTGGCACTGCATCTACGCGGCGGAGCACGGCGCCGCCTCCGTCACAGGGGTGGACCTGTCAGAGAAGATGCTGGCCGTGGCCCGGGAGAAGACCCGGCTCCCCCAGGTGACCTACCTCCGGGGGGACATGGCGGAGATCGCCTTTCCGCCGGACAGCTTTGACGTGGTCCTCAGCTCCCTGGCCATCCACTACCTCCCCTCCTTCGGGGACTTTCTGGACCGGGTCCGGCGGTGTCTGGTGCCCGGCGGAGACTTTGTGTTCTCCGTGGAGCACCCCATCTTCACCGCCGCAGGCCCCCAGGACTGGTACTACGGCCCGGACGGAACGCCCCTCCATTTCCCGGTGGACCGGTATTTTGAGGAGGGACAGCGGACCGCCCGCTTTCTGGGGGAGGACGTGGTGAAGTACCACCGCACCCTGACCACCTATCTGGACGGCCTGCTGACCGGCGGATTTGAGCTGCTGCGGGTGGTGGAGCCCCAGCCGCCGGCGCGGATGCTGGACCAGCCCGGGATGCGGGACGAGCTCCGCCGCCCCATGATGCTGCTGGTGGCCGCCCGGAAGCGGCCCGGCGGGCCCCGGTGAGACCGGAGCGAACCCAAGAGATTTGAATGGATCGAACGACAGAAAGGAAGGACTGCCCCATGAAAACAGGTCTGGTATTGGAGGGCGGCGCGCTGCGGACCATCTTCTCCTCCGGCGTGTGCGACGCCTTTTTGCACGAGGAACTGCCCATGCCGGATTACACCATCGGCGTCTCCGCCGGCATCGCCTACGGCGTCAGCTATCTTGCCCGGCAGATGCGGCGGAATCTCCAGCTGCTGATGCACTATGCCAATGACCGGCGGTACATGGGCTGGGGGAACTTCTTCGACCCCCGGAATCGCAGCTACTTCGGGCTGAAGTTCGCCTATGAGACCATTCCCAATGAGCTGGTCCCCTTTGACTACGACGCCTTTGAGGCGTATCCCGGCCAGGTGGAGGCGGTGGTCACCAACCTGCTGACCGGCCGGCCGGAGTACCGGGAGGTCCCCCGGCGGGACGCCCATTTCCGCCTGCTGCAGGCCACCTGCGCCATGCCCATCCTGTTCCAGCCCATCCGGCTGGACGGGGGCATCCCCTACCTGGACGGCGGCTGCTCCGACGCCATCCCCTGGAAGCGGGCCCTGGAGGCGGGCTGCGACCGGGTGGTGGTGATTCTGACCCGGGAGCGGGGCTACCAGAAGGAGCCGGAGACGCTGATGCCCCTGTTCCGGCGGGTCTACGGGAAGTACCCGGCCTTTGTGGAGGATCTGCGGACCCGGGCGGAGCGTTACAACGAGAGCCGGAAAGAGCTGTTCCAGCTGGAGCAGGAGGGCCGGATCCTGGTGATCGAGCCCCGGGACACCCGGGGCTTCTCCCGGACGGAGCGGGACCGGGAGAAGCTCCTGGCCATGTGGCAGGAGGGGTTCTTCGCCGGCCGCAAAGCCGTCGAGGCGGTGCGGGCGTTCTGGACAGAGCCCTGCCTGCCGGAAAAACTTTGAGAGAACAGATGTGCTGATGGGAGGGCGTCTCCGGAAGGAGGCGCCCTCCTTCTGCGGGGACTGCGCCGGCGGCCCGCCGGAACCGCTTCTGTTTTGTACAAGAAAGCGGCCGTGCTTTTTTGCGTTTTTCCATAATTTTACGCAAATTTTACAAAAAACTCAAAATACCCTTTCCAGAAGGACAAATTGCATATATAATGTCTTGGCGAAATATACATGAGAGATCAAACCGGCTCCGGAACCCTGGAACACTGGAAAGGAAATGAGGCGCAGCTATGGATATCTTCTCCGTATTTACCCTCTGCGGCGGCCTGGCCTTCTTTTTATACGGCATGACCGTCATGTCCAAAAGCCTGGAAAAAATGGCCGGCGGCAAGCTGGAGCGCATGCTCAAGCGCATGACCTCCAACCCCTTCAAAAGCCTGCTGCTGGGCGCGGGCATCACCATTGCCATCCAGTCCTCCTCCGCCATGACGGTGATGCTGGTGGGCCTGGTGAACTCCGGCGTCATGGAGCTGGGACAGACCATCGGCGTCATCATGGGCTCCAACATCGGCACCACCCTGACGGCGTGGATCCTCTCCCTCACCGGCATCGAGAGCGAGAGCGTCTTTGTGAACCTGCTGAAGCCGGAGAACTTCTCCCCCCTGATCGCCCTGGCGGGCATCCTGCTGATCATGGGCTCCAAGCGCCAGCGGCGCCGGGACGTGGGCCGGATCATGATGGGCTTCGCCATTTTGATGTATGGCATGGAGCTGATGAGCGGCGCCGTCAGCCCCCTGGCGGAGATGCCCCAGTTCGCCGGGCTCCTCACCGCCTTTGAAAATCCCCTGCTGGGGGTCCTGGTGGGGGCGGTGTTCACCGGCATCATCCAGTCCTCCGCCGCCTCCGTGGCCATTCTCCAGGCCCTGGCCATGACGGGCTCCATCACCTACGGCATGGCCATCCCCGTCATCATGGGGCAGAACATCGGCACCTGCGTCACGGCCCTCATCAGCTCCATCGGCGTCAACCGCAACGCCAAGCGGGTGGCGGTGGTCCACATCTCCTTCAACGTCATCGGCACCACGGTGTGCCTGATCCTGTTCTACGGCGGCGACCTGCTGTTCCACTTCGCCTTTATGGACTGGACCGTGGGCGCGGTGGGCATCGCCTTCTGCCACACGGCTTTCAACGTGTTCACCACCATCCTGCTCCTGCCCTTCTCCCGCCAGCTGGAAAAGCTGGCGCGGAGACTGGTGCGGACGGAGAACACCAGCAAGAGCTTCGCCTTCCTGGATCCCCTGCTGCTGCGGACCCCCGGCGCGGCGGTCAGCGAGAGTGCCGCCATGGCGGGCCGCATGGGACAAGCCGCCCGGGAGAATATCTGCCTGGCGGTGGACCAGATCACCCACTACAGCCGGGAGCGGGAGACCCAGATCGCCCAGAACGAGGACAAGCTGGACATCTACGAGGACCGGCTGGGCAATTATCTGGTGGAGGCCTCCCAGCACGGGCTGTCCATGCAGGATATGCGGACGGTCTCCCGCCTGCTCCGGGCCATCGGGGACTTCGAGCGGATCGGCGACCACGCGGTGAACATCCAGGAGTCCGCCCAGGAGCTCCACGACAAGGAGCTCCACTTCTCCGACAGTGCCCGGGAGGAGCTGCAGGTGCTGCTGTCCGCGCTGGATGACATTTTGGACATCACCCTCCGCAGCTTCCAGGCGGCGGACACCCAGCTGGCCCGTCAGGTGGAGCCTTTGGAGGAGACCATCGACCAGCTGATCGAGGAGATCCGGACCCGCCACACCCAGCGGCTCCAGACCGGCCAGTGCACCATCCAGCTGGGATTTGTGCTCAGTGACCTGCTGACCAACATCGAGCGGGTGTCCGACCACTGCTCCAACATCGCCGTGGGCGTCATTCAGGAGAAGGACGGCGGCCCCGGCGGCCACGCCTACCTGCAGGAGGTCAAGGCCGGCGGCGCCTTCAGCGAGGATCTGCGCCGGGACCAGAAGAAATACCACCTCCCGGAGGCATGAGAAAAAATGGACAGGCCCTGTGTCGACGAGACGCGGGGCCTGTTTTTGCTTCTTGCAGGTATAGCCGTCCCCTGTTGGAGGAAACATATGCCTATCCCACCGAAAACAGGAGGAACCAGTATGTCTGTGGATTTGAAAAACAGCGAGACCCTGAAAAATCTGATGCGGGCCTTTGCCGGCGAGAGCCAGGCCCGGAACCGCTACACCTTTGCCGCTTCCGTCTGCCGCCAGCAGAAGCTCCACGTGGTGGAGGCGGTGTTCCGCTTCACCGCGGACCAGGAAAAGGAGCACGCGGAGATCTTCTACAACCACATGAAGGCGGTGGCCGGCCAGACCGTGGCCATTGACGGCACCTACCCCGTGGACCTGACCAACGACGTGAAGGACCTGCTCCGCAAGGCCCAGCACAACGAGTACGAGGAGCACGACCCGGTGTACAAGACCTTCGGCGATGTGGCCCAGCAGGAGGGCTTTCCCGCGGTGGCGGCCTCCTTCCACAAGATCGCGGAGATCGAGAAGGCCCACGGCAACCGCTTCGGCTGCCTGGCGGACCTGCTGGAGCAGGGAAAGCTGTTCGTCTCCAATGTCCAGTGCGCCTGGATGTGCCTGAACTGCGGCTATCTCTATGAGGGGACCGAGCCCCCCAAGCAGTGCCCGGTGTGCCAGCACGACCAGGGCTTCTTCATCCGCCTGGAGATGGCGCCCTATGGCGCGGCAGTGCTGAAAAAGTGATCGGATGCCGGCGGCCGGAGCGACTGTTCGCCCCGGCCGCCTTCAAAATGAATATTCACTCCAATATTCATTTTGAATATACATACAAATCGTCGATACTGACAAAATGGACCTGGAAAATAGGACGTATTTGGGAGATTGTTGAGCAACATCACAGAACGGGCAAATAAATATTCATTTTTATGCGGAAATCTATTGACAAGATACGGGGAACGTGATAAGGTAGGGCATATTCCGGAGGGGGGACCTTCCTTCCCTGGAAATTCTGTGAAAAACGCCCCGCGACTGCGGGAGCATGAAAAGGGAGATTGCGATTACCATGAAGAAGTTTCTTGCACTGATTCTGACGCTGGCCATGGCCCTGTCCGTCACGGCCTGCGGCGGCGGAGACGACACCGCTGACACCGACAGCCAGGAGAACGCCGACGCCTCCGCCGAGGAGACCACGGATTACGCCTCCATGAGCGATGACGAGCTGAAGGCCGCCATCACCACCGTCACCGCCGGACAGCTGACCGTGGCCACCAGCCCGGACTTCGCCCCCTATGAGTTCTACGCCATCGGCGAGGACGGCCAGGCCACCCTGGCGGGCTTTGAGATGTCTCTGGCCCAGTACATCGCCGACTACCTGGGCCTGGAGTTCAACCCCGTCCCCATGGACTTCGACGGCACCCTGATGGAGCTGCAGAACAAGTCCGTGGACCTGGGCATGGCCGGTTACTCCCCCAAGCCCGAGCGTGCCAACATCATGGACTTCTCTGACATCTTCTACACCGGCGGCCAGTCCTTCGTGACCACCACCGCCAACGCTGACAAGTTCACCTCTCTGGAGGACACCAACAGCGCGGACTACACCTTCGGCGCCCAGACCGGCTCCATCCAGGTGGACCTGGCCCAGGAGAACTCCCCCGAGTCGGAGCTGATCCAGCTGCCCAAGGTCACGGACGTGATCGCGGACCTGCTGGCCGGCAACCTGGACGGCGCCTATATTGAGAGCGTTGTGGCTGAGACCTACGCCAAGAACTATCCTGACCTGGTGGTGGCGCTGGATGTGCCCTATGACCAGGAGGGCTCTGTGGTGGGCGTCTCCAAGGGCAACGCAGCTCTGCTGGAGGGCGTGAACCGGGCCATCGCCGCCTGCCTGGCTGATGGCTCCATGGACGAGTTTGTCACCGAGGCCAACGAGCTGGCTTCCGGCGAGACCTATGAGGGCCTGCTGGACGAGAACGGCCAGGCTGCCGCCTCCGCCGAGGACGCCGCGGCCTGATTCCAGACATACCTGACCGATTCCTCCCCCGAAGAACCGGGGGAGGAATCGGCGTGTTTCCCGAGACTCCGGATCAAATCGAGAAAGGGGCTGCCCCATGGGAACCTTTATACAGTGGAAAAATTTTGAAGCCCTCCTGCCCTACGCCAATATGTTCAAGGAGGGCTTGATCACCACGGTGCTGCTGGCGCTGTTCACCGTGCTGATCGGCTTTGTGCTGGGCCTGCTGCTGTCGGTGATGCGCATGAGCAACATCCGGCCCTTCCTTTGGCTGGCCCATGCCTTTCCCGATACCTTCGGCTTTTTCGAGCGGGACAGGAACGGGATGCTCCGGGACTCCGGCTTCCTCTATCACCTGGGCCGGTTTAACCCCCTGAGCTTTCTGGCCACTGCCTATGTGGAGGTCATCCGCTCCACCCCTGTGCTGGTGCAGGTGATGGTGATCTACTTCGGCGTGTTCAGCCAGCTGTTCAGCCTGCCCTCCTTCAAGATTTTCGGCTTCATCGCCTTCAACCGCTTCTTCCCCGGTGTGGTGGCCCTGGCCATGAACTCCGGCGCGTACCTGTGCGAGATCATCCGCTCCGGCCTCCAGTCCGTGGAGGGCGGCCAGACGGAGGCGGCCCGGTCCCTGGGCCTCAGCCAGCTGCAGAATATGCGGTTCATCATCCTGCCCCAGGCGCTGAAGAACATCCTGCCGGCCATCGCCAACGAGTTCGTCACCATCATCAAGGAGTCTGCCATTACATATACCATCGGCGTCCAGGACATCATGGCCATGGTGCAGGCCATCAAGTCCGCCACCTACATCATCATGGAGCCCCTGCTGGTGGCCACCGCCCTCTACTTCTGCCTCTGCTTCCCGCTGTCCAAGCTGATTGCGTATATCGAAAGGAGAATGAGCCGTGGCGACCGGAGATAAGCTGATCCAGGTAAAGGACCTGAAAAAGTATTACAACAGAGGCGCCATCAAGGCCCTGGACGGCATCACCGTGGACATCGACCGGGGCGACGTGATGGTGGTGATCGGGCCCTCCGGGTCCGGCAAGTCCACCTTCCTCCGCAGCCTGAACCTGCTGGAAACGCCCACCGGCGGCTCCATCATCTTTGACGGGGTGGACATCACCAAGCCCAAGACGAAAAACGCCGAGGGCAAGCTGGTGAAGGTGGACATCGACCAGCACCGCCAGAAGATGGGCATGGTGTTCCAGCACTTCAACCTCTTCCCCCACATGACCATCATGGACAACATGACCCTGGCCCCCGTCCGGGTGAAGCACATGAACAAGGCTGAGGCGGAGAAAAAGGCCCAGGGCCTGCTGGAGCGGGTGGGCCTGGGAGACCGGGCCGGCGCCTATCCCATTCAGCTCTCCGGCGGCCA
>DWYU01000170.1 GCA_019118505.1 Candidatus Oscillibacter excrementavium
CCCCTCCCCAGTGACGTCGGTCACTGGGGACGCCGCCCAAGGCGGCTGGGTCAATGTATTTTTGTCAGGCACATGTCCTGACAAAAATAATTCCATTCCCTTGATTTGCCTCCGGCAAATCAACTGGGGAAAACCCTTGGTTTTCCCCTAGACCCTTTTCCCAGCCCTTTTCCTTGCGCTGCGGCGAGAGCGCCATACATCTACAATTACACATATTACAAGGAGTGCTGAATATGTCCAAGACCATCGAGCTGGCCAAGCATCTGGAAAAGCTGCATATCAATAACATGTACAAGTCCGACTTCTACTGGACCTGGGACAAGACCGACGAGGAGCTGGAGGCCATCTTCACCGTGGCCGACGCCCTGCGGGACCTGCGGGAGCGGAACAAGTCCACCCGGATCTTTGACTCCGGCCTGGGCATCTCCATCTTCCGGGACAACTCCACCCGCACCCGGTTCTCCTTCGCCTCCGCCTGCAATCTGCTGGGCCTGACCGTCCAGGACCTGGACGAGAAGAAGAGCCAGATCGCCCACGGTGAGACCGTCCGGGAGACCGCCAACATGGTGTCCTTCATGGCCGACGTCATCGGCATCCGGGACGATATGTTCATCGGCGAGGGCCACAAGTATCAAAAGACCTTCATGGACGCCGTGAAGGAGGGCTACCGGGACGGCATCCTGGAGCAGCAGCCCACCCTGGTGAACCTGCAGTGCGACGTGGACCACCCCACCCAGTGCATGGCGGACATGCTGCATATCATCCATGAGTTCGGCGGTGTGGAGAACCTGAAGGGCAAGAAGATCGCCATGACCTGGGCCTACTCCCCCAGCTACGGCAAGCCCCTGTCCGTGCCCCAGGGCGTCATCGGCCTGATGACCCGGTTCGGCATGGATGTGGTGCTGGCCCATCCCGAGGGCTATGACGTGATGCCCGAGGTGGAGGAGATCGCCAAGAAGAACGCCGCGGCCACCGGCGGCTCCTACAAGAAGGTCTCCACCATGGAAGAGGCCTTTGACGGCGCCGACATCGTCTATCCCAAGAGCTGGGCGCCCTTCGCCGCCATGGAGCAGCGGACCAAGCTGTACCAGGCCGGCGACCAGGCGGGCATCGACGCCCTGGAGAAGCAGCTGCTGGCCCAGAACGCCCAGCACAAGAACTGGACCTGCTCCGAGGACATGATGAAGCGGACCAAGAACGGCAAGGCCCTGTATCTCCACTGCCTGCCCGCCGACATCACCGGCCTCAGCTGCCCGGAGGGCGAGGTGGACAACTCCGTGTTCGACCGGTACCTGGTGCCCCTGTACAAGGAGGCCAGCTACAAGCCCTACATCATCGCGGCCATGATCCTGATGAGCAAGGTGAAGGACCCGGTCTCCGCGCTGATGGCCCTGGACCAGGGCGGCAAGCGGAAGCTGTTCTGATCGGTTTTGAAATTTTCGGTTTTGGCGGGAATAGCGCAGGCATTCCCGCCAAAACTATCTGACAGGTTCCACACTATTACTTGTGAAGAAGGGATACACCAACTATGGGTAAACGCATCGTCATCGCCCTGGGCGGCAACGCCCTGGGCAACAACCTGCCGGAGCAGATGGCCGCCGTGAAGCACACGGCCAAGGCCATCGTGGACCTGATCGAGGAGGGGCACCAGGTGGTGGTGGCCCACGGAAACGGCCCCCAGGTGGGCATGATCAATGTGGCTATGACCACCCTCTCCCGGGAGGATCCCTCCCACCCCATGGCCCCCATGTCCGTCTGCACCGCCATGAGCCAGGGCTATATCGGCTACGATCTGCAGAACTCCCTGCGGGAGGAGCTGCTGAACCGCGGGCTCCACAAGCCCGTGGCCACCGTCCTGACCCAGGTGGAGGTGGACCCGGAGGACCCGGCCTTCCAGAACCCCTCCAAGCCCATCGGCACCTTTATGACGGAGAAGGAGGCGGAGGAGATGCGCCGCCGGGGCAACTGCGTCATGGAGGACGCCGGCCGGGGCTGGCGCCGGTGCGTGGCCTCCCCCAAGCCCAAGGCCATTGTGGAGATCGAGACCATCCGCACTCTGATGGAGGCGGGCCAGGTGGTCATCGGCTGCGGCGGAGGCGGAATCCCCGTCTACCGGACGGAGGGCAACCACCTGAAGGGCGCCGGCGCCGTCATCGACAAGGACTTCGCCTCCGAGCTGCTGGCGGAGCAGCTGGACGCGGACGCCCTTATCATCCTCACCGCCGTGGAGAAGGTGGCCATCAACTTCGGCAAGCCGGACCAGAAGTGGCTGGACCATCTGACGCCGGCGGAGGCTCGGCAGTACGAGGCGGAGGGGCAGTTCGCCCCCGGCTCCATGCTGCCCAAGGTCCAGGCGGCGGTGAAGTTCGCCGAGTCCAAGCCCGGCCGCACGGCCCTCATCACCCTGCTGGAGAAAGCCAAGGACGGCATCGCCGGCCGGACCGGAACATCCGTGTGTATGTAAAATCCAAAATAGGTCGATCTGTCTGTTTTTCATAAGGAGAGGGGAATTTCCCCTCTCCTGTTTCTCTTTTTTGCGGTGATTTTTGTGCACGTCCACAAAGGTCAACCTCTTCCGGGCGGTAATTTTTTGGCCCATCCTACTAAAAAAAGTAAAAATCCGGTTGAATTTTCCCGCCCAACCTTGTATGATGGCAGTAGAGAGGTTCTCTTTTGTCCCTTGCACAAATTTATTTTTAAGGAGGAAAGCAGAATGAAGAAGTTCCTTGCACTGCTGCTGACCCTGGTCATGGCGCTGAGCCTGGTGGCCTGCGGCAGCTCCGGTGAGGAGAACACCGGCGACACAACAGATGACTCCACCACTGAGGAGACCGGCGGCGGCGCCGCGGATGTGAAGATCGGCCTGATCTGCGTCCACGACATCAACTCCGGCTACGACGCGGCCCACATCGAGGGCCTCACCACCGCCTGCGAAGAGCTGGGCATCACGGCCAACGCCGACGACCCTGCCAACTCCCAGGTGATCTTCCGCTACAACATCCCCGAGGACGAGACCTGCTACGACGCCGCCGTGGACCTGGCGGAGGAGGGCTGCAACATCATCTTCTCCGACTCCTACGGCCATCAGATGTACATGCAGCAGGCCGCCACGGACTATCCCGATGTGACCTTCGTGGCCTGCACCGGCGACCTGGCCGCCAACTCCGGCCTGGACAACTACAAGAACATCTTCCCCTACACCTATGAGTCCCGCTACGTCTCCGGCGTGGTGGCCGGCATGAAGCTGAAGGAGCTGATGGACGCCGGCACCGTCACCGATCCCTATGTGGGCTACGTGGGCGCGTTCCCCTATGCCGAGGTGGTCTGCGGCTACACCGCCTTCCTGCTGGGCATCCAGTCCCAGGTGCCCGAGGCCCATATGGACGTGCAGTACACCAACTCCTGGTACGATCCCGTGGCTGAGGGCGAGGCCGCCAATGCCCTGATGGCCCGCGGCTGCGTCATCATCGGCCAGCACGCCGACTCCACCGGCGCTCCCTCCGCCGTCCAGGCCCAGAAGGATGCCGGCTCCGTGGTCTATTCCGTGGGCTACAACATCGACATGCTGTCCGTGGCTCCCACCGCTGCCCTGACCTCCGCCCAGAACAACTGGTCTGTCCTGTACCGGGACACCCTGGAGAAGTTCATCAACGGCGAGGAGATCCCCGTGGACTTCGCCGTGGGCGCCTCTGAGGACGCTGTCATGATCTCCAAGCTTGGCCCCGAGTGCGCCGAGGGCACCCAGGAGGCCGTGGACGCCGCCTGGGCCGGCATCAAGGACGGCAGCCTGAAGGTGTTCGACACCTCCAAGTTCACCTGCCAGCCCTCCACCGACGGCTCCTATCAGGTGGATGCCGACGGGCATGTGACCTCCGCCTTCGGTTTGGACTCTGACGGCGACTACGTCAACGACACCGGCGAGGCTATCGTGGACGGTGCCTTCCAGGAGTCTGTCCTGCGGTCCGCGCCGTACTTCTCCCTGCGGATCGACGGCATCACCGAGCTGAACAACAACTAAAGATCTGTCCGAAAGGGGCTGCCCTTTGGCAGCCCCTTTCTCTCAATCCTCTCAACTCCCCTCCGCGGCACCGGCCGCCGGGGTCTTTTTTCCCTTTTCTTTTCCCTCCGGAGGCCCGCGCCGCAGGCGCCCTGCCCGCGGCCATGCGCGGACTGTCACTAAAAGAAAGGATGATCTGCTTGGAACTTACCACTGCCATTGAACTGCGGCACATTACCAAACGGTTCGGCAAGGTGGTCGCCAACGACGACATCTCCCTGGAGATCAAACGGGGCGAGATCCTCTCCCTCCTGGGGGAGAACGGCAGCGGCAAAACCACCCTGATGAACATGCTGGCCGGCATTTACTTCCCGGACGAGGGGGAGATCCTGGTGAACGGCGTACCCACCACCATCGCCTCTCCCAAAGACGCCTTTGCCTGCGGCATCGGCATGATCCATCAGCACTTCAAGCTGGTGGATGTGTTCACCGCGGCTGAGAACATCGTCCTGGGACTGGAAGGAGAACGCAAGCTGGATCTGAAGGCCGCCTCCGCCAAGATTCTGGAGATCTGCGAGAAGTACGGCTTCTCCATCGATCCGGCAAAGAAGATATATGACATGTCCGTGTCGGAGAAGCAGACGGTGGAGATCATCAAGGTCCTCTACCGGGGCGCGGACATCCTGATCCTGGATGAGCCCACCGCCGTGCTGACCCCCCAGGAGACGGACCGGCTGTTCGACATCATGCGGAACATGAAGGCCGACGGCAAGGCCCTGGTTATCATCACCCACAAGCTCCACGAGGTCATGGACGTGTCCGACCGGGTGGCGGTGCTGCGAAAGGGTAAGTACATCGGTGACGTGGCCACCCGCGACACCTCCCCCCAGAAGCTGACGGACATGATGGTGGGCCACACGGTGACGCTGAACATCGACCGGCCTCTGGTGGAAAACCGCCACCGGCGGCTGGAGGTGAAGGACCTGACCGTCCTGACCCCCGACGGGATCAAAGCCCTGGACCACGTGTCCTTCGACGCCTACGGCAGCGAGATCCTGGGCATTGCCGGCATCTCCGGCAGCGGCCAGAAGGAGCTGCTGGAGGCCATCGCCGGGCTCCGGACCGCCCAGCCCGGGTCCCACGTGATCTACCATCCCCCCGCTCCTGACGAGCCTATCGCCGGCGCTCACGTGCCGGTGGACCGGGACGGCGAGGAACTGCTGGGCAAAAACCCCCGGCAGATCCACGACATCGGCGTGTCCATGGCCTTTGTGCCGGAGGACCGGCTGGGCATGGGCCTGGTGGGCTCCATGGGCATGGCGGACAACATGATGCTCAAGACCTACCGCTCCGGCCGGGGCCCTCTGCTGGACCGCAAGCCTCCCCGCCAGCTGGCGGAGCAGGTGAAGCAGGAGCTGGACGTGCTGACCCCCAGCATCAACACCCCGGTCCGCCGGCTCTCCGGCGGCAACGTGCAGAAGGTGCTGGTGGGCCGCGAGATCGCCCAGAATCCCTCGGTGCTGATGACCGCCTACGCGGTGCGGGGCCTGGACATCAACACCTCCTATACCATCTACAACCTGCTGACGGAGCAGAAGCTGAAGGGCGTGGCCGTCATCTACGTGGGCGAGGACCTGGACGTGCTGCTGGAGCTGTGTGACCGGATCCTGGTGCTGTGCGGCGGCCAGGTCAGCGGCATTGTGGACGGCAGGACCACCACCAAAGAGGAAGTGGGCCTGCTGATGACCCGCTTTGTAAAGGAGGCGAAGGAGGCATGACGCAAGTGAAATCCCATGAGCCCCTGCTGCGGATCGCCAAGCGGGACTCCATCGCCCGCCCCAAGGCCTGGGCCATCCGGATCGTCGCGGTGCTGCTGTCCCTGGTGGTGAGCGGCGTCTTTATCTTCGCCGTCACCAAGCTGAACCCCATCGCGGTGTACGAGGGCATCTTTGACGGTGCCTTCGGCACCCCCCGGCGCAGCTGGGTCACCGTCCGGGACGCCATGATGCTGCTGTGCATCGGCGTGGGCCTGGCCCCCGCCTTCAAGATGCGGTTCTGGAACATCGGCGCGGAGGGCCAGGTGCTGATCGGCGGCATCGTCACCGCCGGTTTCATGCGGGCCTTCGGCGGCGACATCCCCACCCCGGCCCTGCTGGTGATCATGGCGGTGGTCAGCCTGCTGGCCGGTGCCGCGTGGGGCATGGTGCCCGCCACCTTCAAGGCCGTGTGGAACACCAACGAGACCCTGTTTACCCTGATGATGAATTACGTGGCCATCCAGCTGACCAGCTACTTTGTTGCCGCGTGGGAAAATCCCGTGGGCTCCAACACCGTGGGCGTCATCAACCAGCAGACCCGGGACGGCTGGTTCCCGGCTCTGTTCGGCCAGGAGTACGGCCTGAATGTGCTGCTGGTGCTGCTGCTGACAGTGGGGATGTTCCTGTATCTGAAATACTCCAAGCAGGGGTATGAGATCTCCGTGGTGGGCGACAGTGAGAACACCGCCCGGTACGCGGGCATCAACGTGAAGAAGGTCACCATCCGCACCATGGCCATCTCCGGCGCCATCTGCGGTCTGGCGGGCTTCATCGCCGTGGCCGGCTCCAGCCACACCATCTCCACCTCCACCGCAGGCGGCCGGGGCTTCACCGCCATCATCGTGGCCTGGCTGGCCCAGTTCAACACCTTTGTGATGATCCTGATCTCCTTCCTGCTGGTGTTTCTGCAGAAGGGCGCCATCCAGATCGCCTCCCGGTATAATCTGAATGACTACGCCTCCAATATCATCACAGGCATCATCCTGTTCTTCATCCTGGGCAGTGAGTTCTTCATCAACTACCGCATCATCCTGCGGGGCGGAAAGGAGGGCGGCGCCAAATGACTGTTGACCAGATTGTGCAGTTGATCCAATCCGCCGTCCAGTTCGGCACCGTCATCATGTTCGGCGCCATGGGCGAGATCCTGACGGAGAAGTCCGGCAACCTGAATCTGGGTGTCCCGGGCATCATGTACCTGGGCGGCATCGCCGGCCTGGCTGCCTCCTTCTTCTATGAGTTCAACAACCCCGATCCCTCCGGGCTGGTGTGCCTGGTGATCTCCTTCCTGGCGGCCTTCGCGGCCTCCGCCCTGGGCGGGCTGCTGTACAGCTTCCTCACCATCACCCTCCGGGCCAACCAGAACGTCACCGGCCTGACGCTGACCATCTTCGGCGGCGGCGTGGCCAACTTCTTCGGCGGCACCCTGAACACCATGGCCGGCGGCGTGGGCCAGATCTCCGTGGCCACCACCAGCGCCGTGTACCGGGCCTCCATTCAGAACGTCACCGATCTCGGCCTGTTCGGCCGGCTGCTGCTGAACTACGGCTTCATGGTGTATCTGGCCATCGTGCTGGCAGTGGTACTCCACTTCTTCCTCAACCGGACCCGAAAGGGCCTGAACCTGCGGGCCGTGGGCGAGAATCCCGCCACAGCGGACGCAGCGGGCATCAATGTGGCCCGAAACAAGTATCTGGCCACCTGCGTGGGCGCCGGCATCTCCGGCCTGGGCGGCCTGTACTACACCATGGACTACATCAAGGGCACCTGGGCCAACGACGGTACCATCGAGTCCCTGGGCTGGCTGGCGGTGGCGCTGGTCATCTTCGCCACCTGGCGGAGCGTCAACGCCATCTGGGGCTCCTACCTCTTCGGCCTGCTGTTCTGGGTGTACCTGATCATCCCCGGCCTGGGCCGGCGGGACACCTACCTCTTCAACATGCTGCCGTACCTGGTGACCATCGCGGTGCTGATCTTCGTCTCCCTGCGGAACAAGAAGGAGAATCAGCCCCCCGCCAGCCTGGGTCTGGCCTACTTCCGGGAGGAGCGGTAGCGAATCGCCTCCCTCCAATCGCAACAAGAACGCCGCGGCTTTCAGC
>DWYU01000171.1 GCA_019118505.1 Candidatus Oscillibacter excrementavium
GGGGCGCTTTTTACTGATGGGGGTCAGTCCGTCAGACTGGCACAGTCGGCGGGACGGCCGGAGAGCATCTCCAGCCCGTGGGCCAGAGTGGGGAGGACCGCCTCCAGATTCTCCTTTGCCGCCTTGGGGGAGCCGGGGAGGTTCACGATCAGTGTCCCCCTCCGGATACCGGCGGCGGCCCGGGACAGCATGGCCCGGCTGGTCACCTGCATGGAGGCGTAGCGCATGGCCTCCGGGATGCCGGGGGTCAGCCGGTCGCACACGGCGATGGTGGCCTCCGGCGTCACATCCCGGGGGGCGAAGCCGGTGCCCCCGGTGGTGACG
Source organism: Candidatus Oscillibacter excrementavium (assembly GCA_019118505.1). Taxonomy (GTDB): domain Bacteria; phylum Bacillota; class Clostridia; order Oscillospirales; family Oscillospiraceae; genus Oscillibacter; species Oscillibacter excrementavium. Next base: position 325 of record DWYU01000171.1, read on the forward strand.
ATCAGGTCCACCGGCTCCCGGTCGCACCACTGCCGCAGGGCCGCCTCGATCCGCCCCTGCTCATCCGGGACGATCATGGTCTGGGCCACCTCATATCCGGCGCTTTTCAGCAGCTCCGCCACCAGGGGGCCGCCCGCGTCGGGCCGCTCCCCCCGGAAGCTCCGGTCACTGACTGTCAGAACAGCCGCTTTGAACATGGTTCTCTCCTCCTTTATGATTCCAGCAGCAAAATGGCCTCCGGCGGGACGGAGACGGTGAGACGGGACTTGTCCGGCACCGCCCGCCAGGCGGCTTTGTCCAGCTCCATCCGCAGCAGGGGCGCCTCCGGCGCCGCCCCCTCCGGCCGCAGCAGCACGATGGTGGAGAACACGTCATCGATCACCCGTGCCACGGCGCAGGGGAAGGCGTTCTCCGCCCCGGGACCGGCGGGCTGGACGTGGTGGGCCCGGATGCCGATCCGGCGGACCTGGGGGGAGACCGCTCTCCCGCAGCGGAGGGTGACATTCCACTCCGGCAGGAGGACGGCCTCCGCCTGGGGCACGGCGCTGGCATAGTTCTTGCACCCGGAGAGCCGGGCCGCCGCCTCCGTGCCGGGGGCGCGGAACAGCTCCTCCAGCGTCTGCACCGGCTGGGACCGGCCCCGGTCCAGCACACACACCCGGCGGCAGTTGCGAAACACCTCTCCCCGGTCATGGGAGACCCAGAGCACCGGGCCGGGGAAGCGGTCCAGCGTCTCCGCCAGCTCCAGCTCCAGCTGGTATTTCAGATAGCTGTCCAGGGCGGAGAAGGGCTCGTCCAGCAAAATGGCCCGGGGCTCCGAGGCCAGGATCCGGGCCAGGGCGCACCGCTGCTGCTGTCCGCCGGAGAGCTGCCCCGGCCTCTGGTCCGCCACCGCCTCCAGCTGGAACTGCCGCAGCTTCTCCGCCACGTCCGCCTGCCGGCGGGCCCGGTCCCGCACCGCCGCGGCGATGTTCTGCCGCACCGTCATATTGGGGAACAGGGCGTACTGCTGGAACAGGTATCCCACCCGCCGCTTCTGGGGCGGCAGATTGATCTTTGCGGCGCTGTCATACAGGGTGACGCCGTCCAGCGCGATCCACCCCGAATCCGGGGTCAGGATCCCGGCGATGCACTTGAGGGTCACGGACTTGCCGCACCCGGAGGCCCCCAGCAGGGCCAACGTCTCCTGCTCCGCCTGGAACTGGACCTCCAGGCGGAAGTCCCCCAGCTGCTTTTCAATCTCCACAGAGAGTGCCATTACCGTCCGACTCCCTTCCGGCCCTGTTTTTCCCGGGTCTCCAGCAGGTTCACCGCCAGCAGGAACACGGCGGAGATGGCGATGTTCACCAGCACCCAGCGGAGGGCCTCCGCGTCGTTGTTGGTCCGCCAGAGCTGATACACCGTGGTGGAGATGGTGGCGGTCCGCCCCGGTGTGTAGCCGGCGATCATGGAGGTGGCGCCGTACTCCCCCAAGGCCCGGGCGAAGGCCAGCACCGTCCCCGCCAGGATGCCCTGGCGGCACACGGGCATCCGCACCCGCCAGAAGATCCAGGCGTTGGACCGGCCCAGAGTCTGGGCGGCCTCCGCCAGGGTGTGGTCGAAGCTCTCAAAGGCCCCCCGGGCGGTGCGGTACATCAGGGGAAAGGCCACCACCACCGTGGCGAAGATGGCGGACCACCAGGTCATCACCAGCTTCAGGCCGAAGTGGTCCAGAACCCAGGCGCCGATGGGGCGGTTGGGCCCCAGCAGCACCAGCAGCAGCCAGCCCACCACCGTGGGCGGCAGCACCAGGGGCAGCGTCAGCACCACGTCCAGCACGCCCTTCACCAGCCGGGGCAGCCTGGCGATGTAATACGCCGCCAGGATCCCCAGGAAGAACACAGCCGCCGTGGAGATGGCCGCGATCCGCAATGAGTTGTAGAGAGGGTACCAATCCATAAAAGCACCTGATTCAAGCAGAGAGTGAAGATAGGAACTTTGGCGCCGCCGCTGGCGGCCATTTGGAGCCGTCCGGCTCTGCAGGACACCAAAATTCCTATTTGTTTTACACCTTTTACACCATGGGACTGAAGCCCACCGCCTGGAAGCAGGCCATGGCCTCATCGGTGGACAGGAAGTCCAGGAAGGCACGGGCCTCGTCGGGGCTGGCGCTGTTTTTCAGGACGGCCGCCGGATAGATGACCTGGCCGCACATGTCGGCGGTGGCCTCGTCCACCACGGTCAGACCGGCGGAAAAGGCGTCGGTGGCATAGATGATGCCGCAGTCCACGGTGCCCTCGGAGACGTAGGTAGTGACCTCCTTCACGTTGGAGCCGTAGGTCAGCACGCCGGAACTGGCCAGGGCGTCCTCGTCCAGACCGTAGTAGGCAAAGATCTTCTGGGTGTACTGGCCCACCGGCACGTCGCTGTTGCCCATGGCCAGGAACACGTCGCCGGATGCCAGCAGCTCCGCCAGCTGGTCAAAGGACTCGATACCCTTGGGATTGCCCTCCGGGACCGCCAGGGTCACCTTGTTTTCCAGCAGGTCCAGCCGGGTGGCGCTGTCCACGAAGTCCAGGCCCTCGGTGTTCTCCGCACCGCCCTCGGCGTCCAGCTGGTTCATCTGCTTGGGGGCGGCGGAGATGAACACGTCGCAGTCCGCCCCCTCCTGGATCTGGGCCTTCAGCGTGCCGGAGGAGTCGTAGGTAGCCACCACAGTGACCTCCGGGGCCACGGCCTTGTAGGCCGCAATGACCTGGTTCAGGGACTCCTCCAGGGAGGCGGCGGCAAAGACATACAGCTCCACCGGTTCGGCGCTGGTCTCCGCGGTGTCATCGGCGGTGTCGCCGCTGGTGGTGTCCGAATTGCCGCCGCAGGCGGTCAGGGCCAGGGCCAGCGAGAGGGTCAGGAGCAGGGAGGACAGCTTTTTCATGGGGATCTTCCTTTCTTGATGATAGTATGTTGAAGCGGGCTTTGCAAGCCCGGCGTCAAGCTTACGTGATACTCAATCGAGAATAGCGGAAGGGGAAAACCTGCGCCGGTCCTCCCGGCGCAAGCGCTTTTTACTTTCCAAAGGGGCAGGCGGGCCAGTGGCAGGGCTTGCAGCCCAGGCACAAGCCCCCCTCGCCCAGGGAGACGATCCAGTCCCTGGTGACGGGCACGTCCGCCGCCACCCAGGGCAGCACCAGGTCGAAGATGGTGGCCCCGGCGTACATGACGCAGCCGGGCAGGCCCATCACCGGGGTGCCGTCGTCGTAGTAGCCCAGCAGGAACATGGCGCCGGGCAGCACCGGGGCGCCGTAGGTGACGATCCTGGCCCCGCTCTGCTTGATGCCGCCGGGGGTGTTGTCGTCCGGGTCCACACTCATGCCCCCGGTGCAGAGGATGACCTCCGCCCCGGTCTGGCGGGCCTCCGCGACGGCGTTGGCCACGTTCTCCACCCCGTCGCCGGGATAGGTGACGGAGAGGGTCTCGATGCCGTAGGCCGCCAGCTTGTCCCGCACCACCGGGGTGAAGGTGTCCTGGATCAACCCCTTCTTCACCTCGCTGCCGGTGGCCACGATGGCGGCGGTCTTTCGCACCCAGGGCCGCAGCTCCAGCAGGGGCTCCTCTCCGGCGGCCGCTTTTGCGGCGTCCAGCTTCTCCTCCGCGATGATGAGGGGGATGACCCGCATCCCCGCCAGCTTGTCGCCCTTCTTGACGGCGGTGCCGCCCTTCCGGGTGGCGATCATCAGCTGGTCGATGGCGTTCACCGCCCGCAGGGCCTCGGACCGCACCCGGAACAGCCCGTCACAGGCCGCCTTCAACTCGATCTTGCCCTCCTTGACGCCGCCGCGCTCCATATTCGCGTTGGCGCACAGGGCCAGCAGGCGCTCCGCCCCCTCGTCCTCGTGGAGCATCCCCGGCGTCATCTCCCACACATACAGGTGCTCCTTGCCCATGGAGAGGAGCACCGGGATGTCCTCCGCCTGGACCACATGCCCCTTGCGGAACCGGGCGTCCTTGTACTGGTCCTTGATGATCTGGGTCAGGTCGTGGCACAGCACATGGCCCACCGCGTCCTCCGTCCGTATCAGCTTCATGCTTCCGCCTCCATGATCTCGATCTCGTCTCCGGGACGGACCACGCCCTCCCGGACCACCACGGCGAAGATGCCCTCCGTGGGCATGACACACCTGCCCACCGCCTTCTTGATGGCGCAGTCGCTGTGGCACTCCTTGCCGATCTGGGTCACCTCTACCTCGGTCTCCCCGATCCGCAGATGGGTGCCCACCGGCAGGTGCTTCAGGTCGATGCCCTGGGTGTTGATGTTCTCCGCGAACACCCCCGCGTCCAGCGGGATGGGGCAGCCCGAGCGCATGGTGTCCACGCTCTCCTCCGCCAGTAGGGAGATCTGCCGGTGCCAGTCCCCGGCGTGGGCGTCTCCCACGATGCCGTGCCGGAGCTTTAATTGAATTTCCGGAACAGGGTGCTTCTGTTCGCCTTTTCGTTCACTGATATTCACCGAAACCACGCTTGCCAATGATCTCACTCCTTGATTTGGTAGTCTCCGCTCTTGCCGCCGGACTTGGCCAGCAGGCGGATGTTGGTGATTTGCATATCCTTCTGCACTGCCTTGCACATATCGTAGATGGTCAGAGCCGCCACGGACACGGCGGTCAGGGCCTCCATCTCCACCCCCGTCACGCCGGTGCAGGTGACGGCGGCCCGGATCTCCACCATGCAGGGCTCGTCGGACAGGGCGAAGGTGATGTCGATGCCCGTCAGGGGCAGGGGGTGGCACATGGGGATCAGCTCCCAGTTGTGCTTGGCCGCCTGGATGCCAGCCACCTGGGCCACCGCCAGTACGTCGCCCTTCTTCATGGTGCCGTCCTTGATTTTTTGAAGGGTCTCCGGGGCCATGTGGACCTCCCCGGCGGCCACCGCCCGGCGGTGGGTGACGGCCTTGTCCGTCACGTCCACCATCCTGGCCCGGCCCTGTTCGTTGAAATGAGTCAGCTCTCCCATGGTTCAGCCTCCGATCTGGTTCATGTTCCGGGGCGTGTCGCTCCGCCGCTCCGCCAAATGGTGCCGCTGGGGCTTTTGCAGGATGCCTTGCCGGACGGCGTTCACCAGCGCCTCTCCATGGAGGCCCCGGAGGGAGAGCTCCTCCCGGCTGTGGAGACAGCCTTTCAGCTTGCCGTCCGCCGTCACCCGGATCCGGCGGCAGTCTCCGCAGAAGTCGTGGCTCACCGGCGAGATGAGCCCCACAGTGCCCTTGGCGCCCGGCAGCTTGTACCGCCGGGCCACCCCCTGGGCCTCGATG
>DWYU01000172.1 GCA_019118505.1 Candidatus Oscillibacter excrementavium
CTCCAAAAAGGAAGGCATGACCTCTGGTCATGCCTTCCTTTTTTGTGTGTGCCATCGGCTTCTATTGGCCCATCCGGCGAAGAGTGCTTTCGTCCGTGCAGAGAGTGTCAAAGGCGGGTCGGCACGGCAAGGAGGCACCGGCCCGCCGCAGAGGGGGTATTGATTTTCAGGCAGCCGGGACTGGTAATTTGACCGCTGGCATGGTATGATGAAGGCGGTATATTCCACCACAGTCAGGAGGCCCAGCCTTTGAACTATCAAATCCTATTCTGCGATCTGGACGGAACGCTCCTCCGGTCGGACAAGGCTCTCGCTCCCGCCACCCGGGCGGCTCTGGAGCGGGCAGTCCGGCAGGGGGTGGAGTTTGTCCCCGCCACCGGGCGGTTTTTCAGCGGTATGCCTGCTGTGGTGCGGGAGCTACCCTTCCTCCGCTATGCCGTGCTGATGAACGGCGCGCTGGTGTATGACCGGCTGGAGGACAGGGCCCTCCGCCGGGCGGAGTTGGCGCCGGAGACCGCTGTGCGCGTCATGGAACGGCTGCAGGACTTCCGCGGCACCCTGGACTGCTACATGGAGGACAGCCAGGGCTGGATGGAGGCCAGGTATCTGCAAGAGCTGGAGCACTGGATCCTGGATCCCCCCGCCCGGGAGATCGTCCGCGCCTCCCGCAGGCCCATGGAGGATCTGCCCGGCTACATCCGCCGCCGGGGAAGGCCGGTGCAGAAGATCCAGAGCTACTTCCGGGATCCGGCGGTTCAGCGGGAGGTGCTGGATACCCTGTCGGCGGAGTTCCCGGAGATCACCGTGGCCTGCTCCCTGCCCGGCAACGTGGAGATCACCCACCGGGACGCCACCAAGGGGGCGGCCCTGGAGTTCCTGTGCGGGCATCTGGGCATCCCCGCCGCGCAGGCCGTGGCCTTCGGGGACGAGCGCAACGACTGCTTCATGCTGCGCGCGGCGGGGCTGGGGGTAGCCATGGGCAACGCCGCCCCCGAGGCCAGGGCCGCCGCCGATGTGGTGACTGCCTCCAACGACGAGGACGGGGTGGCGCAGATGCTTCTCCGGCTGCTGGAGGGGGAAGCGCCGTGAGCGAGCCCTGGTATCTCCGCCAGCTGGACAAGGAGGGCCAGGCCGCCTACCACGCCATGAAAACCGGTCTGGCGGAGCTGCGCCCCTCCTTCCCTGTCCCCCGGCTGGAGGGGAAGGCCCTGGGGGACGTGCTGGCACGGCTGCGGCTGGACTGCCCGGAGCTCTTCTACGTCACCGGCTTCTCCTGCCGGGTGCACCCGGCGGCCGCCACGGTGGAGTTTCTCCCCCAGTACCTCTTTGACAAGGGGAAGATCCGGGACCACCAGAGGGCCCTGGCCGCCCGCATGGACCGGCTGTGCCGCCCGGTTCTGGACAAGGGCGAGGCGGAAAAGGAGCAGTATGTCCACGACTTCATCTGCCGGAACGTCCGCTATGACAAGCTGAAAAAGCCCTACTCCCACGAGATCCTGGGCCCGCTGGGCCAGGGGGTGGGGGTGTGCGAGGGCATCGCCAAGTCGGTGAAGGCCCTGTGCGACCGGCTGGGCCTGTGGTGCATCGTGGCCCTGGCGGAGAACAACCCGGCGAAGGGGATCAAGTACCGCCACGCCTGGAACGTGGTACGGCTGGGCGGTCAGTACTACCACCTGGACGCCACCTTCGACAATTCCCTGGGCGGGGACGGGCTGGTGCGCTATGACTACTTCAATCTGGACGACAGGCGGCTCTTCCGGGATCACGAGGCCCTGGTCTACCCTGTGCCGCCCTGTGCCGACGGGAACCGCTTTTATTATAAGGAGGCGGGGCGGTCCTTCACCAAGGTGGAGGACGCGGCCAGGCGGGCCGCCCAGGCCATCCGGAAGAAGCAGCCCCTGGTGTTCCACTGGCGGGGCGGCCCCCTGACCCGGGAGGTGCTGGGGGAGCTGGCCGCCGCCCTGGAGGAAGCCGCCGGGGCGAAGGGGCGGCACGCCGCCATCCGTCTGAACTGGCCCCAGGCGGTGCTGGAGGTCCGCTTTCCGGAGGCCCCGCCGGCGGATACCTGCGTGGCCCAGGAGGCCAACGAGGGGGAGGCATTGGAGTGAAGCTGGAGGAATATCTGCCCTTCTGGGATAAGCTGACCGGGGTGCAGCAGAGGCGACTGACCGGCAGCGCCGCCCTCCGGCACTTCGACCAGGGGGCCATGGTCTATGGCGGCGGGGCGGAGTGCGCCGGACTGATCCTGCCGGTGGAGGGCCAGCTGCGGGCCTACATGCTCACCGACGAGGGGCGGGAGCTCACCCTCTACCGCCTCTTTCCCCGGGATATGTGCCTGTTCTCCGCCTCCTGCGTGCTGCGGGGGATCCAATTCGACGTGCTGGTGGAGGCGGAGCGGGACACCGACGCCCTCTTCCTCCCGGCGGAGGTGTATCACGGCCTGATGGAGGAGAGCGCGGCGGTGGCCAACTTCACCAACGAGCTCATGGCCGACCGGTTCTCCGAGGTCATGCGGCGGATGGATCAGCTGCTGAGCAAGAAGCTGGACGTGCGCCTGGCCGCCCTGCTGGTGGAGGAGAGCCG
>DWYU01000173.1 GCA_019118505.1 Candidatus Oscillibacter excrementavium
AAGGACGCCGGCATCGAGATGAAGTATGAGGTGGGCACCATGATCGAGATCCCCCGTGCCGCCCTCACCGCCGACGAGATCGCCACCGAGGCTGAGTTCTTCTCCTTCGGCACCAACGACCTGACCCAGATGACCTTCGGCTTCTCCCGTGACGACGCCGGTAAGTTCCTGAGCTACTACTACGACAAGAAGATCTACGAGTCCGACCCCTTCGCCCACCTGGATCAGAAGGGTGTTGGCAAACTGGTGAAGATGGCCGCCGATATGGGCCGCGCCACCCGTCCCAGTATCCACCTGGGCATCTGCGGCGAGCACGGCGGCGATCCCACCTCCGTGGAGTTCTGCCACAAGGTGGGCCTGGACTATGTGTCCTGCTCCCCCTACCGTGTGCCCATCGCCCGGCTGGCTGCCGCCCAGGCCGCTATCAAACATCCCAGAGCGAACTAAAATATTCGTATTTTCACTGAAAATAGGCTTTGAAGAGGCAAAACGCTTTCGAAAAGTGAACGGATTTTCTTTAACCCGTCAAAGTCAGTGGACTGGCGATTTGTTCGTAGACGTTTATATCTAAAATCACAAAGAGGGACTTGCATTGCAAGTCCCTCTTTATATTTGAACCAGAGAGCACTTCCGTTCATTTGGAAGTGCTCTTTTTTATTGGGAAGAAGGTGGTTTAATTGACTGATGGCGCTATATCGAATAGACCTGCTGAGGAAAAAATCATCCGACTAAGATTAAACGAACTACACCTATTCAAAGGGTATTCCGCATTGAACGGCATTATGCCGCGTAACCAGCCCTATTTAGTGCGGGATGAGGACCCGTCTATGGTCCGGCTTATTGCCCGTATAAAGGCGCGTGGTGTACGTCAGCCCGCGCTTGTTCGCCCGGACCCGGAGGGAGGTTATGAAATCATAGATGGCCATCGACGGTATCGGGCCAGTGAGCTGGCAGAGCGCCCGGATATGCCGGTCATTATCCGTGATCTGAGCGACGAGGAGGCTGTGGCCGAGATGGTAGACGGCAATGTGCAGCGGGAGAATGTCCTGCCCAGTGAACGCGCCTGGGCCTACCGTATGTATTTGGAGGCGGATAAAAAGCGGGCTGGACGGCCTGCAAAAAATTCGCCGAAAATTTCGGCGAATTTCCGCAGCGACGATGAGATTGGAAAATCCCTGGGTATCAGCGGGGACACCCTGCGCAATTATATCCAGCTCACGGAACTGCGGCAGGAGCTTATGGACAAGGTAGACGCTCAGGAAATCGGCCTGTCCATCGCCTATCAGATTGCCGCCCTCACCAAAGACGAGCAGATGCTGTTGCTGGACGCCATGGAGTATTCGCAGAATACACCGTCGCTCTCTCAGGCCCAGCGGCTGAAAAAAGCCAGCAAGGAAGGAACCCTCTCGCTGGAGACCATGCGGGATGTGTTATCCAAGGAGAAAAAGGCCGAGACGGAAAAGCTGACATTCTCCACGGACGCGATCCGCAAATACTTTCCCCGTTCCTACACCCCCAAACGGATGCAGGAGACCATCATCAAGCTGCTGGAGGCATGGCAGAAAAAGCGCCAGCGAAACCACGAATTGTAATCATATACGGACGAACTGCCGGACGCATTTGCGGTCCGGTTTTTTTGCGCCCAAAATCAGGAGGTCACTATGTTTATCAGCACATTTCGATATAAGCCGGAATACGTTGCCTGCCCGCTCTGCACGGAATACCGCAAAGACCAGGGCTGTACGCTCTCTGCTTGCCCATGGCTGGCTGAACGGATCGAGGCCGGAGTGGTGGGGTATCAGGAGGCGGTGATGGGGACCATGCCCCGGCACCGGCTGCTTGCACCGCGCCTGCGCGTTTTAATCACCTGTTTTCCTGGAAGCCTGTGGAAAGACGAGCGGCACCAGGAGCGCATGGAGTACGCCAAGGCCCGCCTGGGCTACTACCGGCGCAGGGACACCCCGGCCTTTTATGCCGCCCTGTTCCTGCTGACCTCCAGCGCGGAGCTGTGGAAGCGTACCGCCAACTGCTTTTACCGGCAGGGCTTCGAGCCTGCCTATACGGTGCTGGGCGGTATCTCTCCCCATGACTACGCGCTTTTCTCTGCGGCAAAAGGGCTATACCATGGCGCGGGCAGCCCTGTGGCGATGGACCTTGCAGACCCGGATATTGTGGACGCGGAGGCGTTTCGCATGATCGTCAACGCCACCCTTGTCGCCCGGTATGGACTGCCTGTGCTGGACATTCGGGCGCGGAGGGCGCGTGTATGACACAGTTCACCATCCGGGGACATGACCTGCTGGCCGTAGAGCGGTTTCGGGATGATACCCGCCACATGATCGAGTTTGAAGTCCTGAAAGACGATAACCTTATCGCCCTGCGCGGAGAGACGGCCCGCCTGTTTCTGAATGAACGGGGCTATCAGCGCGCCCTCCAAAGCCAGGAGCTGGGCGAAATCCATATCATCAGTCACGCGCTGGTAATAGAGGGCCATATCATCCGGCCCAAAAAGAAAAGACATCACTGATAGGAGGAATTTGCATGTACTCTCAGGAAGGATTGCGTTACGCCATTACCGGCCTGTTCTGCTCTCGTATGGGAGAGGACGGCTACACCATGCAGGAGGCCGAGGAACATCTGGACAAACTCGACTTCTCGGCCCTGCTGCAAGCGGCGCGGAACAACGCTAGGACTGTCTATGCCTATACCACCCAGGGGACGCAGGAGAAGTCCTTCAACTATCGCGGGCCGGAGCTGTTCGGACAAAAGGCCACCCTTCTGTATGAGGAGGACGACCAGAGCACGATGGAGATCGCTGTCACCACCCGGACGCTGGAGCTGTGGCTGCTGGAGGACATGAGCCTTGTCTGTGTGGCCTGTGTGCGCGTGGAATATGAAGGCGGCGAGTACGTCACCGAGTACCGCACCATCAAGGGGGACCCGGCGCAGAGTGAGATGTGCCTGGACCTGGAGGACCTGTCGGACACACTGGACGAGCTGTGCGGCCCCTGCTTCGAGTGTGAGCAGCCGGTCTACGAGCTGTAAGAAAGAGAAGGAGGCCAGCAAGAGAGACGTGCCCTGAATGGGCGCTCTTATCACACCCCAAAAGGATTTTCACGCCGTCAGCCTGAGCGGGGGCAAGGATTCCACCTGCCTTCTTCTGCTGATGATCGAGCGCGGTATGCCCATTGACGCGGTTCTGTGGGCAGATACCGGCATGGAGTTCCCAGAGATGTACGGGCATATCGCCAAGGTGGACGAGCACCTGTTCCGAGAGCGCGGCCTGCACATCACCGCCCTGCGTTCTCCAAAGAGTTTCGAGTACATGATGTTCGAGGAACCCAAGCAGAAACCGTCCTGCCTGGAAAACCGTGCGCGGCTGGGCATCCCGCCCTACGGCAACGGCTGGCCGGGTATCCGGGTCCGCTGGTGTACCGGCCAGCTCAAAACCCACCTTATCAACAAGGAGGTCAACCGGCTCAAGGGGGCGCATCAGCTTCAACAGTATGTAGGCATCGCGGCAGACGAGGCCCATCGCTGCAAGGACCTTCACTACCCTCTGGTAGACTGGGGCATCACCGAGAACCAGGCGCTGCAAATCTGCTATGACCGGGGCTTTGACTTCGGCGGCCTGTACCGTATCTACCGCCGCGCCTCCTGCTGGTGCTGCCCCTTCCAGCGGATCGGGGAGCTGCGGAACCTGCGCCATCACCACCCAGAGCTGTGGGCGCGGCTGCTGGACCTGGACAACCGTGCGCGGGCACAGTTCGGTCCCGGTCCGCTGGGACAATTCAAACAAAACTGGAGTGTGGCACGGCTGGAGGAACGGTTTGCCCGCGAGGACGGGCAGACCGCCCCCATCCAGCCTAACGCTCCTAACGACGCTACATAGGAAGTGAAAGAACATGGCAGTTTTCCGCATAGAACGGACGCGGGACTATACCGTAATGAGCAACCACCACCTGAAGGACACGGCCCTGAGTTTGAAAGCCAAGGGGCTGCTGTCCATGATGCTCTCCCTGCCGGACGAGTGGAACTACACCACACGGGGCCTCGCGGCCATCTGCAAGGAGGGCGTGGACGCCATCGGCGGGGCGCTGCGGGAGCTGGAAAAGGCGGGCTACATCGTCCGCCGCCAGCTTCGCGGCCCCGGTGGGCGCATCTGTGATACCGAGTACACCATCTACGAGAAGCCCCGCCCCGCTGCGGAGGAACCGCCAGAGGAAGCAGGACCAGATACGACCCCGCCAGATACGGGCGCACCAGATACGGCTTTCCCGTATCTGGTGGAGCCGGATATGGTGGAACCATCTACGGAAAAGCCCGCAGAATTAAATACTAAGAGATCAAATACTCAAAAATCAAATACGCATCTATCAAATACTCATTCATTCGTTCTTTCCGCGCCTGAGCTGGAAGGAATGAAGGACGTGTATGAGAAGCGAGAGGAAATTCGGGAACAGATCGAATATGACCTGATTTGCACTCCGGTCAATCGGACCCAGGTGGACGAGTTTGTGGAGCTGATGCTGGAGGTGGCTATGACCCGCAGCCCCACCATCAAGATCGGGCGGGACGCGGAGTACCCCACCGCCTTTGTGCAGGAGCGGTTCGAGCAGATCAACTCCAGCCACATCGAGAAGGTGCTGGAGGGCATCAGCATCAACACCACCCGCGTCTGGAACACCAGGGCCTATCTGCTGGCCGCTCTGTTCAATGCCCCCAGCTCCACGGACAATCACTACACCATGCTGGTCAACCACGATCTTCACCACGACTACGGCGGCTGAACAGGCCGCCTTATTTCATGCCCGGAACGGCCGGGAGAAAGGATTTGCCATGAAACGACCTCTGGCCTATATCACCGCCCCCTGGGGCGAGAACGAGTATGAGAACACCGAGAACGCGGCCCGTTGGTGCCGTCAGGTGTACGACGCGGGCTTTTCCCCGGTCTGCCCCCTGTTGTTCCTGCCGCTGTTCCTGGAGGACGGCATCCCCCAGGAGCACAAGGACGGCATCGACATGGCCCGCGACTACCTCCGGCGCGCCCGTGTGCTGGTGGTCTGCGGCGGCAAGGTGGACGAGACGGTGAAAAACGACATCGCCACCGCCGAGCGCCTGCGGATCACCGCCACCACGCTGGACGGGATTCTCACCGTCAAGGGACAGGGGCGGAGCCATTGACCCACCGCCGCTTGCTGCGGCGGCTGCGGGTCCCGCCTTAGCGCACCGGCCCGCTCTGTCCCAAACCAATCTACACACGAAGGAGGGTAATGAACATGCACACGAAATACCACCGTTCCCGCTCTTTGCTGGCGGGCTTCCTTGCCGTCGTGATGCTGGTCTCCCTGGTGCCTGCGGCCTCCGCCGCCCAGCAGAACAGCTATCACGACCCTGCGGAACACTGGCAGGAGGCCAATAACCGCACCAATGAGCTGGACGCCAACGCCGTTATCACCCATGAGACTTTCCAATGCCGCGAGTGCAAGCAGCAGACCTCGTTCCTGGCCTACCGGACCCCGGAGTACACCAGGGACGGTGAGACGGCCATGAACCGGGACGTGAAATACTCGGACGGCACAACCATCGACGGAGACGGCAAGGGCAACGTCAATGACGGCACCCCCGGCAAGGACGCTTATTATACCGGCTACCACTGGACCAAGGCGGTCTGTGAGACCTGTGGGACCATCAACAGCAATATGGCGAAAACCGAGTACGGCTACGGTAAAAACGTCTACTGGCTGTATGACTGTGCCGCTAACTTCTTTGAGGACCTGCCGGAGAGCATCGAGGTTGAACAGGTAGACCGGGAGTACCACCGTGTTATCACCACGGGCGGCCAGTATTGCGGCTTCTGTTACGGCACCTACCACACGGAGGACGCCACGCTGGAGCGCCACCACATGGAGACCAGCATCCGCCCGGAGCTGGCCCATCAGCGGTTTGTGGAAATGGACGCCTGTACCGACTGCGGCTATGCCAAGACATCCTACACCGCCGCCAAGACGGTTGTGGCGGACTACTACGGCGTGGCGGACGGCGCACCCCACACTGTTACCGTCTCCGATCTCTCCGAGGCGGGCATGACCACCGCCATCCGGTACGGGCACAGCGCCGACGCCTGCACCCTGACCTCCGCTCCCAACTACACGGAGGCGGGCAACTACACTGTCTATTACAAGATCACCTACACCTACGCAGACACCGACATGGTGGAGGACGGCGTGGCCTATGTCCACCTGACCGCCACGGCAGACGGGTCCTGCGGCTGTGGCTGTGGGGACCCGGATTGCGACTGCCAGGACCCGGATTGTGATGGGGATTGCTGCAATCAGGACTGTGAGCATCACTTTGTCTGCCATGATACCGTGGCCCCCACCTGTATGGCCCTGGGCTATGACCGCCTGATGTGTACCGAGTGCGGCAAGATGGCCAAGGCTAACTACAAGGATTCCCTGGGCCACGCCTATCAGAGCGTAGTGGTCCGCGAGGCCACCTGCGAGACGCCGGGCAAGACCATGGATATCTGTGAGCGGTGCGGTAACGTCAAGGAGAGCACCATCCCGCAGACGGAGCATGAGTATGAGACGCAGGTGCTCCCGGCCACCTGCACCAGCCCCGGCTACACCCTGAACGAGTGCGCGGTCTGCGGAGACCGGCACATCACCGACCTTACTCCGGCGCTGTCCCACAACTATGCCGCCAAAACCATCCCGGCAGGCTGCGAGACCGGGGGCAAGACCATCCACACCTGTGCTGGCTGCGGTTCCACTTTTGTGACGGACTACACGGAGCCGCTGGGCCATAGCTGGGACGAGGGTACGCTTGTTACCGGCGCCACCTGTACCGGCGAGGGCATCATGGAATATACCTGCACCCGCTGCGACGCGACCCGCCTGGAAGGAGACGCGGCTGCGGGCCATATTCCCGGCGACGCCGCCACCTGCACCACCCCCCAGCTCTGTACCAAGTGCGGCGCTGTGATTGAAAACGCTCTGGGCCATGACTATCAGGAGGACATGACTGCCCCCACCTGCACGGCCATGGGCTTTACCACCTTCACCTGTTCCCGCTGCGGCGATACCTACGACGGGGCCTACACCGACCCCACGGGCCATAAGCCCGGTGAGTGGAT
This sequence comes from Candidatus Oscillibacter excrementavium, assembly GCA_019118505.1. Lineage (GTDB taxonomy): Bacteria > Bacillota > Clostridia > Oscillospirales > Oscillospiraceae > Oscillibacter > Oscillibacter excrementavium. The sequence continues at coordinate 7,139 of DWYU01000173.1, forward strand.
CGTGGACAAGGAGCCGGACCAGGACAGCGCGGGCAGCCGCCATAAGGAGTGTACGGTCTGCGGCGAGGTGCTGGAGACGGAGGAACTGGAAAAGCTGTACGTCTCCAGCACCGCGGACGAGCACGGCGAGGCCGTGGTGGGCCGCTATCTGGTGATCGTCACCGACACCGACAACAAGGCCCCAGTCTCCGGCGCGGCGGTAGAGCTGGACGGCGAGGAGCACCTGTCCATCCGCCTGCCGGACCGCCGCCTGCTGGACTATGCCGACCAGACTACCATCACTGTTCTGCTGGCGGAACCGGAGACCCCCGTAGAGGGGCTGGCGGTCTCTGTTACGGACAAGAACGCCAACTACTGCGGCGGCAAGACGAACAAGGCGGGCCAGCTCACGGTCCCCGGTTCTTCCGGGACTACCAATGATGACGGCAACGCCACGGCGGGCTATGAGGACGCGGACGGCAACCGCTGGACGCTGACCGTCCAGGTGGAGCGCACCGAGACCGAACGGCCCATTGTGGACGCTGCGGTAAGCGTGGGCAGGACCGGGAATATCACCGTCTCTCTGCCCAAGGGTCAGGACATGGACAGCCGCCACCGCGTCACTGTGACCGTCACCGACCAGGAGACCGCCCCGCAGAAGGATGTCACCGTAATTGTCAAGAGCGACCTGGGCGGCACAGCCCAGGGGCAGACCAACAAGGACGGCGAGCTGACCGTCCCCGCCGCCGACAGCGCCTACACCGATGATACCGGCACCGCTGTGGTGGGCCAGTACACTGTAATCGTCACTGATACGGCGGAAAAGCCGGTAAAGGGTGCGCTGGTGACGCTGCTGGCTGGTGAGGACGGCGAAAAGGATGCCTTTACTGTGCTGCTGCCGGACGGCCGCCTGCTGGACGGCAACGACCAGACCGTGGTGACGGTCCTCCTGCCCACCGCCAAGCCCGCCACGGGTCTGAATGTGGAGGTCTCCGACGAGCAGCGCAACCATGCGGCCAGGGACACCGACAAGAAGGGGCAGATCACAGTCCCCGACGCCTCCGGCTCTGCCGGTGAGATCATCGGCACGGACACCGGGGACGAGGACAAGTCCAACACCGTCAATGTGGATGTGGCCGACCAGGATGGGAAGCCGGTGGAGGACGCGGAGATCACTGTGGACAAGGACGGCGCGGTTTCCGTCACCCTGCCGGACGATTTTACCTTTGACGAGGACGGCCCTGTAACCGTCACTGTCACGGACAACAAGGGCGAGGCCAAGCCCGGTGTCTCTGTCACCGTGGAGGATGGAGACGGCACCACCGCCGCCGGTGAGACCGGCAAGGACGGCAAGGTAACGCTCCCCGCCGCCTATCACTTTGCCTACCTTGTGGGCTATGGGGACGGCACCATCGGCCCGGACCGTAATATGACGCGGGGCGAGGCGGCCGCCGTATTTGCCCGCGTCCTCTCCGAAGCGCGGGGGGACGAGCTGGAGGGCCTGCGGCGCAGCCGGTTCCCGGACGTGCGCCGGGATGCGTGGTACGCGGACTATGTGGCCTATCTGGAAAAGCTGGGCGTAGTAGTTGGCTACCCGGACGGCCTGTTCCATGCCGAGGCCACCATCACCCGTGAGCAGTTTGTGGCGATGAGCGTCCGGCTGGATGAGTGGATGGAGCTGGAGACCTACGACAGCAAGCGGGGCAGCTTCCCCGATGTACCCGGTTCCCATTGGGCAGCGGACTACATTCAGGAGGCCACCCGGAATGGTTGGATTGTGGGTTATGCGGACGGCCTGTTCCACGGCGGGGACCAGATCACCCGCGCCGAGGTTGCAGCCATTGTCAACCGGATGCTGGGCCGCACGGCGGACGAGCGGTTTATCCGGCACAATGAGGACGAGCTGACTACCTTCCGCGACCTCCAGAACCCCCATTACTGGGCTTACTACGATCTGATGGAGGCCGCCAACGGCCACACCATCGTCACCGGCGCGGAGGACGAGACCTGGCATGAAGTGAGATAAGCGTTCCACCTGGGGCGGTCCCTCTGGGGCCGCCCCACTCCTGCGAAGGTGAGGTGAGTAGATGCAGGAGGACGTGGAAAACAAGACCCTGACGCTGGTCGTTAGCGGCACCAAGTTTACCGGGCGTCTGCTGAAAGCGGCGATCACCAAGTACATGGCCCACCGCAAGGAGGTCAAGGTGGAAAAGCGGCGGAAGCGGGAGACGCAGGTGGTCCACCGGGGCAAGCAGACAGTGAAGCAGCTCACACAGCAAAATCAAGGGGTTGCCAACATCGACATTCAGGACAAGGAGATCCGTCAGTTTGAGCGGATCGCCCGGAAGTACGGCGTAGATTATGCGGTCAAGAAGGACCGGAGCACATCGCCGCCCAAGTACCTGATCTTCTTCAAGGGCCGCGACGCCGACGCCATCACCGCCGCCTTTCAGGAGTACATGGGGCGGAAGCTGCGCCGGGAGACCCGGCCCTCTGTGCTGGAACGGCTGGAGCAGTATAAGGATATGGCCCGGAACACCGTGGAGAAGGTGCGAAAGAAGGTGCTGGAACGGTGAGACAGGTCAACTTGAAAAAATATGTCCTCCCCAATCTCCCGTACCTGTTCGTGGGCCTCTATGCCACCAAGCTGGGGCAGGCATGGCGGCTTTCGTCCGGGACAGAGTTTGCGGACAAGGTGCTGCACCTGATGGACGGCTTTGCCGCCGCGTTTCAGTCCGCCGCCCCCAGCTTTCACCCCTCCGACCTGTTGGTGGGCCTGTGCTGTGGGGCGACCCTGCGGCTGGCTGTCTACCTCAAAGGTAAAAACGCCAAGAAATACCGCCACGGTACAGAGTATGGCAGCGCACGATGGGGCACAGCCAAGGACATCCAGCCCTTTGTGGACCCGGTTTTCGAGAATAACGCCATTCTGACGCAAACCGAGCAGATCACCATGAACAACCGCCCCAAGGACCCCAAGACGGCCCGGAATAAGAATTTCCTTATCATCGGTGGGAGCGGCAGCGGTAAGACCCGCTTCTGGCTCAAGCCGAACCTGATGCAATGTGACAGCGAGACCTACCCCTGTTCGTTCGTGGTCACAGACCCCAAGGGCAGTATCGTCGTTGAGTGCGGGAAAATGCTGCGGCGCAAGGGCTACCGCATCAAGATCATGAACACCATCAACTTCAAGAAGTCCCACCACTATAACCCGTTTTCGTATATCCACAGTGAGAAGGACATTTTGAAGCTGGTGAACTGCCTCATTGTCAACACCAAGGGCGAGGGCGGAAAGTCCGGGGACGATTTCTGGCTGAAGGCCGAGACGCTGCTTTATACGGCGCTCATCGGCTATATCCACTACGAGGCCCCGGAGGAGGAGCAGAACTTCTCCACGCTGCTGGAGATGATAAACGCCATGGAGGTCCGGGAGGACGACGAGGAATTTAAGAACGCCGTTGATCTGATGTTTGAGGAGCTGAAAGAACGGGACCCCGGCCACTTTGCCGTGCGGCAGTATGCCAAATATAAGCTGGCGGCGGGCAAAACTGCCAAGAGCATACTGGTGAGCTGCGGCGCACGGCTGGCCCCATTTGACATCGGCGAGCTGCGGGAGCTGACCGCCTATGACGAGCTGGAGCTGGACACCCTGGGAGACCGCAAGACCGCCCTGTTTTTCATTATGAGCGACACGGACGACACGTTTAACTTTTTAATCAGCATGGCCTATACCCAGCTATTCAACCTGCTGTGTGAGAAGGCGGACGATGTGTACGGCGGACGGCTGCCCATCCATGTCCGCTGCCTCATTGACGAGGCCGCGAACATCGGGCAAATTCCCCGGCTTGAGAAACTGGTCGCGACAATCCGAAGTAGGGAGGTATCGGCATGTCTGGTCCTCCAGGCGCAGTCTCAGCTTAAAGCCCTGTACCGGGACCATGCGGACACGATTGTGGGAAATATGGACGCCCGGCTGTTTTTGGGCGGTTCGGAACCCACCACCCTCAAGGAGCTGTCCGCCGCGCTGGGCAAGGAGACCATAGACACCTACAATACCGGCGAAAGCAGGGGCCGGGAGACCTCCCACTCCCTGAATTATCAGAAGCTGGGCAAGGAGCTTGCCAGCGTGGACGAGCTGGCGGTCCTGGACGGCGGCAAGTGTATTCTCCAACTGCGCGGCGTCCGGCCCTTCCTGTCGGATAAGTACGACATCACGAAGCACCCCAACTACAAGTATCTGTCGGACAGTGACAAGCGAAACGCCTTTGACATAGAGCGTTTCCTGTCCGTCCGGCTGAACCCCAAAACTGAGGAGGTCTACGACGTGTATGAGATAGATCTATCGGACGAGGAATCCGCCACCGCATAGGACTGGCGGCCCATCCAATCAGAAAGAGGAAAGTGTGTACCTTCTAAAAATCTTTTGAATTTTCGGAGGTACTATATGGATTTTTTCAACAGCGCGATTGAAGTATTACAGACCTTGGTGATTGCCCTAGGCGCTGGCCTTGGTGTGTGGGGCGTGATTAACCTACTGGAAGGTTATGGAAATGATAATCCCGGCGCGAATGCTCATGTACGGTAAAGTATCACAAGAAAATTATGTCGAATTGACAGCCGCCTCCGCTATACCGAATAAGGAAATAAAGAGTCCTCAAATTTTGCGCTACTAAATGAAGACGAGCGGAAGTAATCTCCCGCTCGTCAGTAAACTTAACTATGCCATATCAATCCCGCTTCTTTCCCGCCACCGGCACTAAGAACAGCGCGGGCAACAGCAGGAAAGCGGTACAGACCAGCCCCCAGGGTATGGACACCTGCTGGGCTACCAGCCCCACAATAGGCCCGCCGATGATCTGCCCGAAAGAGTCCAGCTGTCCGCTGGTGGAAAAGACTGTGGCGCGCATTTTCTCATCCACATGGTCGTTCATCCAGGCGGCCAGCACAGGCTCCTTGATGGTGCGCATAAGCCCCGCCAGCAGGAACACCAACAACATGAACCAAAAGCTCCGCCCCACCGCGAAGAGAACCAGGCACAGGATATACCCGGCGCTGGTGGACATGACCACACTGGTTCGGCTGACAGTCCCTTTTTTCTCCATGCGGGCGATGAGCAACTGAGAAGCCAGAATACCTAAGCCGCTGCCGATAAGACTGATAACACCGAACCAAGTGACGCTGTTCAGCGGCCCGATAACGGGTATTACCGTGTCATCCAGAAAATGAGCGGTGGAGAGCCGGTCAAAGCCTTCACTGGCAAGTCCCCCGCATAGTGTGATTGCTAAGAGCGCCAGCAACACAGGTGCGCCTTTCACAAAGCCCAGGTTGAGCTTGAACAGGCAGACAAAGTCTTTAAGCAAGCCCTGCCGTTCCTCAATAGCAGGGGAGAAGTTGGTTTCTGGCATGATGCGAACCAACACCAGCCCCAACAACAAGCACAAACTGCCCCCCAAGATGACAGGCATTTGCAGGTTTATGTTTCCCAGCAGTGTGCCCAGCACCACGCCCAGAACGCCGCCGATTTGCCCCATTTGACTGCCCCGCAGGAACACCTTGTCTATGGGTTTGTCCTCTTCCTCCGAGGCAATCCACGCCTCCAGAGCGCCGGTGATGAAGGTATCACCGCAACCCCAGACAACCTGGGCCAGCAGAACCGGCGCGAACCACGGTAGCGCACCCTCCATCAGAAAGCCCAGGCCGTAGAGGAACATTCCAATCAGCACCGAGCGCCGACGGCTATACAAATCCGCCACCACACCGGTGGGTATCTCGAACAGAAAGCAGGAGGTCTCCAGAACCGTCCCTACCAGGACAAGCTGGAAAGCATCCAGCTGCACCACCTCCAGGTGGTACACGATGGAAAGCACTGTGGACATAGAAACCGCCAGGGAAAAGACAAATCGGAACAGCAGGTAGACAGAATATGCCTTTGAATTTTTAGCAAACATGAAGTTACATTCTCCTTTACGAATCAGTGGGTTGTTTTGTGAAACAAGCCCGACTGCCGCGCAGGAAGGGCAAACTTCTCAGCCCTTTCTAACAGTGATTTTAGAAAAGGCCTCCTAAAGTGCCCAAAGCGCCGTTAAAAGACTTGTTTCTGTTTTTGCAGTTTGCCATATGAATACCTCCGATACTGAAATTAGAACAACATGGCTGTTCTTCTTCGCGATATTATAGCAAATGGGCTTTGTGTTGTCAATGTAAAGAGAAGCGAGAGCGAGAGCGAGAGCGAGAGCGAGAGCGAGAGCGAGAGCGAGAGCAAGTATCGACCCGTGGCCCAAATTTCGCTCCGCTCATTTGTTCCCCTGGTCTGCTACTTGTTGGGGAGTGCCTTCCCCAAACCCTGCTGACCGGCGCTCCGCGCCGGTGTTGTGGCGCAGCCGCGCCACAAAAATCCGTCAGCCCCGCCTGTTGCGTTCTCGCCTGACCAGGCGGAAATCGGAAGCCGTTTCCGCAATCGCCGCAGAGCGGCGCACCCGCCGGAATAGTACACCCGCTTTGCGTCTGTACTGTTCCATCGGGCCAATTCGACAAAACTAGACCTCAAAACGCATTGACAATACTTTACATTCGCTCTATAATAGTCTTAACGATGAGCGATATAAAAAGTGAATATCAGTAAAATTCTCTGCACCCAGATGGTCTTGACCACCTGGGTGCATTGTGTTTTTCCAAAGCCTGATGTTCCCTTTTCCATCGCGTAACACATCGCCCATGACAACTGAATATGGAAAACTTGAAAGGTGTATAATGGGCGAACTATACCCTAAAGGGAATTTCAAAACAGGAGGTAAAAGTTTATTGTCCAAACGCTACAACACGCCCCACCGCACCCACATCATCAAGACCCGTGTGACCGAAGAAGAACACGCCGACTTCATGGAGCGCCTGACCGCCTACGGCATGAGCCAGTCCGAATTTATCCGGCAGGCCATCACCGGCGCGACCGTCAAGCCCATCATCATCGTGTCCCCCGTCAATGACGAGCTG
>DWYU01000174.1 GCA_019118505.1 Candidatus Oscillibacter excrementavium
TCTCCTCATAGGAGACGGGCGCCGCTTTGCACTGCTCATCGCAGATAATTCCAATACAGGGCGACTGCCGCCGCCAGCAGAAGCTGCACGGCCAGAATGGCGGGAACGCCCACGCGGAAGGTGCGGTGGAGGGTCTTGTGGCGGAAGATCTGCATCCCCAGCAGGGCCCCTACGCTGCCGCCCACCACCGCCAGCAGCAACAGATTCTTTTCCGGCACCCGCTGGCGGAACCGGGGGTGCTTGGACAGGAACTTGTCCAGGCCGAATACCAAGAACGTCACAATGTTGATCAGGATCAGCCAGCCGGCCAGCAGGCCCCAGGGAGAGCCGAGGAAAGCCCAGATCGTATCGGTTTGTGCCTCCGGCAGATAGAGCGCCTTCTCTTCCATGGAAATTCCTCCTGTAACGGAAAAAGGACTGGCCGGGAACCTCCCGGCCAGTCCAGTGTAGCAGAAAGTTCAGTTTTTGGCAAGCTTGCTCAACTCGCAGGCGGTGGCGGCCGCCAGCTTGGCGTTGTTGTACACCAGCTGGATGTTGGAGGCCAGGGAGTCGCCGCCGGTGAGATCCTTGATCTTGGCCAGCAGGAAGGGGGTGGTCTCCTTGCCGTGGATGCCCTGGGCATTGGCCTCCGCCACGGCCTCGTCGATGGCCTTGTTGATGACCTCGTGGTCCATGGAATACTCCTCCGGGATGGGGTTGGTCACCAGCATGCCGCCGCCCAGGCCCATGTCCTGCTTTACGTAGAAGGCGCGGGCCAGCTCCGCCGGGGTGTCGATCTCATAGTCCACGGCAAAGCCGCTCTTGCGGGTGTAGAAGGCGGGCAGCTCCTTGGTGCCGTAGCCGATGACGGGCACGCCGTGGGTCTCCAGATACTCCAGGGTCAGCCCCAGGTCCAGGATGGACTTGGCGCCTGCGCAGACCACCATGACGGGAGTGTGGGCCAGCTCCTCCAGGTCGGCGGAGATGTCAAAGGTCTGCTGGGCGCCACGGTGCACACCGCCGATGCCGCCGGTGGCAAACACGGAGATGCCGGCCATGTGGGCGATGATCATGGTGGTGGTGACGGTGGTGGCGCCGTCCTTGCCCTCGGCCACCAGCACCGGCAGATCCCGGCGGCTGGCCTTGGCCACGGCGGGGCCGGTCTTGCCCAGGTAGTCGATCTCCTCGGGGGAGAGGCCGGCCTTCAGCCGCCCGCCGATGACGGCGATGGTGGCGGGGGTGGCACCGTGCTCCCGGATGATCTTCTCCACGTTCAGGGCCGTCTCCACGTTCTGGGGATAGGGCATTCCGTGGGAGATGATGGTGGACTCCAGAGCCACCACCGGGCGGCCCTCGTCCAGGGCCTTCTGCACTTCAGGGGCAATGTCGAGATACTTGTTGAGAGACATGATAAAACCTCCAATTTGAATTTAGAAATTAGGAAAGAGGAATCAGGAATTTCGGAGTCCGGCGGAACACCTCAATTCTCACTCGGAACTGCGCGCTTATTTCTGCGCCATGCGCTGCCGCAGGGCGCCCTCGCTCATGGCGGGGTTGATGGTCTCCGCCCCCTCCATGGCGATGGCGGAGGCGGCCAGGCCCGCCTTCGCGGTGCCCTCCAGATCCGTGCCCTGGAGATAGGCCCAGGTGATGGCCGCCATAAAGGCGTCCCCGCAGCCGGTGGTGTTCACCATCTTCGCCGGCAGTACCGGCAGATGGAGCCGCTCCCCGGACCGGTCGGCGGTAAACACGCCGTCGCCCCCCAGGGAGATGAACACCCGGTGGAGGCCGGTGGCCAGCAGGGCGTCGGCGGCGGCGTTCAAACTGGCCTCGTCGGTGATAGCCACGCCGGAGAGCAGCTCCGCCTCGATCCGGTTGGGCTTGAGGGTGTGGAGCCTGCCCAGCACCGGCTGCAGCTTCACCGCCTTGGCGGTGGAGACCGGGTCGGCGAAGATGGGGACATGGCAGTTCTCCGCCAGATAGGCGATGCTCTCCGCCGGGATGTTGGTGTCGATCACCAGCACCTGGCTGCCGGACAGCAGCTTCTGCCGCTGGGAGAGCAGCTGGGGCGTCAGGTGGCGGTAGATGTCCATGTCGCTGACCGCCAGCGCCATATCCCCCTTTTCGTCATTGATAAAGAGGTAGGTGGAGGTACGCCCCTCCGGGATGATGGGGGACTGGGAGATGTCGATGCCCAGCTCCCCGCAGCTGGCGGCGATCTTCTGGGCGTACAGGTCGTCGCCGAAGGCGGTGACCATCCGCACGTCCAGACCCAGCAGGCTCATGTTGTGGGCGATGTTCCGCCCCACGCCGCCCAGGCTCATCCGCACGGCGCCGGGGTTGGAGTCCTGGGCCACCGGCACCTCGTAGGGCCAGCCGCCGATGTCCATGTTGACGCCGCCCACCACCGTCACATAGGGGGCCGTGTGGACGATGTACCCCTTGCCGGTGATATACCCCTTTTTCATCAGGTTGGAGATGTGCACCGCCACGGAGGACCGGGTGATGCCGGCCTTCTCTGCCAGCTCCTGCTGGGAGATCAGGGGATTCTCCTCGATCCAGTTCAAAATCTGCCGTTCCCGCTGGGTCATGGCGGCACCTCCTTGTAAGCAAAACTTAATATATCTAATCTAATGCTTAGTATACGGATGATTTCCGAAATGTCAAGCCCCAATTTTTCGCCGGCTGTCCTGGCCGGGTCGCCGATGGTCGGCGGCCCGTGGACGGGCTGCCGAAAATCCGCTATACTGAAGATGAAAGGGGGGAGGGCCGTGGAGGTGACGGTGGTGCTGGAGCCGGAGCGGACGGACATCCGGGTGACGATCCACGCCCCGGCGGCCACGCCGGAGGTGGAGGCCCTGGCGGCCCGGATCCTAGCGGAGGAGAGCGGGAGGATCCTGGGCTTCCGGGGGGCGGAGGCGGTGCCGCTGGACCCGGCGGACATTCTGCGGTTCTATGGCGAGGAGAAGGAGGTCCGGGCACAGACGGCGGCGGGCCTCTACACCGTCCGCCAGCGGCTGTATGAGCTGGAGGAGCGGCTGGCGGCGCTGCGGTTTGCCCGGATCTCCCACTCGGAGATCATCAATTTGAAGCAGGTGAAGGCGCTGGACCTGACGTTCACCGGCACCATCCGCATCACCCTGGCGGATGGGACCGTGTGCTGGGCCTCCCGCCGGTATGTGAAGAAGATCAAGGAGGTGCTGGGACTGTGAAGGACCGTGTGTTCACATCGCTGAACCGCCAGCGGCTGCTGTGGGCGGCGGTGTGCGGCCTGCTGGCCGTGGCGGCGGTGCTGCTGTTTGTAGCCTGGCGCGGCAGTTTGGCGGTGCCGCCGGAGAGACCCCTGCTGGTCCGCCGGGCTGTGCTGGACGCCCTGGGCTGGCCTCTCCCGGTGGTGCTGACTCTGGAATTGGCCCTGGCATTTGGTTTTGGCGCTTCTGTTGGGCTGGCGGTGCCGCCCATGGAGGGCACCGGCATGGCGGTGGCGGTCCGGACAGCGGCGCACCTGCTGTGCTCCTCGACCCTGTTTGCCGGGGTGTGCTGGATGTGCGGCCTGCCGCCGGCCAACTGGCAGGGGCTGCTCCTGCTGCTGGGGATCTACTGGCTGATCTATCTGATGGTCTGGCTGCTGCGGTATCTCTCCTGGCGAGCGGAGCTGAACGCCATTCGGGAGGGATTGGGCCTTGCGCCAAGGTCCGCCGGCGGGGGGCTTTTCCAGCTGCATCCCCTTCGGACTCACCTGCTGCTGGCCGCGGCGGTGGAGCTGGGGCTGCCGCTGCTGCTGAAACCGCTGGATCCGCCGGACGTCCCGGTGCTGACAGGGCTGTTCTACCCCTTTTTGCTGCTGCCCTTCTTCTGTCTGGCGGCGGGCTGGAGCGCCGGCCGCCGGTTCGGCGCCGCCCTGCTGCTGCCGGCAGCCTGCGGCGTGCTGACGCTGCCCTGCGTGTTCCTGATTTACAATGACACGGCTCTGTTCCAGGCCGGTGCGGCGTTCGTGTTCGCCCTGGCGGGGAACCTGCTGGGGGCGCTGGTGCGGAAGATAAGGAGACGCGGCTGTGATGAAGCGTGAGGTGCGGATCTACAATATGATCATCCCGCTGTGGCTGCTGTGGCTGTTCCCGCCTCTTTTTCCCTGGGTGCTGCCCATCATCCTGCTGGGTAACCTGGCAATCGACACGGCGGTGCTGTCCCTGGCCCTGAAAGCCATGAAGCGGACAGACAGGGAGCAGCTGATGGAACACCTTTGGTGGCGAATCTGGTGGCGGGGCTTTGCCGCCGACGCCGCCGGGATGGCCTGGCTGTTTCTGGCACTGATCCTGTGGGAGATGAGCTTCGGGCACAGGCCTACCTTCTGGCAGAAGTGGCTGGGGTTTGTCATGGGAGACCCCTTTGGGCACCCTGTTGCCCTCCTCTGGACGCTGACGGCCGTGGCCATCGCCGGCGTGTGTATCTACCGCCTGGACCGGAAGGCCTTGCGCTCCGCCGGTCTGACGGGCCGGGAGGCCCACAGGGCGGCACTGGCCCTGGCGATCATCACCGCGCCCTGGACCTTTTTGATTCCGACACCCATGTGAAAACTTTCGAATTTTCGGAACCAAACCGCCTTCCTTGCCGACTATACAGGCAGAGGAGGCGGTTTGGTATGAAAAAATGGTGCCTGTTTTTGAGCCTGTACTTCTGCGCCTGCCTGCTGGCGGCCTGTGCCGGAGGAGGCGCCTCCCCCGGCGAGGGAGCCGAGCCCGGCGGCATATCTTCAGAGGAGCCCCAGACCGGGGAAGAGACAACAGAGTCCGGCCAAGTGACGGAGACCTTCCGGCTGGTGGATGCCGGAGACGGCGGCCGGTCCGCGGTCCTGGCCAAAATGGACGGAAGGGCTGGGGACGTGTACACTCTGGATATTTTCAGCGTGGAGGACCTGACCATCGAGGGCTACACCCAGGAGCAGATGGCCCTGCTGGACTGGTCGCCCACGCCCGGCGCCCTGGTGGAGGTCACCTGGGACGGCACGGTGATGGAGTCCTACCCGGCCCAGTTCGGGGAGGTCGCCGCCGTCCGGATCCTGGAGGACGGCTTCAATGACCTGTGCCGGCTGTACCGGGAGGTACTGAACGACCTGTGGGAGACGGACCCGGCCCTGAACGAGGACATCACGGAGCTGGGAGTGGATTTGAGCAAAACGTCCCTGGAGGCAAGCGAGCAGTCGGCCGTGGCCTACGCCTTCGGCATGGACCACGGTCTGATGCCCGTTGAGGGCACCTATCAGGAACTGGTGGACCAGGGCTATATCGACGGGGAGAATTTGCTCTGGGAGGACGGCTGCCTGTTCTCCATCAAGGAGACCCAGGACCAGGACCCGGTGGCGTTCAGCCTGCCCTGCGTCGGCCCCGGGGATGAGATACCGGACTACAACGGGGTCCGCTTTGACGCGGAGAAGTGGCGCGGCGGCACGGGGGCCTATTCCTTCACCAACTGCACTGCCGCCAGTTTGGACGGCCATTGGAGCGTCTATACCGTGGGGGCGGAGGCCATCTCCTGACCGAGAGGTTCTGAAATCCCGCTGAAAACGCCCGTTCCCTCTTGTAAAATCCGTTGGGATGGAGTACAATACCCTAGAATTGTGCAAAATTCCCACCAAACATGAGAAAACGGGTGAATGTTATGAGCTACACAAAAATCGCCGCCATCTACGCGGACAGCCAGCAGCTGGGCGGCCAGACGGTCACCGTGGGCGGCTGGGTCCGCACCATCCGGGACATGAAGACCTTCGGCTTCATCGAGCTGAACGACGGGTCCTGCTTCAAGAATCTGCAGGTGGTCATGGAGGCCGGGACGCTGGAAAACTACAGGGACATCGCCGCCCAGAACGTGGGCGCGGCCCTGATCGTCACCGGCACGGTGGTGCTGACGCCGGAGGCCAAGCAGCCTCTGGAGCTGAAGGCCGCCTCCATCGCCGTGGAGGGTGCCTCCACCCCCGACTACCCCCTGCAGAAGAAGCGCCACAGCGTGGAGTTCCTGCGGACCATCCAGCACCTGCGGCCCAGAACGAACCTGTTCTCCGCCGCCTTCCGGGTGCGCTCTGTGGCCGCCCACGCCGTCCACTGCTTCTTCCAGGACCGGGGCTTCGTCTATGTGAACACCCCCATCATCACCGCCAGCGACTGCGAGGGTGCCGGCGAGATGTTCCAGGTGACCACCCTGGACCTGGAGAACGTGCCCAAGAATCCCGACGGCACCGTGGACTACGCCCAGGACTTCTTCGGCAAGCGGGCCAGCCTCACCGTGTCCGGCCAGCTCAACGCGGAGAACTTCGCCATGGCCTTCGGCAACGTGTACACCTTCGGCCCCACCTTCCGGGCGGAGAAGTCCAACACCCAGCGCCACGCCGCCGAGTTCTGGATGATCGAGCCCGAGATGGCCTTTGCCGACCTGGGCGACTATATGGACAATGCCGAGGCCATGATCAAATACGTCATCCGCTATGTCATGGACAAGTGCCCCAACGAGATGAACTTCTTCAACTCCTTTGTGGACAAGGGCCTGAAGGAGCGGCTGGAGCATGTGGCCTCCTCCGACTTTGCCCGGGTGACCTACACCGAGGCGGTGAAGATCCTGGAGGAGAACAACGAC
>DWYU01000175.1 GCA_019118505.1 Candidatus Oscillibacter excrementavium
CCACGGCACTGACCGTGGCCGCCGGGACCGTGTGCATGACGGCGGACCAGGTGCGGTTCCAGACCACGGCGGAGGCGGTGCTGGAGGCCGGCCAACTGTCCGTGGATGCACCGGCGGAGGCTCTGGAGCCGGGGCGGAGCGGCAACGCGGCGGCGGGGACCATCCGGATCCTCACCGCCTGCCCGGTGGGGATCACCGGGTGCACCAATCCGGCGCCCTTCACCGGCGGCAGCGACCAGGAGGACGACGAGAGCCTCCGAAGCCGGATCCTGGAGAGCTATCAGCGGCTGCCCAACGGCGCCAACGCCGCCTGGTATGAGCAGACGGCCATGGGCCACAGCGGCGTGGCGGCGGCCCGGGCGGTGGGCCGGGCCCGGGGCATCGGCACGGTGGACGTGTACATCGCCACGGAGGCCGGCCTGCCGGGGGCGGAGCTGCTGCAGGAGGTCCAGGCGGACCTGCAGGAGCGGCGGGAGATCGCCGTGGATGTCCAGGCCAAGGCCCCTGCGGCGGCGGAGATCGGCGTCTCCGCGGAGCTGGCCGTCCGGGAGGGGACGGACTTTTCCGCCGTGAAGGCCGCGGCGGAGCAGGCGCTGGCCGGCTTCTTCAGCGGACGGCGGCTGGGGAAGGCGGTGCTGTTGGCGGAGCTGGGAGACCTGCTGTACCACGTGGAGGGCGTGGAGAACTACCGGCTGCTGTCCCCTGCCGCGGACCTGGCGGCGGACGACGCCAGGCTGCCGGTGCTGGGGACGGTGACCATCACGGAGATGGAGGATGACGGCGATGTATGAGGCATATCTCCGGAACCTGCTGGCCCCTCTGGGCATCTATGACCTGACAGAGCACTCGGTCAGCGGCGCGGCGGTCTGCGCCCTGGGGGCGGGACTGGACGCGGCGGACAGCCGGCTGGCGGTCATCGAGCGGGAGTCCCTGACTGCCACGGCGGAGGACGAGGGGCTGACGCGGCGGGAGACCCTGTTCGCCCGGCGCCCCGCAGCCTTTACGGCGGCGGACCGGAGGGCCGCCATCGCGGCTCTTTTGCAGATCGACGGCGACAGCCTGACGCCCAGCGCCATCGATGCCACCCTTCGGGGCTGCGGCATCAAGGCCCGGGCCATCGAGATGGGGGACGGACAGCTGCGGGTGATCTTCCCGGAGGTGGCGGGGGAGCCGGAGGGCTTTGACCAGATCCGGCGGATCATCCTGGACATCCTGCCCTGCCACCTGGGGGTGGAGTTCTACTTCCGGTACCTCACCTGGCAGGAGTGCGAGGACGCCGGATACACCTGGGCCCAGGTGGAGGCGGCGGAGCACACCTGGGAGACCTTTCAGCTGGCGGTGCCGCCGGAGGAATGAGAAAAGGAGGGACGCGGCTCATTGGGCCGCGTCCCTTTTGCGCGCTGTTATCAGGCATCCAGGTCCCGGAACCGCGCCGATGAACAGAGGGAGGCCGGCCTTGCGGGGAAAAATGGCGCAAAAAACAAAAAAGACAAATGACCGCCATGAGCGGACAGCCATTTTTTTACACTTCGCGAATTGCAAATTCTCTCATTTCCCTGTATACTGCTTCTATCGAGACGCATACCGCGTTTGGAGACAAGCAACCCGTCACATGAAAAGGAGGATACACATTATGGCGAATTTGAAACTGTGGGATACCGTAAAGGAGCTGAAGTCCCCCAAGTACAAGTGGGTGGACCTGACGCACGAGCTGAGCCCCGAGACCCCCCACTGGTTTGGCTTCAAGCCCCTGCAGGCGGACCTGCTGTTCGACTATGCGGAGGGCACCCCCGATGACATGATGGCTCCCATGCGCTGCATCCAGTACAGCGTGGCCAGCCAGTACGGCACCCACACCGATGTGCCCCGTCATTTCTGGGGCAATGGCCGGGATATGAGCGCGATCACCGTCCAGGAGCTGATGTATCCCCTGGTGGTCATCGACAAGTCCGCCGAGTGCGCCGCCAACCCCGACTTCATGCTGACGGTGGACGACCTGAAGGCCTGGGAGGCCCAGTACGGTAAGATCCCCGAGGGCGCCTTCGTGGCCTTCCGGTCCGACTGGTACAAGAAGTCCAACCTGGACAACCCCGATGAGAACGGCCAGCCCCACTATCCCGGCTGGGACAAGGCGGCCATCCAGTGGCTGGTGGAGGAGCGGAACATCGGCGCCATCGGCCATGAGCCGGCGGACACCGACCCCGCCACCGTCACCACCAAGGAGGGGGCCTATCCCTATCCCGGCGAGCAGTACATCCTGGAGGTGGACCGCATCCAGATCGAGGTCATGCGGAACCTGGACCAGGTGCCCCCGGTGGGCAGCATCATCGTCATCGGCTTCCCCAAGCTGAAGGACGGCACCGGCTTCCCCACCAGATGCTTTGCCATCTGCCCGGTGGACTGAGTGCAACCCGACAGGCGCGGCAGAGGGTTTTCTGCCGCGCCTGTGTGCCTTTACACACGGCTTCGGACGTGGTAGAATAAGCTTACTTTTATTAACAGGAGGATCACACTATGGCACTGGAATTTGATGAAAAGCTGTCCCGGCTGGAAAAGCCCGACCGCAATGAGATGACCAACAAAGAGTACGCCGTCTTCAACGAGAATGTGGAGACCATGGAGAAGAACTGGGGGTTCATCAACAACCTGTTCAAGATCCTGCCGCTGAATGCCTCCCAGTACATCGGCTTCCTGGACTTCAAGGGGTCCCTGTTCAATCCGGACACCTGCTATCTCACCAACGCTGATAAGGAGATGATCGGCGTGGTGGTCTCCTCCGTCAACTGCTGCTCCTACTGCCTGACCACTCACGGCGACGCGCTGCGGGGCTACACCAAGAACCCCATGCTGGTGGACAAGCTCAGCTACAACTTCCGCTCCGCCAAGCCCCTGCTGACGGAGAAGCAGTACGCCCTGTGCGAGTACGCCTGGTACGTCACCAAGCACCCCGACGAGATCGACGAGACCCAGGTGAACAACCTGCGCAAGGCCGGTTTCAACGACCATGAGATCCTGGAGGCCGCCTTTGTGGCCGGCTTCTTCAACTACACCAACCGCTGGGTGGCCACCATCGAGCCCCTGGCCAACCCCGGTCACTTCGGCCACAACCGCAATTTTGAGGACTGACCAATGGCATACGAAAAGCTCTTTGAACCCGGCCGCATCGGCGGCCTCACCATCCGCAACCGGGCCGTCATGTCCCCCATGGGCACGGACCTGGCGGACATCCGGGGCAACGCTACCCCCCGCCTGATCGCCTATTACACCGAGCGGGCCAAGGGCGGCATCGGCCTCATCATCAATGAGTACACCGGCGTGGACGACGTGGACTCCATCCCCACCCAGCACAACCTGCGGATGGCCCAGGACTACAACGTCCAGGAGGCGGAGGAACTGACCCGTTCCGTCCATGCCTACGGCGCCAAGATCTTCGCCCAGCTCCACCACGGCGGCGCCACCTCCAAGAGCGCCTTCACCGGCCGGCAGAACCTGAGCCCCAGCGGCGTCCCCATGGCCCCCGGCGGCGAGGTGCCCCGGGAGATGACCCTGGAGGACATCAAGCGGGTGCAGGAGAAGTTCATCGCCGCCGCCGTCCGCTGCAAGAAGGCGGGCTATGACGGCGTGGAGCTCCACGGCGCTCACTCCTACCTGATCGCACAGTTCTTCAGCAAATATTACAACCATCGCACTGACGCATACGGCGGCTCCCTGGAGAACCGCTGCCGCTTCATCGACGAGATCATCGCCGGCATCCGGGCCAAGCTGGGCCGGTATCCCATCTCCGTCCGCATCTGCGGCGACGAGATGACCGACGAGCCCGGCTTCCTGACGCTGGAGGACGGTCTGGAGATCGGCCGCCACCTGGAGGCCCAGGGCATCGACTGCATCAACATCTCCAATGGCAGCTCCTGGAACGGCAACGCCAACTGCGAGCCCTTCTCCTACACCCCCGGCTGGAAGAAGCACGTGGCCAAGGCCTTCAAGGAGGCGCTGCACATCCCCGTCATCGCCACCAACACCATCAAGGACCCGGACTTCGCCGAGTCGCTGCTGGAGGAGGGCGTCAGCGATTTCGTGGCCCTGGGCCGCAGCCAGTTCGCGGACCCGGAGTTCATGAACAAGGCCAAGGCCGGCCGGCCGGAGACCATCCGCCAGTGCATCGGCTGCATGTACTGCCGGGAGCGGCTGCTGGGCAACGCCATGCCGGTGGAGTGCTCCCTGAACCCCCGGCTGGGCCGGGAGTACCGCTACCGCTGGCAGGATCTCCAGAAGAACGGTGACGGCCGCCCTGTGGTGGTCGTGGGCGGCGGCCCCGGCGGCCTGGAGTGCGCCATCATCCTGGCCAAGCGGGGCTTTGCTGTGACGCTGATGGAGAAGGGACCCGCCCTGGGCGGCACCCTGAACATCGCCAAGCTGCCGCCTCACAAGGCCAACCTCCAGGGCGTCACCGACGTGCTGGCGCTGGAGGCCCGGGAGCTGGGCGTCACCATCCAGCTGAACACCGAGGCCACGCCGGAGACCGTGGCGGCATTGCACCCCGTGGGGGTGTTCCTGGCCGCCGGCGCGCCGCCGGTGGTACCGAAGTCCATCCCCGGCATCGAGAAGGCCGTGCTGGCGGAGGATGTCATCCTGGGCAAGGCCTCCTGCACCGGCAAGGTGGTGCTGGTGGGCACCGGCCTGACAGGCCTGGAGTGCGCGGAGATGATCCTGGAACAGGGCCACGGCCTTGCCATGGTGGAGATGAACCCCACCGTGGGCCAGGGCATCTACAACGTGGTGTTCAACGACATCTACAGCCGCATCAAGCCCTATGACCCGGAGGTCTACACCAGCCACAAGCTCACCGCCGTCACCGACAGCGGCGTGACGGTGGAGGACACCGCCACCGGCGAGACCAAGACCATCGCCGCGGACACCGTGGTGCTGGCCATGGGCACCCACAGCCAGGAGGCCCTGGCGGCCTCCTTCCGGGAGGCCGGCCTGAACGCCGTTCTGGTGGGCAGCGCCGAGACGCCGGGCCGCATCGCCGGCGCCACCCGGGACGGCTTTGAGAAGGCCTGGGTGTTCGACACCGTCTGAGGTCCCGCGTTCAAAACCGCTGAACCGACAAAAAGAGGCCGGACAGGAAAACCTGTCCGGCCTCTTTTTGCGCAATGGGCTCAGCACCCGTTCAGGGGATTCACGTCCCCCTCCGGGGGCACGATGCACAGGGCCATCAGCTGGCCCTTGCCGGTGTTGCCGAAGTTGTGGCGCACACCGCCGGGCACATGGACCCAGGTGCCGAATTCCAGGGGCACCCGCTCCTTGTCGATCAGGAAGTAGCCCTCTCCCTGGATGCAGAAGAACCAGTGAGGCCAGGGATGGGAGTGGACGCTGCTCTCCGCCTCGGGCTCCAGGGTGAACAGCCGCATCACATAGTCGTCCCAGAACCGGCCGTCGGGGCCAAAGACGATCTTCTTGGTGGAGTTCTCAATGAAATGTCCGCCGGTGGCCACCGGCAGATCCCGGATGTTGCCGGAATACTCGCTCATGGTATGTGCCTCCCCTTTCGTTGATAGATCCAGTATAGGAGCTTTCCCCGAAAAAATCAAGTGTCCCCCGGGGCGGCCTGCCGGAGGACCGTCTCCAGCACGAAGTCCGGGAACCGCTGGTCCGGGCCGCAGACCCGGGCCCCGGGCAGCAGGGGCAGCAGCTCCGGGCCGGGGAGCAGGGCCAGATCCGCTTGGCGGAGCATGGGCACGTCGATGACGCTGTCCCCGGCGGCGATGACCCGTTCCGGACCGAACCGCTCCGCCGCCCGGCAGAGGGCGGTGCCCTTGTCCACTCCCGGCGGGAAGAAGTAGACCTTCCGGCCGGAGACCACGGCCCGGATCGGAGAGCCGGCGTCCCAGGCCAACCTGCACCGCTCCGCCTCCGCCGGGCCGGGACAGGCGGCATAGACGTACATCTCCTCCACGGACCGGACGGTGGAGGGCTCCGGCCGGTTGGAGAGAAAGTGGAGGACCCGCCGGAGCTCCCCCTGATACGCCCGGACCATCTCCCGGGACTGCGCGTACCAGTCCCGGTCCATCACACCATCCCGCAGCAGGACGGCCCCGTTGGCAGTGAGGGCCCACCGGGGCACGGTCTCCTCCGGCCACTGGATGCGCCGGTACTGTTCGATGGACCGGGTGGTGACGGGCAGCAGCTGGACCCGCTGGACCACCTGGGGCAGCAGGTCCAGGGTCCTCTGGGTGAAGAAGCCCTGCTCCGCCCCGTTCAGCAGCTCCACGCACCGGTCCCCGGGCTGCCGGTGCCGGTGGGAGAAGAGGAGCGTGTTGTCCAGGTCGCTGGCGAATAAGATCGTCCCCATGGCTACGTGTCCGCCAGGTCCCGGATCAGGCCGCAGGCCCGGTAGTTCTCCAGGGGATACTCCGCCAGCTCCACGCCCTTCTCCCGGGCCAGCTGGTAGATGTGGCCCAGATGGGCCCCGTCCCGGAGGCTGTGGACCAGCACCTTCCAGGGCACCCGCCGCAGCAGGACCCGGGTGGCCTCCCCGATGCTGGGCTTGATGAGGTTGATGTCCCGGATGCCGAAGGCGGCAGCGATCTGCCGGACCTCCTCCAGCCCGGTCCGTCCGCTGCGCCGGGGCGGGGGCGCGGAGGAGGCGGACCGGGGAAAGTGGGCCTGGATGGCATCGATGAACTGGTACGTCAGGTCCTGGTCCATCAGCTCCCGGTAGAAGGCGGCGCCGTGGAAATCCGTGGGCCCGATGATGTCGCTGCGGAGGAAGGTCCGGCTCAGCAGGCCGGACACGGTGGAGTTCAGGCAGGAGCTGGCGATGAGAAAGTCGTCGTGGGTGCCGCAGATGGCGGCCGCGTTGGCCGGGTCCGACAGCACCGCCAGCCCCGGCGACACGCCGGGATAGTCCGCCATGGCCGCGTCCAGCTGCCGCTGGATGGCCCCCTTGCCGGTCCAGCCGTCCACAAACTGGAGGTCGCCGGGGGCGTGGCGGCCCAGCAGATAGGCCATGGCGTTGCGGTCGATGCCCCGGCCCCGGATGATGGAGATGGTGTAGTGGGGGATGTCCGCGCCGTACCGGCCCCGGAGATACCGCCGGAGCAGGATGCCGATGGGGGTCCCCGCCCGGGCCAGGGAGACCAGGACGCAGCGCTCCCCCTTCGCCGCCCAGATCTGCTCCGCCGTCCGGGCCACCGCCTCCGCCGTCAGGGGGGCGTAGCGGTCCAGGGCGTCGTGATAGGCGGCCAGATACGCCGGGGAGGGCTCGTACTCCAGGGGCAGCATCTCCGAGTAGTGGACGCCCCGCTGGATCCGCTCCTCCCGCTCCCGGGTGCCCAGGGGGGCCACCAGGCCGGTGATGTCTTTCAGCAGGATGGTCACATCCTGACTCTGATAGGTACTGAACATGGTTGACCTCTCAAATCTCACAGAGATACACCCGGGGGCAGCCCCGCTGTCCCAGGGCCGCCGCCAGCTGGGGGTGGGCGGCCGCCGCGGCCGCTTCGGGGGCGTCCGTCACCACCACCGCGGCGTCGTAGGCCGCCAGGTCGTAGAGGTACGTCCGCCGGCCGTCCCCGTAGAAGCTGGGCAGCAGGACCCCGTTCTGGATGGGATAGCCCGCCTCATGGCAGATGCCGATGGGGCTGCGGGTGGTGGCGTGGCACCGGACGGCGGACCAGTGGCCGGAGGCCTCCGCCGCCGCGCCAACCGCCAGAGCGGGATACATGCACTCCTCCGTCCCCAGCACCAGCAGGGAGCCCCCGGCGGGCAGCTCCCGCCGCAGGGCGGGGACCAGCTCCTCCGCCAGGGCCCGGCAGCCGTCCAGGTACGCCCCGATGCCGGCGCCCCGGCGGGGATCCGGCAGGGCGGCCTTCACGGAGAGGGTGTTCAGCGCCGGCAGCGGGCCCGGCGGCGGGGGCGGCGCCTCCTCCACGGAGAGGGGGGCCACCAGCTGGTCGTAGTCCCGGTCCTCCAGCCGCACCAGGCACTGGCAGGCGACACCGTCCGCCGCCAGCCTGGCCTGGTCCTCCGGTGAGACCCGGCTGAGGATGGACGCGGCCACCAGCTGCCGCTCCGCCAGCAGGGGGAACCGCTCCCGCAGCTGGCGGACCATGTTGCGGAGGGTCCGGCCGGTGGAGAGCTCGTCGTCCACAAAGACGACGGTGGGCGTCGCCTCGATCCACGCTGCCAGTTGGTCGGCGCAGAGCCGCTGCTCCACCGCGTGGCTGTGCTCCTCCTGGAAGAGGATCCAGTCCCCGGCCAGCAGCTCCCGGGTGGTGTGGAGATAGACGCAGTCCGGCCCCAGGCCGGCCGCCACGGCGGCGCCGATGGCGGTGGCGGTCTCCGCGAAGCCGATGACCAGCCGGGCCTCCGGATGAGCGGCGGCCACCTGGGCCCCCAGGGCGGCCATCATGTCCAGAGACGCCGCGGGGCTGACGGGGATGTGCTTGGCCTGGAGGGGATTCACCAGCAGATAGCTGCGCTTGGGGTTCTGATACCGCTTGGCGACGCGCAGCGTGTCCGCGGCTGTATAGGCGTGCATATGCAATCGTTCCTTCCCTGAGTGATGGGGATAATGCCGGGACTGATTATACCACAGAACCCGGCCCGGGGAAACTGCTTTCTCCTCCATCCGCTCCGGACCGCGGCGCCCACCGGCAAGGGAAAAGAGAGATTTGTGCAAAATCACGGTTGACATTTCCGCCGCCGCTACGTATAATACGACCAAATACAGAAAACCAATGAGCAAGAGGAGTACCTGGTTAGGTCACCTTTCAGAGAGCCGTGGATGGTGGGATCACGGCAGAGAACTTTCCAGCGAATGGACTTGCGAGGGCAGCGCGAACGGCGAGAGCTCAGTAGCGTCTGACGGGGCCCGCACCCGTTATCCGGGCGGCGCGTATGGATGTACGCGAGACGAGCGGGCGCTTTGCGTCAACTTGGGTGGTACCGCAGGATGGTTTCAAGTCTTGTCCCAAATATGGGGCAGGGCTTTTTTTGATGCCCTTTGGAAAGGAAGCTGGATCTTATGAAACTGGATACGAAACGATGGCGGCGTTCAGAAAATTCCCAATTCCTCATTCCTAACTTCTAATTCCTAATTGATCGAAAGGTTGGTAATACTATGATGAATCTGATGAAGAAGCTGGCCGCCCTCGGCCTGTCCCTGACCCTGGTCCTGTCCCTGGCCGCCTGCGGCGGCGGCACGGACGACACCACCTCCTCCGGCAATGACGCCGCCTCCGGCGAGAGCGGCGAGACCGTCAAGTACCTGATCGGCATCAGCCAGTACGGCCAGCACGGCTCCCTGGACAACTGCCGGGAGGGCTTCCTCCAGGGGCTGGAACAGGCCGGCCTGGTGGAGGGCACCGACTTTGAGGTGGACTACCAGAACGCCAACTTCGATGACAACCAGGCCACCCAGATCGGCCAGATGTTCTCCGCCGAGGACGTGGACCTGATGGTGGGCATCGCCACCAACGCCGCCGTGGCCTGCTTCAACGCCGCGGAGGACAAGGACATCCCCGTGATTTTCACCGCCATCACCGACCCGGTGGGGGCCCACCTGGACGCGGGCAACGTCACCGGCACCTCCGACGCCCTGCCGGTGGCCGGCCAGCTGGAGCTGATCCGGGCCCTGCAGCCGGACGCCGACACCATCGGCATCGTCTACACCACCAGCGAGGCCAACTCCGTCTACTCCGTGGGCATCTATGAGGACCTGGCGGCGGACTACGGCTTCACCATCGACGCCGTGGGCGTCACCTCCCAGGCGGAGGTCACCCAGGCGGTGGACACCCTGCTGTCCCACGGGGTGGACTGCCTGTCCAACCTGACGGACAACAACGTGGTGGGCGTGCTGGGCGCCATCCTGGAAAAGACCGATGAGGCCGGCATCCCCGTCTACGGCTCCGAGGTGGAGCAGGTGAAGCTGGGCTGCGTAGCCGGCGCTGGCCTGGACTACGTCCAGCTGGGCATCCAGACCGGCCTGATGGCCGCCAAGGTCCTCACCGGCGAGGCCGCCTGCCAGGACCTGCCCTATGAGACCATTGAGAACTACGGCCTGTATGTGAACTCCGACACCGCTGCAAAGCTGGGCATCACCATCCCCGATGACATCGCCCAGCAGGCCGAAGAGTGCGCGGAGTGACCCATCCGGCAGCTGAAGAAAAGGAGAGCCAACCATGAAGCTGATCACCTACCGCCAGAACGGCGCCGAACACGTGGGCGCCCTCACCGCCGACGGAAGCGGCGTCCTGCCCCTTCCCGTCCCGGATATGAACACCCTGATCGAGACCATGACCCTCACAGACCTGCGCTCCGCCGTCACCG
>DWYU01000176.1 GCA_019118505.1 Candidatus Oscillibacter excrementavium
GACGCAGCGCGTCCCCGCTCCTGCTTTCGTGTTCCTGCGGAAATCCTGTTTTGCGGCCGCACCGCCAAAATCGTCAGGTCTCTTCGCCGGTGTCCCGCCGGGGCGTGCCCAGGCTGTCGATGATAGTGATGACCAGACCGCGGATGGAGTTCTCCGTGGTGCGGTAGGGGGCGATGCGCAGGGTGTAGGAGCGGCCGTTCATGGCGGTGATCTCCCGGTCGATGGAGGTCAGATCCTTCAGCACGGACCGGCAGTCCTGCTCGATCTCCTCGTCGGGGAAGCTGTGGGCGAAGATCTGGATGGGCCGCCCGATGTCGTGCTCCATCAGCTGGAACTCCCGACCCACATACTCCGTGAACTTGCGGATATTCAGGTTGCTGTCCACGAAGAGGATGCCGATCATGGTGGAGGAGAGGAAGTTGGACAGGTCGTCGGTCATCATGGTCAGCTCGTCCAGCTTCAGCTGATGCTCCGTGTTGACGGTATACAGCTCCTCGTTGACGGACTGCAGCTCCTCTGTGGAACTCTGGAGCTCCTCGTTGGCGGTGAGCAGCTCCTCGTTGGCGGCCTGCAGCTCGCCGTTGACGGTCTCCAGCCGCTGGATGGTGGCCCGCAGGTCGTTCTGGGATTCCTGGAACTCCCGCTCCAGGTCGGTGATGCGCCGGGCCGCCGTGGCGTCCAGATCAAATTTCTCCACCTCGCCCTCGATGGCGGGGACGGTGTTCTCCTGGAAGATCACAGCCACCAGCCCGTCATCCTCCTCCGCGTCGCTGGGGATGGGCTCCACCGTCAGGCTGATCACCCGCCGCCCGGCGGGACAGTCCACGGCGATGTCCGTATAGGTGATGGCGGTGTGCTCGTTCCGGCACCGGCTGATGGCGGTGGCCGACACCAGAGACAGATCCTCGCTGAGCATCTGGAAGAAATTCAGAGAGGCCCGGCCCGGGGCAAGGGCCAGATAGTCGCTGTAGTTGCCGAAGAAATGCAGGGCCGTGTTGTCCGCGCCCAGGACCACGGTGGCGGGCAGATGGCGCTCCAGGAACCGGACGTAGCGGTTCTCCACCGCGGTCTCCGCGCTCTGGCTCATGCCGGCCCGGATGCTCTTCAGGGAGATGTTCTGGATGTTGGGGATGTTGAAGGTGGGCGGTGCCAGATCCTCCACCTTGCCCTCCGCCTTGTGGACGTAGATCTTCTCCGCGCTGCACACGGGCTTGAAGAGGTTCACATACTCCCCGGCAGTCTCGCTCTTGCCCAGGAACAGGAAGCCGCCGTTTTTCAGCGCCTGATGGAAGATGGCGAACAGCCCCCGCCGCATCACCGGCTGGAAGTAGATCATCACATTCCGGCAGGAGATCAGATCCAGCTTGCCGAAAGGCGGGTCGGAGAACATGTTGTGGGTGGCAAAGACGATCATCCGCCGGATGTCCTTGGAGATCTGGTACTGGTCTCCCACCTTCAGGAAATACTTCGCCAGACGGGTGGGGGTGACATCGTCGATGATGTTCTCTGAAAAGACGCCCTTTCCGGCCTGCTCGATGGCCCGGCTGTCCACATCCGTGGCAAAGATCTTCACGTCCCGCTTGACGTTCAGCTCCTCCATCACCTCCCGGAACAAAATGGCGATGGAGTAGGCCTCCTCACCGGTGGAGCAGCCGGCGGACCAGACCCGGATGGGCTCCTCCTCCTTGGCGCGCTCCACGATCTTGTAGACGGCGTTGTATTTGAGCTTTTCGAAAAAGGCCGGCTCCCGGAAGAAATTGGTCACCCCGATCAGGATCTCCTTGGCCAGGATCTGGACCTCCTCCGGATTGTCACCCAGCAGATGGGCGAACTCCGCCAGCGTGGACGAGTGGGTCACCAGCATCCGCCGCTCGATGCGCCGCAGGATGGTGGAGCGCTTGTAATATGTAAAGTCGATGCCGCTGGCGTTCTTCAGGATCGTGTAGATGTGGGAGAGGGTCTCCTCCTCAGAGAAGGGGGACTCCTCCTCAGACAGGGGATTATCGCTCCGGAGGGGACGCAGCAGGGTGGGGGTGTTGGAGAAGTTCAGGATCTCCTCGGCGATCTCCTCCGGGGAGAGGACGAAATCCGCCAGGCCGGTGCTGATGACACTCTTGGGCATCCCGTCGAATTTGGCGCTCTCCGGGGCCTGGGCGATGACGAGGCCGCCGTGCTCCTTCACGAACTTCACGCCGTTGGTGCCGTCCGTGCCGGTGCCGGAGAGCACCACGACGATGGAGTGCTCCTTCTTCTCCTCCGCCAGGGAGGAGAAAAAGACGTCGATGGGGTGGTTCAGCGTGACCGGCGCGTAGTCCGTCAAGATCAGCCTGCCGTCCTTGATGGTCATGAACTTCTTCGGCGGGATCAGATAGACGGTATCCGCCTCGACCGCCATGCCGTTCTCCGCCTGGTAGACCTGCATCTCCGTGTGCTTGCTGAGAATATCAGCCATCAGGCTCTTATAGTCCGGCGAGAGATGCTGGATCACCACAAAGCGCAGCCCGCTGTTGGGCGGCATACAGCTGAAAAACTGCTGCAGCGCCTCCAGGCCGCCTGCGGAGGCGCCGATGCCGATGACCAGGGGAGCGTGTTCCGCACCGGTCCCCGATGGCACTGCCTTGCTTGAACGACTCATATGCAATCCTCCTTACGCGTTTCCTGCCGCTCCACGGGGATCCCTCCCCGGAGGTACTTTTCCTCGAATACCTGGGCGGGCAGCGGCTGGTCATAATAGTATCCCTGGGCATAGGGACAGCCCATTTTCAGCAGCACATCCAGCTGCGCCTGATTCTCCACACCCTCTGCCACGCAGGCCTTGTGATGGGTGCGGCAGATTTGGACGATGTCCTGCACCAGCGTCTGGGTGATGGGGTTGTGGACCACGTCCGCGATCAGGCTGCGGTCCATTTTGATGACGTCGAACTTCACATTGGTGAACAGGGCCAGATTGGCGTACTGGGAGCCGAAATCGTCCAGGCTCAGCCGCAGTCCGCAGGCGTGGAACTGGTCCACGATGGCCCGGAAGGCAGCGGTGTCGACCCCGCCGCCCCGCTCTGTGATCTCCAGCTCCAGCGCCGACGCCGGGATCTCCGGATAGCGGCTCTGGATGGCCAGGACGGAGGCCAGCGTGGAAGGGTGCACCAGAGTGGCCCGGGAGAGGTTCACCGCCACGGGGACGATCCCCAGACCGGCGGAGCGCCACTGCTCCAGCTGGGCAAGGCTCCGCTCCAGGACAAAGAGATCCAGCTCCCGGATATTGCCGGCGTCTTCCAAATAATCGATGAACTGGGACGGGGGAATGACCGCGCCGTCCTCGCCGATCCCGCGGACCAGCGCCTCGGCACCGGAGAGCGCGCCGGTGCGGATGTTGATTTTGGGCTGGTAGTAGACGGTGAACCGGCCGTCATGCGTCGCCCCGCGCACGGCAGAGGGCTCCTCCGCACTGGCCGCCGGTTCCCGCGCTCCATCGGACAGGACCAGTTCCAGATGCATGGCGGCCTGGGCCTGTTTTGCAAGCTGCCTGCCGGTAAATTCGCCGTCCGCCCAGGCGCGGCCGATCCGCACCTGCCGGGGATACCGGCGCTGGAGAATCGACCGGAGGCGGCCGCAGCAGGCCAGAAAAACCTCCCGGGTGGTGTTGGGATAAAAGACGACGAACTCCGCCTCCCGTGTGCGGAACAGCAGCGCCGAGCCGAAGATCTCCTCCAGCGTGTTGGCCACGTACCAGAGCATCCGGCTTCCGGATTCGAAGCTGTGCCGGCCGCCGTGGACGGAGAGCGCGGGAATGTCCAGGCAGACCACGCCCAGGGAGCTGTATTGCTGGGAGCTGAGGGTGTAAAGCGTCTCCAGATAGGCGCTCAGATCCGGCAGCCCCATGAGCCGCTCCACCGCGGCGGACGGGCGCTCCCCGCCGCTGAACCGCTCCCGCTGCTGCAGCATGAGGGGAATCAGGGTGGTGAACAGGGCCGCGTCTGCCGGATGCGTCTGGGCGTTCTCGATGCAGAGGAACCCCGCCACAGGCTGCTGCGGGTCCCGGATCAGGGGAAGGGCGGTGAAATGCCAGGACTGCCGCGCAGCGTCCCCGGCATCCGCCGGATCGGGCAGGTGCCGGGTGAGAAAGACCGGCGCCCGCTCCTCCATGCAGCGGATCAGCGGGGGGAACCGCTCCAGCTGCATGCCGGAGACCACCTGCTGAATGCTGCGCCTGCCGGCGCTTGTCCACTCAAAGGTCATGATGACCGCGTGGCGGTTTTCCACCAGCATCAGGGTGTAGACCCGATCCGCGCGGTAATACGAGCCGAGGGCCTGCAGGACGCCCAGCAGGGCGGCGTTCAGCGTCCGCGCGGAGAGCATGGCGGACAGGCAATCCAGCGCCAGATCCTTTTCCGGTTCCGACAGGGGGCGCTTCATCTCCGCGGTGCAGACAGAGACTTCATCGTTGTCTCCGCCTGCCTGGAGCTGCATCCACTCCTGGCCCTCCTGGTCCTGGGCGAAGGCCACCGTATCAGATGCCGCCTTCCACCAGAGCGCGCACACCTGAAGGGCCTGGGTCAGCATGGAGCGGTAACGGGCCGCGGCCGCAGGCATCACCTGGACGCCGGCGATCAGGCGCAGAGGGCCGTATGCGGGATCGGGAGCCAGCAGCCGCCGCAGCGCGGCCACCGCCTCCTCCAGTTGGCGGCGGAGGCCCGCCTTTTCGGCGGCGTCGGGAAAGACGATGAGGAACTGATGGGGACTGTACTGCCCCAAAAGGCAGCTGCCCCCCAAGACCAGGGACAGTCCGGCGGCGAGGGCATATCGCATCTGGTCCGTGACCGCGTCGGCGGACTGGGACTCCAGACCGCCGACCTGGAGGACCGCCACCGCGCGATTCCCGCCAGTCCGGTCGGCGAAGAGGGCTTCCGCCATCTCCTGGATCGTATCCCGGTCAAACACCCGGCTCACCGGGTCACGCCTGGCGCCGCTGTGGATCACCCCCTCCAGGCAGTTGCCGGGGTCCAGCCAGACCAGGTAGACGAAGAGACGGACATGGCGGGAGACCGGATCCTCGGCCAGATAGAGGATATGCCGGACCCAGCGGATATGGCCGCTGCGGTCAGCCCGCCGGTATTCCGCACAGAACCAGCGCTGCCCCTGCCGGTACATCTGCAGGAGGCTGTCCCGGTCGAAATTGGAGAGGAAGCGCTCCTGGTCGCCTTTGCAGAAGATCTTTTCCCGCTCCAGACGCAGGATCTCAGAACAGCGGGTATCCTGTACCTGCCCGCTGAGGTCGGAGCCCTCGATCCACAGGAAATCCACCTTGTCCAGCTCCAGATCGGCGCGCATCCGCATGATCAGATCGGAGAGCAGGCCCTCCGGCAGGGGATGCTGGTCCGGAGACCAGCTGTCCACCCCGCTGAAGCACATGGGCAGCTCCTCCAGCACGCCCACGGCCCGCACGGCCCGGCCCACGTCATCGTACAGCATCCGGTACGAGATGGCGGCCCAGCGATAGCAGTTGGTGCGCTTGCTGCGGATGGCAAAGTTGCCGAAGCCCAGGGAGTGCCCCCGCAGCAAGTCCCTGGCAAAGCTCTGGAATCGGGCCACGGAGTCCGGATGGATCCAGCCGCTTGCGATCAGGTCATCCGGAAAACGGCACGAACTGTCGGTGAGGGTATCAGCCTGCCCATCCTGGGTGTATCCCCGGAAGAGACGGCTGGAGACATCCACTTCCCAGAGCTGCTTGGACGTCTGGCCAAAGGCGGTCTGGAGCCGGCGGATCTGCTCCTCCTGACGCTGCTGGGTTTCCTTGAACTGGGAGACGTCCGTCGTGGTGACCAGCATCACCGGCACCACGTCGTCGTATTCGATCTGCGCCGCGCGGATATGCCACCAGAGCCACGTCTGGCCGTCTCCCGCGCGGACCCGGTGGGTGTGCTCCACCTCGGCGTTCTGGCGGATGCCCCTGCGCAGGGCGTTCAGGAGAGGAGGGTAGTCGTCGGGGTGGATCAGATCGGCCAGCGGCATGGGCAGCGGAAAGGACTCCGGTGTGCTTCCGATGATCCGGCAGAAACTGGGACTGACGTAGATGACCCGGGGCGCGTCGCCCATTTCCAGCAGGACCACCCCGCTGCTCATATGCTCCAGCAGGGCACTGAGGGGGATGGTATTGACCGGGCGGAACTCCCGGCTCTGGCCGTCCTGATAGCTGCCGCGGCTCTTCAGGCAGAACTGGTGCTTGCCGGTCTTTTTGGCCTTGTAGAGGGCCAAATCAGCGGACTGGTACAGACCGTCAAATTCCTGCCCGGGCCCCGACAAGTAGACGCCCACGCTGGCGGTGACGATGACGGTCTCGCGGTCGCCCAGGGCCAGCTCCAGGAATTCACAAATGGCGGCGGCCTTTTCCCGGACAAGGTCCTCCGTCAGCTTCCCGCACAGGAACACGGCAAATTCATCACCGCCCAGGCGGCCCACAATGTCACTGGCGTGGAAGAGGCTGGAGAGGACCCGGCCGGCCTGCTGGATGGCCCGGTCCCCCGCCTGGTGGCCCAGGGTGTCGTTGACCTGCTTGAAATTGTCCAGATCCACAATGAACAGCGCGCAGCTCTCCTCCGGGGCCATGGCGTTCAGCCGCTCTTTGATGGAGTACTCCATGGCCGCCCGGTTCAAAAGGCCGGAGAGCGCATCTTTGGAGGCGCGGCGCCGCAGTTCTTCCAGAAGGGAATCCTGTCTGCGCGCATCATCCGGCGGATCTGTATGTTGAGTTCTCATAGTCGTCCCCTCGCTTCTTCATCCGCCCGGTCCCTCTGCCGGCGTTTGCCGCGGGTTGGCTCCGGCAGGCGGCCACAGGAGGAGCCAGCAGAAAAACGAAATGGGAAAAGCGGACAGAACACGTATTTTGACCATTTTGCAAAGAACAAAATCCCACAATCCGTGCCGGCGGCAAAGAGGCTGGAGGGCAGGGACCGCGGAGCGGCCCCAGCGGTGGCTGGGCATCGCCGGGGATGATGATCTGATTATAACATATATGGCGGCTGTTTGTACCATGATTTTATAAATCCTGGAAAAAATTCCAGCTTTCCCCAGGCGGACATCGGATTTCGCCCCGCCGCGGAGAAGACGGACCTGCCCTGGGCACGCCGGACAGCTTGCATTTTGCGTTCGAAATTGGTAAAATGTCCTTACTTGAAGGGCGGACCTGATGCGGTGCGGCATCAGGTCCTGACCCGGCAGGGGCGCGGGGGATTCCAAAACGCCAAGTCCCGCGGATAGAAGGGAACCAGGTACGACAGGGGGGAGACCGAGATGAACAATGGATGGACCCGGCGCTATGTGCTGGACTGGTATGTGCTTATGGCGCTGATCGCCCTTGAGCTGCTGATGTCCTTCTCCTTCCTCGGCTATTTTCACATCGCGCCCATTTCGATCACCATAGCCTTTCTGCCGGTGATGCTGGCGGGCGCATTGCTGGGCCCCCTGGAGTCCACTGTGGTGGGCCTGGTCTTTGGCCTTGCCAGCATGTGGAAGGCCTCTGCCAGCTATGTCCTGCCCGCCGACCAGCTCTTCTCGCCGGTGCTCAGCGGGCATCCCCTGGCGAGTCTGTTCCTCAGCGTGGGCAGCCGCGTGCTGTTCGGCCTGCTGATCGGCCTGCTGTACGCGTGGGCGCGCCGGATGCGGCACCCCTATTTCTGGATGGGATTGGTGTCCTATTTGGGCCGGTCGATCCATTCGTTCCTGGTGTACAGCACCATGGCCATCTGCTTTCCGGAGGCCGGCTATGGCCCCTCCGCCGTGTTTGCCAATGTCTTTACCGTGTCCAATCTCGCCATGGACGGCGGTTCCGTTTTGGTTGTGCTGCTCCTCTGGCGGGCGTCGCACACCCGGGCCTGGGTCCAGTTTCAGCAGCGCCTGGCGATCTCCCAATCCCTGCAGAGCGGCGAACGCTACCGCCGGCTGTCCCTGGCGGTGATAACGCTTTTCACGCTTGCCGCCGCGCTTGCCGTCACCTTCTATTTCGGCCACCGGATCGACTATGTGCTGGAGAGCCAGGGGATCACGCTGGGGGAGACGGGCTATGTGGACATCCTCCACCTTCAGATCCAGTTCATGTTCGGCATCATGTCTCTGATGGTGCTGGTGATCCTGTTTGTGGCGCTGAACCGGCAGTACAGCGCCTATATGGCCTATGAGGGAAAGATCGACTCCCTGACCGGCGTGATGACCCGCCGGGCGTTTTTTGCGGTATGCGCCCGGATCTTCCACGCGGGCAATCCCGTTCCTTCCGGCTACTTCATCATGGTGGATCTGGATCAGTTCAAAGAGATCAACGACCGGCATGGCCATCCGGAGGGGGACCGCGCCCTGAAGGAGGTCGTCAAAGCCCTGAAGGACATCTTCGGAGGCCAGGGGACCATCGGGCGGCTGGGGGGCGATGAGTTCGCCGTGCTGCTCTGCACAGAACTGGCGGCCCCGGAGCTGGAGATGGCGCTGAATCATTTTCTGGCGGCCATCCATCGGATCTCCTGGGGCGAGCAGTGCCTGACCTGCAGCATCGGGGGACTGCCCATCCGCAGCGCCTCCTCGCCGGAGGAGCTGTACCGGGCGGCCGATGCGCTTCTGTACCGCGCCAAGGAGCAGGGGCGGAACCGGTATGTCCTGGGAGAGGACGGGGGAGCGGACACGTAAGACCTGATGCCGCGTGCCCCCGGTGAATATGGGATAAAAGAGAGCCATGCCCCATTGAGGGGCATGGCTCTCCTGTTTGGCGGATAGGCGGGCCGGCGCGTTGGGAAGGGCCTCCGCGCCCGGATCCCGCGGCGGCCGGACGGCTCACGCCCGGGGGCGGATCAGCCGTTCCAGCGTCTGCCGCAGAACGGCGGCGTCCAGGGGCTTGGAGATATGCGCGTCGATCCCCGCCGCTGTGGTGGCGGCCACATCCTCCGAGAAGGCGTTGGCGGTGACGGCGAGGATCGGCACCGCCGCGGCGTCCGGCCGGTCCATGGCGCGGATCCGCCGCGCCGCCTCACAGCCGTCCATCACCGGCATCTGCATGTCCAGAAGGACCGCGTCAAAGGTGAAGGGCGGGGCCGCCCGGAACGCCTCCACCGCCTCCGCGCCGTTCCGCGCCTGGGTGACGGCGGCCTTCATGGCGCGGAGCAGCTCCGCGGCGATCTCCATGTTGATCTCGTTGTCCTCGGCCAGCAGGATCCGCCGGCCCTCCAGGTCGTGGAGGGCGCCGGCCGCCGGGGGCTGCGCCCCCTGTCCGCCGTCCTGGCCGGCAGCGGCCAGAGGCAGGATGACCGTGAAGGTGGTGCCGGCTCCGGGAGTGCTCTCCACCTGGATCTCGCCGTCCATCTGGGCCACCAGATGCTTGGTGATGGACATCCCCAGTCCGGTGCCCCCCGCCTGCCGGTCGCTGAACCGCATCTCCCGGGCATAGGGCTCATAGATGTGCTTCAGGAACTCCGGCGACATGCCGATCCCTGTGTCGGAGATCACAAATTTGTAGTTGGCATAGTCTCCGCCGTCCAGCTGCTGGACCGACAGGGAGATCGTCCCGTGGGCCGGAGTGAATTTGAAGGCGTTGGACAGCAGGTTGTTGAGCACCTGCTGGATTCGGAAGTCATCTCCCAGCAGGAGGGTGCGCTCTGCCTGGAAGGCCTCCCGCAGCGTCTTTTCCTCCCGCTCCGCCTGGACGCGGAACGCCCCCAGGCACGCCTCCACGCAAGCCCGCAGGTCGAACTGGCGATGCACCAGCTGTACCTGGCCGTGCTCCATGCGGGCCATCTCCAGGATGTCGTTGATCAGGCCCAGGAGATACCGGCCGGCGCTGTCGATCTTGTCCAGATACCCCGACGTTTTGGCCGGGTCTTTCAGGTGCCGCCGGGCCAGTTCGCTGGAACCGAGAATGGCGTTGAGGGGCGTGCGCATATCGTGGGACATGCTGCGGAAGAAGGCCTGCCTGGACGCCTCGTTCTGCCGGGCCAGCTGGAGGGACTCCTCCAGCAGACGATGCTCCTGCATCTGCCGCTGCCTCTCCTCCTCCACCTCCCGGAAACAGAGGACCACCTCTCCCGGCGCCAGCGTCTCGTCAAAGAGGACCCGCACGCTGACCCAGCGGTTCTCCGTCCCGAACCGGCGCAGGAACTCCCCGCCGAAGTTCCGGACCCGCTGCCGGACCAGCTCCCGGATGTTCCCGCAGGAGAAGCTCTCCGTAAAGTCCTGGTAGGCGTCCGCCTCGATCACCTCGCCCGCCGTGCGGAGCAGGTCCCCATAGGGGCCTGTGGGCGGGATCCGGTCCCGGACATACGCGGAGCCCTTGATCATCTCATAGGTCTCCCGCTCGTAGTCCACCCGGTACAGGGCGTAGTAGGTGTTGCCCAGCACCTGGGCGGTCTCGTTGGCCCGCCGGACCCGGGACTCCAGGCGGGATTCCCGGAATGCCAGCGCCGTCATGACCAGAAAGGAGATGCCGAACATGAGCGGCAGCGGCCACAGAACACCCTGCAGGCCGCCCAGGATCCTGCTGTAGGGCACGGTGATGATGGCGTACCAGCCGTTGTCCATCCGGGCGTAGTAGACGCCCCGGGAGCGGCCGTCCAGATCCTGGATCACCGGCTCCCTGTCCAGCTCCCCGGACGAGATCGCTTCCACCAGGCTGGTCAGATACGCCTGCAGCGACTCCTGGGGCAGTTCCAGGCCTGTCTTTTGGTAGATGACCGTCCCGGCGCTGTCGCAGAGGAAGAAGGAGTCCTCACTCGCCAGGCCGGCGGTGTCGAAGTGCAGGTGCTCCGGGAGAATGTCAAACGCCATGACGACGGTTCCGCCGCAGCAGCTCTGGGCGGCGGTGACCACCGGACGGCCGGAGATCGCATCCGTGTAGACCGGCGTGAAGATGACAGCCCCCTCCGCCGCGACTGCCTGCTGATACCAGGGGGTGTCGGCATAGTCGTATTCCGCGTCTCCCTCCCAGGGGTTGGCGGCCCAGATCCCGCCATCCAGCACCACATAGGGGTCTACCGCCCCGGTGCCCAGCACGGCGTCCAGCCGGTCGAAATACATCTCCAGGAACGCGGCGATCTGCGCCGGCTCTTCTCCGTCCTCCAGCCGCTGCTCCAGAGCCGACGTGCCGAAGGAGAGAAGCGTGGCATACACGTTCAGATTCCCCTGCTCCTCCGCGGCACAGCCGCGGGCCAGCGCGGTGGCCGCCTCATAGGTGTTGCGCAGCATGGTGGCCCGGAGGATCCCCCCTCCGGCCAGTGCCAGCACGCCCAGGACCGCCAGTGTGCACAGGGGGAGCCGGATGTGTCCGAAGAGATGACGCCAGCCGGGGCCCCGCCCCTCACGCCTCTTCATCTGGCTGCTCCCGGATGGCCGCCGTCACCCGCTCATAGGCCGGCTTGATCTGCGCCATCAGTCCCCTGGCCCCGGCCAGATCGCCGCCGCGCAGCGCGTCTGTCTGCTGGGTAAACAGGGCGTACAGCTCCTCCATGGAGAGGTTCCCGCACATCCCCTTCAGCGTGTGGGCGGCCGTCACGGCCCGGTCCAGATCCCCGTGCTCCAGTGCGGCGCACAGAGCGGGATACTGGGGATCATCCAGAAATTTCCCCAGAAGCCGCTCCAGGAGAGCCTCGTTGCCCAGCACCCGCTCCAGTGCCTGGGGGACGCGGATCCCGCCGTTCTCCAACTGCCTGTTCCGCGCGGAAGTCATGAAAATTCCTCCTTCTGATAGATCCGGGACAGCTTCTCCTCAACCATGAAAAAGCACCGGAGAAGTTCCGGGTTAAAGACGCCGCAGGCGCCGTCCCGGATCATCTCCAACACCTGCTCCCTGGGAAAGGCGTCCTTGTAGACCCGCTTGCAGCTCAGCGCGTCGTAGACATCCGCCAGGGAGACCACCTGGGCCCAGAGGGAGATCTCATCCCCCTTCAGGCCGTCCGGGTACCCGCGGCCGTCCCACCGCTCATGGTGGTGCCGGGCGATGTCCACGGCATAGCGGCATGCCCGGTGCCGGCGCAGCTGCGGGATGCGGTTCAGCAGGGCCGCCCCCTGGACGGTGTGGGACTTCATGATCTCGAATTCCTCCGCCGTGAGCCGGCCGGGCTTGTTGAGGATGGCGTCTGGCACCGCGATCTTCCCCACGTCGTGGAGGATGGAGGCCAGGGCGATCTCCTCGACCGCGCGCCGATCCAGACCCCTGCCGAGCTCCGTCTCGGACAGCAGGCACTTTGTGATGTCGTGGATGCGGCGCACGTGGTCGCCGGACTCCTCGCTGCGGAACTCGATGGCGGCGGCCAGCGCCTCCACCATGCCCTGATTGAGGTCAATGATCTCCTCCGCCTGGCGGAGCAGGCGCTCCCGCTGGCTCTCCACCGTGCGGCTCAGCCGCCGCCGGGCCTGGAACAGCTCGATGACGGACTTCACCCGCCGGTGCACCACATAGGGGACCACCGGCTTGCTGATCACGTCCATGACGCCCAGGCTGTAGGCCTCCCGGAGCACGCTGTCGCTGGCCTCCGCCGTGATGAGAAATATCGGGAGCCGATCCGGCAGCTGTTCCCGGTACAGCCGCCGGAGGACCTCCAGCCCGTCCATTCCGGGCATGACCACGTCCAGCAGCACGGCGCACAGCTGGTCCGGGGCCTCCAGGATCCTGCGCAGGCCAGACGGCCCGTCCTCTGCCTCCGCAATGGTATAATCCGCTTGGAAAATCTGCTCCAGAATTCCCCGGTTGACCGTGTCGTCGTCCACGATCAGCAGGACATCCCGCTTCTGATTTGACATGGCGTCTCTCCTTGTGTTCCGGCCTCTGACCGCCCAGGGCGCGCCCTTCCTCCGGCTCCGCACTGCCGATTCGGGAAGGGGCACCGCGGACACTGAAATGCGCCGCCCGGCGGACGAAAGTGAAGGGGGGCCGGCGGGGGCCTCCCCGCCCGCACCGGCTCCGCGGCCCCGACAACAGACAGGGGCCCGCCTTTCAGGAAAATAAAACGGCCTATTGCGCGGCTGCGGGCAAGGACCCTGCCGCCTTCAATAGACCGGTTGCGCGACCCACTCCGTGGTACGGAAGCGCCCAAGCAGTCTCATACCACATCATCGCATACTGTCAGCTGTGTCCAGCGGACACGCTGGTATTATCATATGAAATCCGGCTGGAATTGTCAAGAGCTTTCCCGTTTGCAACCATCGGCCGCATCTGCTACAATAGGACAGAATGGAAAGGGGGGATCGCCGTGTCCGCATACCGGGCGGCGCTCTGCGAGGACGAGGCCGCGGAGCGGGACCAGCTGATCGGCCTGTGCCGGGATATTTTTGATGGCCTTGGCATCGAGCCGGAGATCGTGCCCTTCGCCTCAGCGGATGCGCTGCGGCAGGCGGTGGAGGGGGAGCAAACCGCCTTTGACCTCTTTCTTCTGGACATTGAGATGAAGGAGGGCGCCAGCGGCCTGGAGCTGGCCCGGTGGCTCTATGACCGGGGCATCCGGGACCGCATCCTCTTCCTCACCGGCAACCCGGAGTACGCCCTGGTTGGGTATGACGTCCATCCCCTCCACTACCTGCTCAAGCCGGTGAGCCGGGAGCGGCTGGAGGACGCCCTGGGCCGGGCGCTGGAGAAACAGGGGGCGCAGGCCGTCCGGTTTCAGCGGGGCGGAAAGGCGGTCCCTCTCCCGCTCCGGGAGATCCGCTATCTGGAGAGCCGGAACCACGGCGTGGTGGTGGATCTGGGAGACGGGGAGCAGGCGTTTTCCATCCCGCTGACGGAGGCGGAGCGGCTGCTGCCCGCCGGGGCCTTCTGCCGCTGCCACAAGAGCTATCTGGTCAATCTGACCTGGGTGAAGCGGGCCACCCACGGCGGAGTGCTGCTGAAGGACGGCAGGCAGCTCCCCATGAGCCGGACATTTTACGCGGGGTTCCAGAATGCCCTCGTGCACCGGCTGAATGACTGAATATCAGGAGAGAGGAGGCCC
Source organism: Candidatus Oscillibacter excrementavium (assembly GCA_019118505.1). GTDB lineage: Bacteria > Bacillota > Clostridia > Oscillospirales > Oscillospiraceae > Oscillibacter > Oscillibacter excrementavium. Next base: position 13,947 of record DWYU01000176.1, read on the forward strand.
CGCGGGCCTCCTCTCTCTTTACGATTTCTCCGGAAACTGCGGGGCCGTCTGGACCGTGAACCACGCATCCGTCCAGCTCACGCTCAGGACGCTGTCGTACTTTTCCGCGATGGCCCGCATCTGGGCCAGGCCGAAGCCGTGGGAGGCCGGGTCCGGCTTGGTGGTTTTCACGGCCCCGTTCGGGGCCGTCTCCACGCGGCCGTCAAAGGTGTTTTCACACAGGATGGGGAGGAACGCCCCCTCCACCCGCATTCGGAACCGGATGTGCTTCTCCCGGCCCGCCGGGGTGCGGGCCGCTCCCTCCAGGGCGTTGTCCAGCAGGTTGATCAGCAGGGCGCACAGGTCCTCGTCCGGGATGGGAAGGGATTTTGGGACCATCACCGCCGCCTCGAAGGCAATGCCCGCCGCCTTTGCCCGGCCCGCAGCGTCCTGGAGGATGGCGTTGACGGCGATGTGCTCCGTGAACCGGGCCGGTTCCCGGCCGGTGTCCCGCTTCCAGGCGGCCAGGCACCGCTCCACCCCCGCCCAGTCCCGGGCCTGGACGGCGGCGTCCAGGGCGGCCACCTGGGCGGAAAAGCCGTGGCGGAGCCGGGCGCTCTCTCGTAATTTTTCCTCTATGGAGCGGTAGTTGTCCATGACCAGCTGGTTTTTCAGGGCCAGGGCCCGGGCGGCCCCCTGGGCACGGACGATGGCACGGGCCAGATCCCAGGCGGAGAGGGCAGCGCACACCAGCACCAGCCACCAGATCAGCCAGTACAGGGTGCCGGACCAGACCCCCGCCCGGAGCTGGCTGGCCAGATACGTCAGATACCGGGCCAGATACCCGCTCCGCAGATGAGAGACCAGCGCTGCCGCCGCCAGGGCCCCGGCGCTCCAGGCGGCGATGCTCCCCAGCACCCTCCAGAATGTCTTGTCCCGGTGGCGTATGAGATACGCGACCAGCAGCAGTGCTGCCAGCCACTCCAGCCACGAGCTGGAGAGCGGCCCCTGCAAGGCCCGGGGCAGGAAATAGGCCCCATATCCAAAGGCCAGCCGGCGGACGGTCAGCAGCCCCGCCGCCAGGGTGGGCAGCAGCAGGGCCCAGCTCCGCCTCCCGTGGGCCAGCGCCAGGAGGAACAGCCCCCACAGCAGCCCCGCGGCCAGGGCGGAGGCCCCGGCGGGCAGGCCGTAGTAGTTGGCGTAGGCGATGGTGCCCGCCTGGTCGGTGGGGTCGGCGGAGAGGCGGAGGACGGGCGGCACCAGGGCCGTGTTCGACAGGGGCCGCAGGTCCATGGTCAGGGTCTCTCCGCCGCCGGCGGGCAGGGCGATCTGTGCCTGGCTCTGGTTGGCCGTCTCCGGCGGCTGGCCGGCGGCGGAGTACCACAGCGGCTGCCCGTCCAGAAAGGCGGCGATCTCCAGGTTGGCGGTCTCAAAGATCAGATAGACGCCGTTGGCCCGGTCCGCCGGCAGGGTGAGGGTATAGCGGTAGCGCTCCCCCTCCTCCAGC
>DWYU01000177.1 GCA_019118505.1 Candidatus Oscillibacter excrementavium
AGGCCAACCCGTCTGTGATTCGATCAGGAAACCCGCTTGGATGACGGCTTACAGCTCGCAGAGCTTGAGGAGCTCCTCCCAGTTGCGGTCCACTTCCTTCTGGACCTCTTCGATCATCCACTCGTTGCCGGGCTTGAACATGTGGGCGAAGCGGCCCTGCATCTTCAGGTACTCCTCCACCGGCAGCTTGTTCTTGGGCTTGTAGTTCAGGATGTACTTGCCCTCGACCACCTCGTACAGCGGCCACACGCAGGTCTCCACCGCCATCTTGGTGACTTCCATCAGCTTCTCGCTGGGATACCGCCACCCGCGGGGGCAGGGGGCCATCACGTTCAGGAACGCCGGGCCCTCGGTGTAGATGGCCTTGTGGGCCTTCTCCGTGATGTCCTTGAAGTTCCCGATGAACGTGGTCTGGGCCACATAGGGGATCCCGTGGGCCACCATGATCTTCGTCAGGTTCTTCTTCTGCTGCAGCTTGCCGGGAATCACCTTGCCCTGGGGCGTTGTGGTGGTGTCGGCAAAGTGGGGGGTGGAGGAGGAGCGCTGGATGCCGGTGTTCATGTACGCCTCGTTGTCGTAGCACACGTACACCAGGTCGTGGCCACGCTCCATGGCGCCGGACAGGCTCTGGAAGCCGATGTCGTAGGTGCCGCCGTCGCCGCCGAAGGCGATGAACTTGTAGGTGTCATCCAGCTTGCCCCGCTTCTTCATGGCCCGGTACGCCGTCTCCACGCCGGACAGGGTGGCTGCCGCGTTCTCGAAGGCGTTGTGGATGAAGCTGTCCTTCCACGCCGTGTAGGGATACATGAAGGTGGACACCTCCAGGCAGCTGGTGGCGGAGCACACCACCGCCTTGTCCTCCGGGTTCAGGGCCCGCAGCACCGTCCGCACCGCGATGGGAGAGCCGCAGCCCGCGCACATTCTGTGGCCGCCGGACAGGCGGTCCTCTTTCATCAGATTCTCTTTCAGACTATATGCCATGACTGTTTCCCTCCTTATTCCCGGACATCCAGGTAGCGATAGGTCTCGCCCACCTCACCGGTGGCCGCGATCTTCTCCAGCTCCGCGAACACGTGCTGGATGCTCTCCACCCGCACGTCCCGGCCGCCCAGGCCGTAGATGTAGCTGACGCCCTTGGGGCCGCTGATGCCGGCGGCGTACAGGCTGGACGTGACCTCCGCGAACATGGGGCCGCAGTGGGCGTTGAAGCTGTCGTCCTTGTCCATGACGGCGAAGGCCTTCACGTTCTTCAGGGCCTCGCAGATGTCCTCGCTGGGGAAGGGCCGGAAGGAGCGGACCTTGATCTGGCCCACCTTCTTGCCCTGGGCCCGCAGCTCATTGATGGCCTCCTTGGCGGTGCCGGCGGAGGAGCCGATGATGACGATGGCCTCCTCGGCGTCGTCCATCATATAGGTCTCGATCAGGCCGTAGGTCCGGCCGGTCAGCTCACCGAACTCCTTGCCGACCTTCTTGATGACCTCCTTGGCGTCCATCATGGCCTGAGCCTGCTGCCGCTTGGCCTCCATGTAGTAGACGGGAGTGGCGTAAGCGCCCACCGCCATCTTCTCGTCCTTGTTCAGCAGATAGTGCGCCGGCTTGTACTCGCCCACGAACTCCTTGACCTTCTCCGTCTCCACCAGCTCGATGTTCTCGATGGCGTGGGAGGTGATGAAGCCGTCCTGGCACACCATGATGGGCAGGCTCACCGCCTCCGCGATCCGCATGGCCTGCAGGTAGTTGTCGTAGGCCTCCTGGTTCGTCTCCGCGAACAGCATCAGCCAGCCGGTGTCCCGCACACCCATGGCGTCGGAGTGGTCGTTGTTGATGTTGATGGGGCCGGACAGCGCCCGGCAGCTCACCGCCAGGGTGATGGGCAGCCGGTCACTGGCCGCCACATACAGCATCTCCGTCATGTAGCACAGGCCGCAGGAGGAGGTGGCGGAAATCGCGCGGCAGCCGGCGGCCTCCGCGCCGATGCAGGTGGACATGGCGCTGTGCTCGCTCTCCACCGCGATGAACAGCGTGTCCACTTCCCCGTTGTCCACGTAGGTGGAGAAGTACTGGGGGATCTCCGTGGACGGCGTGATGGGATACGCGCCCATCACATCCGGGTTGATCTGCTTCATGGCATAGGCCACTGCCTCATTGCCGGAAAGTCTTTCTCTGATTCCCATGATTCCTTCCCCTCCTTATTTGTCGTTCTTGACCATGGTGATGGCCCCGAAGGGGCAGGTGTTGGCGCAGATGCCGCAGCCCTTGCAGAAGAAGTAGTCGAAGTCCTCCCGCTTGCCCTCCTGGTTCACCGGGATGGACATATCCGGGCACACCGGCGCGCACAGCAGGCACTGCTTGCACTTATCCCAGTCGATCACGGGCTTCATGGTCCGCCAGTCGCCGGTCTCCACCACGCTGGACGTGCCGCCCTCATAAATGTTGCAGCCCGGGGTGATGTCCTTCCAGGTCACGTCCGGGGTCATGTCCTTCGCCAGATGGCTCATCCTACCTGCACCTCCTCCAGAGATCTCTTCAGCGCCCGCATGTTGCCCTCGATGACCTGGGGCTTGCTGGCGAACTTGTGCTTGAAGGAGCCCTCCATATCCTTGACGAACTCCTCCTCGCCGATGACGCCGGACACCTTCACGATGGCGGCCAGCATGGGGGTGTTGGGGAAGTTCTTACCCAGCTCCTCCTCGCTGATCTTGCCGGCGTCGATGGTGCAGACCCGGCCCTCGTAGCCCTTCAGCAGGGGCCGCAGCTCGGCGGGGGACTTGCTGGAGTTGATGACGATAGCGCCCTCCTTCTTCAATCCGGCGGTCACGTCCACGGCCGACAGCAGCGTCTCATCCACGACCACCACGTAGTCGGGATAATAGATGTTGGAATGGACGGTGCTCCGCTCGGAGCTGATCCGGTTGTAGGCGGTGATGGGCGCGCCCATGCGCTCCGGGCCGTACTCCGGGAACCCCTGGACGTACTTGCCCGTGTTGAACGCCGCGTCCGCCAGCAGCAGCGACGCCGTCTTCGCGCCCTGGCCGCCCCGGCCGTGCCATCGGATCTCTACAATGTCTTTCATGCTTGATCCTCCTCGTTCGGTTTGCTTCCCCCGAGTGGGGGAAATGCCTCGAATTTTGCCAGTTTGGGTGCTTGTCAGCACCTATAGTATAGTCCTCTTTTCAGAGGTTTGTCAATTCTCTCACAAATTGTCAGGTATAGAAATCTGTGCACACGGCCATTCAGTTTTTGTGATAAATGCGCAAACTTATGGGCTTGAAAATTGAAAATGTTGTCTTACTATACAAAAGAATGACCTCTTTTTGGGCGTTTTGCCCCGACAGCCCTCGGGGAGAACCGACGTCAGACATCCTGCTGCTTTTGCAAACATCCTCCGGAACCGAGGAACCTCCGGATTGACAGGTACTGGAAGCTGTGATAGGATGTGGTTAGTTAAAGCTAACCAAGAGACCAGGGCCATGGAATCCCCGGGATTTCAGGATGGGGAGGGGCCCCGCAAAACCGTGAGGAGGAGCCGGATATGCGCAAATACACATTGGAAGTCCAGGGAATGCAGTGCGGGATGTGTGAGTCCCATGTCAACGACGCCGTCCGCAGGGCGTTCCGTGTGAAGAAGGTGGAGTCGTCCCACAGCAGGAACCAGACGGTGATCTTGACGGAGGAGCCTCTGGACGAGGCCGCGCTCCGCCAGGCCATCGACAGCACAGGCTATACCGTGGGCGCCGTCAGGAGCGAGCCCTATGAGAAGAGGGGATTCTTCTCCGCCTGGAAAAAGTGAGACACACAGGGAGCCCGGCATCCCGGTCGGATGCCGGGCTCTGACTTGAAAAGGGCAGATGAAAGGGATATGAGCTCCCGCCGGAAAAGATCGGCGGAGGGACTTGTATTTTGGCCGCCGCCATGGTATACTACAAAAACTGAAAATCATTCTCAAATCAGAGAGGCGTATATGACGAATAAAAAAGCAGTTTTGTGTATGATATTGGCATTTCTTGTGACTCTGACCGCCTGCGGCGCGCCGCCGGCGGAAGCGGACGACGGGAAACTGACGGTGGTGGCCACGGTGTTCCCGGCCTATGACTTCGCCCGGGCCGCCGGGGGAGAGCTGGCGGAGGTCCAGCTGCTGCTGCCGCCGGGGGCGGAGAGCCACTCCTACGAGCCCACCCCGGCGGACATCCTGGCGGTACAGGACTGTGATCTGTTCATCTACCTGGGGGGCGAGTCCGACACCTGGGTGGAGACCATTCTGGAGTCTGTGGATCTCCGGGGGGAGACCCTGCGGATGGTGGATTGTGTGCCGCTGCTGGAGGAGGAGACCGTGGAGGGCATGGAGAGCCACGAGGACCACGACCACGCCCATGAGGAGGCAGAGGACCTTGGCATGGGAGAGGTCGTGGGCTACGACGAGCACGTGTGGACCTCTCCCAAAAACGCCGCCGCCATCACCCGGGCGGTGGGAGACAAGCTGGCGGAGCTGGACCTGGAAAACGGAGAGGCCTATGCGGCCAATGCCGCGGCCTACGCGGCGCAGATCGACGCTCTGGACCGGGAATTCGCGGACTTCTTCGCCGGGGTGGAGGACCGGACCATGGTGTTCGGGGACCGCTTCCCCCTGCGGTACTTCGCGGAGGAGTTTGACATCGACTACTACGCCGCCTTCCCTGGGTGCAGCACCCAGACGGAGCCCTCGGCGGCCACCATTGCCTTTCTGACGGACAAGGTCCGGGAGGAGCAGATCCCCACGGTCTGGTATATCGAATTCTCCAACCATCTGGTGGCGGACAGCATCGCGGAGGCCACCGGCACTCAGACCGCCCTGTTCCACACCTGTCACAATGTGTCCGCCGAGGATCTGGAGGCGGGAGCCACCTATGTGTCTCTGATGGAGCGGAATCTGGAGACCCTGCGGGAGAAGTTTTGACGGCGGCACAAAAGGGGCCCGGCGGCGGGAGCTGCCGGGCCCCTTTCGGCACGTCCGCGGGACGGGAGCCAGGGCGCTTTACCAGGACAGGCGGCGGCACTGGATGGCCCGGCACTGGCGGACCACCTGGGCACAGAGGGCGTTGTGGAACTGGAGATACGCTTTTTTGGCCTGGCGCTGGGCGCGCTGTTCCTCCTGGAACAGCTGCCACTGGGGGCAGGTCTTGTGGCAGCCCTCCTGATAGGACGGGCAGCCGGGACGGCAGGGCAGCATGGCCATCACTCCGATCATCGAGATTCTCCGCCGGATGGCCGGAGAGGGCGTTTGCCGCAGGGGCCACTGGCAGGTTTCTGCAACCAGTCTATTCCCATTCCGGCGGTTTTACCACCGGGACTCTGTAAAGGGCTGGTAAAACCTCTGCTGACAGGGGCTTGACAGCGGCCGCCGGGCCGTGTTAGAGTAGGTGCTGTTCATCGGAGGGCTTGTGGCCGCAGTCACGAAGCTGGATAAGATGCCGGGGGCGCCCGGTCTCTTGTCCGGCTTTTTTTGCTGCGCTTCCCCGCTGCTGGACGCCTTGCGCCCTCCATCGTTTGGGAGGACATGATGGAGACAGAGAAGACATTCACACAGGGGCCGATCCTGTCGGCCCTGCTGAAATTCGCCCTGCCGGTGCTGCTGGCCCTGCTGCTGCAGGCCATGTACGGTGCCGTGGACCTGCAGGTGGTGGGAAAATTCGGCACCGCGGCGGACATCTCCGCCGTCTCCACCGGGAGCCAGATCATGCAGACCGTGACCATCGTCATCACGGGCCTTGCCATGGGCATCACCGTGCTGCTGGGCCAGAAGATCGGCGAGGGCAAGCCGGAGGAGGCAGGGGCTGCCGTGGGCAGCGGCATCTGCCTCTTCCTGGTGGTGGCGGTGGTGGCCACGGCGGCACTGGAGCTGGCGGCCCCCCAGCTGGCGGAACTGATGCACGCCCCGGCGGACGCCTTTGACGGCACGGTGGAATATGTGCGGATCTGCTCCGGCGGCGCGGTGTTCATCGTGGCCTATAACCTGCTGGGCAGTATCTTCCGGGGGATCGGGGACTCCAGGGTGCCGCTGATCACCGTGCTGATCGCCTGCGTCCTGAACATCGGCGGCGACCTGCTGCTGGTGGGGGGCTTCGGCCTGAATGTGGCCGGGGCCGCCATCGCCACGGTGTTCGCCCAGGCGGTGAGCGTGGCGCTGTCCCTGCTGCTGATCCGGAAAAAACATCTGGCCTTCACCCTCCGGCGGCGGGACATCCGGTTCAACGGCGCCCTCATCGGCCGGATTCTGCGGCTGGGCAGCCCGGTGGCCCTCCAGGACCTGCTGGTGAACCTCACCTTCCTGGTGATCATCGCCATCGCCAACTCCATGGGCACCATCCCCTCCGCCGGGGTGGGGGTGGCGGAAAAGCTGTGCGCCTTCGTCATGCTGGTGCCCTCCGCCTATATGCAGTCCATGTCCGCCTTTGTGGCCCAGAACATCGGCGCGGGGCTGGAGTCCCGGGCCCGGCGGGCCCTGCTGTACGGGGTGCTGTCCTCGCTGCTGGCAGGCCTGGTCATGGGCTGGGCGGCCTTTTTCCACGGGGATGTGCTGGCGGGCATCTTCGCGGAGGACCCGGCGGTGATCGCCGCCGCCTGGGAGTATCTGAAGGCCTACGCCATCGACTGCCTGCTCACCAGCTTCCTGTTCTGCTTCGTGGGCTTTTTCAACGGCTGCGGGCAGACGCTGTTCGTCATGGCCCAGGGGATCATCGGCGCCCTGGGGGTCCGGCTGCCGGTGGCGCTGCTGGTGAGCCGGGCGGCGGACAGCTCCCTGTTCCACCTGGGCCTGGCCACGCCGGCCTCCACCACCGTCCAGATCCTCCTGTGCGGGATCTGGTTCCTGCGGAGGAGGCGGAGCGTGCCGGTCCTCGGCCGGTAAGAACGCATCCCGGCGGTCCTGAAAAGGACCGCCGGGATGTTTTTCACAGCATTCAGTAGGTTCGCTCCATCTCCTGGACCTGCTGGTACAGCCAGTCGTTCACCGGCACGGAGATGCCGTGCTTGGCCGCCAGGCGGCGGATGGTGCCGGCAAACAGCTCCACCTCGCTCTTCCGGTGGTTCTTGCCGTCCTGCCGCATGGAGGGCTCCCCGTCCGGCGGCAGGTGATCGATGACATCCACCCAGGCGGACACATCCTGCTCGGAGAGCGGAACGCCCTCCGCCTGGGCCACGGCGGCCACCTCCCGCATGGCGCCGATCATGGTGTCCCGGGGCTTTCCAGGCCTCTGCAGCAGGCTGTAGTCGCACCGGAACACCATGGCGGCCTGGTTGCAGCCGGTGTTGCACAGCAGCTTGCTCCACTGGTGGACCAGGATGTCCGGCGGCAGGACGTAGGGGAAGCGGATGGCGTCAAAAAACGCGGTGAGGCGGCGGAGGCGGGCGGGGTCCTCTCCGGCGGGAAGGCCGATGGCCATCTCCCCCCAGGGGCCGCAGGTGACGTATTTGCCCTCCTTCTTGGCGGCCATCTTCTCCGCCACGCACCAGACCACGTGCTCACGGCCGAAGGCGTCCGCCAGGATCTCCTCGCTGGCAATGCCGTTGAGGACGGAGAGCAGGATGGTGTCCGGCCCCACCAGGTGGCGGCAGGTGGCGATGGCGCCCTCCAGCCCGCCGAATTTGACGGCGAACAGCAGCAGGTCCACCGGCTCCGTCCGGGCGGCGGCGTCCACGTACTGGAAGTCGCAGATCTGGCCGTTGCACCAAATCCCCTCCTCCCGGTAACGGGCGATGCGGCTGCTGTCCGCCAGGACCAGAACGCGCTCCTTCCCCAGGGCCCTGGTGAAGAGCGTGGCGTACAGGACTCCCAGGGAGCCCAGCCCGATGATGCCGACGGTTTGAATGGGCTTCATCAAAATACCTCCTGTCTGTGAAAAATGGGGCGGCGGAGGATTCCGCCGCCCCAGCTGTTTACGCGATCCGGGCCAACCATTTCAGGTCGTAGGGTTCAAAGACCACCTTTTCATAGGCGTCCACGTCCAGGGGCGTGCCGTCCCAGTCGGAGTGGATGTCGCCGTTCTGCTTGATGAGGATGTCATAGAGAATGTCGTAGGTGACGCCATCCTTGGGATCCGTCTCCACAATGGTGGAGTAGGGCAGCGTCTTGTGGTACGTCAGCTCCATGCCCTTGTAGTCGAAGTGGAAGCCGCAGCGCATCCGGCAGCCGTCCAGCCCCGTGTACCGGGCCACCTTCTTCAGATCCTGGAGGATCTTGTCCCCCTCCTCCTCATAGAGGTTCTCCGGGGTGGTGGCGGTGTAGTCGAACCGGAACTGGATGGAGGCGCCGGGGAGCTTCCGGAACCGCTCCATATAGGGCACCAGCTGGTCCGCAGGGTAGTTCTTGTACAGCACGCAGTTCACCCGGAAGGGCACCGGCAGCTTGGCCAGCAGGGAGTCGTTGGACTCCACCACATAGTGCTGCATGTGCCGGGAGACATTGATACAGGTGATCTTGTGTTTGTTCCGCTCCGCGAATGCCAGGATGTCCGCCTCGGACTGGTGCTCGGACACCGGCAGGGTGGTGTTGATATACACCTTGTGGGTAGTGGGGATCTGGTCCAGCATCACCTGGAGGGACTCCAGGTTGGCGAAGGGCTCACCCCCGGTGAAGACGAAGTCGCAGTAGGGCGTGATGGCGTCCATCCGCTCGATGCTTCGGCAGATCTTCTCCAGGGAGAAGCCTGTCATATCCGCGTATTCGCCTTTATTGATGCAGAAAGGGCAGTGGTTCTTGCAGTCGTAGGGGACGAAGATCGTCACCGTGGCGCCGCCCTCCCGCGTCTTGTAGGGATGTTTCATATCGACCGGCCTTTCAGAGTAAGATGGAAAATCTGTGACAAGATGGTTCTCAAAAAAGAACCATCCTGAGAGTCTCGCAGACATTAGTATATTCTAAAGGATTTTTCAGAGGAGGTCAAGAGAAAACAGAAAATTACCCGTGGAAAACTTGCAAAAAACACTGGGTCCTCTGGAAAACCTGCACAAATCCTGTACAGAACCGCCCTGCCGCGGAATTGGAGAGCGAGACGGGACTGTACATTATTCGAGGAAAATGATATAATCAACTATCTATATGCCAACGAGAGGAGGCGGACACATTGGAACTCTTACAGGGACTGCTGGACAGTCTGACGGCTCTGCTGGCGGAGTATCCCCTGGCGGGGGACTGGTATATGGCCTTTGTGCGGTTTCTGTTTCCGGTTCTGGCGGTGCTGATCCTGTACCGGGCGGTCCGCTCTCTGCTGCGGATCCCCCACACGCCGGAGAACTGGGGCCAGCTGAGCCTGCCCAACGGCGCGTCCCTTCCCCTGACCCACTGGGAGAACATCCTGGGCCGCAGCAAGACGGCGGACATCTATCTGAACTATCCCAGCATCTCCCGCCAGCACGCGGCCCTCTGCCGGGGAGAGGATGAGAACTGGACCCTCTACGACCTGGGCTCCAAGGGCGGCACGGCGGTGAACGGGGAGAAGGTGGAGACCTCCGTCCCCGTGAAGCTGGGGGACACCATCACCCTGGGGGGCGTGCCGCTGATCTTCCTGCCCCAGACCGTGGCGGAGCGGGAGGAGCAGGAGGCGAAACGCCGGGCGGAGCGCCCCGCCGCCATCTGGCCGTCCTTTTTGTGGCTGACGGTGTTCCAGGTGCTGGCCTGCCTGCAGCTGATCGTGGCCTATGGGCAGGAGGCCACTGCCGCCATCCCCCTGGCCTTCCTGGGGCTGACGGTGCTGATGTGGCTCTACTACGCGGCCCTGCGGGCCACCCGCTGCGTGGGCTTTGAGATGGAGACCATCGCCTTCTTCCTCTCCACCCTGTCCCTGTCCATCACCGCCTCCAGCGCCCAGAGCAGCCTCTTCAAGCAGTTCCTGGCCATCCTGCTGGGGCTGGGGCTGTTCCTGGTGCTGGGGCTGTTCCTGCGGGACCTGTCGCGGGTCCAGAAGAACCGCTGGCTCATGGCGGCGGCCGCCATCGGCCTGCTGGGGATCACCCTGGTGATCGGCAACTCCAAGTACGGCGCCGTCAACTGGATCTCCATCGGCGGGCTGTCTTTCCAGCCGTCGGAGATCGCCAAGATCTGCTATATCTTCGCCGGCGCCGCCACGCTGGAGCGGCTGTTCCACAAGCGGAACCTGACCCTCTTCATCGTGCTGACGGGCCTCTGCATCGGCCTGCTTGGTCTGATGAGCGACTTCGGCACGGCGGCCATCTTCTTCGTCACCTTCCTGGTGATCGCCTATATGCGGTCCGGGGATTTCGCCACCCTGTCCCTGATCTGCGGCGGCGCCGTGTTCGGGGCCGGCATCATCCTGAAGTTCAAGCCCTACATCCTGAGCCGCTTCGCCTCCTGGGGCCATGCCTGGGAGGCCGCCTCCACCACCGGCTACCAGCAGACCCGCACCATGTCCGCCGCCGCCTCCGGCGGCCTGCTGGGCATGGGGGCCGGCAACGGCTGGCTCCACAACGTGGCGGCGGCGGACACGGATCTGGTGTTCGGGATGCTGTGCGAGGAGTGGGGGCTGCTGATCGCCGTGCTGGCGGTGGGGGCCATCATCACCCTGGCGTTTTTCGCCGCCCGGGCCTGCCGGGTGGGCCGGTCCAGCTTCTACACCATCGCCGCCTGCGCGGCATCGTCCTTGCTGGTGTTCCAGACCTGCCTGAACGTGTTCGGCTCCGTGGATCTGCTGCCCCTCACCGGCGTCACCTTCCCCTTCGTCTCCAACGGCGGCTCCGCCATGATGTCCGCCTGGGGGCTCCTGGCCTATCTGAAGGCCACGGACACCCGGGAGAATGCCAGCTTCGCCATCGCCCGCAGGCATCAGCGGCAGCTGACCCAGGCGGCCCGCCGCCGGGCGGAGCCGGTGAGAGATCCCTTTGGCACGGAAAAGGAGGGACGCCATGAAGAAGATTGAGCGGCGGGCCTTTGTCTGCCTGGCCCTGGCGCTGCTGCTGGCGGCGGGCCTGGGGTTCTTTCTGGTGAAGTATTTCCTGGACGGCGGCAGCTGGGCGTCTTCCGCCTTCAACCGCCACCTGTATAACAGCAGCGGCGAGCTGGCCAGCGGCACCGTGCTGGACCGGGACGGGGACGTGCTCTCCGAGATCGTGGACGGCCGCCGGACCTATTACGACAACGCCACCGTCCGCAAGGCCACCCTCCACGCGGTGGGGGACCTGCAGGGCAGCATCGGCACCGGGGCGCTGAACGCCTTTGCCGACAAGCTGACGGGTTACAGCCTCCTCAACGGTGCCTTCGGCGCCCAGCGGGGGAACGACCTGTACCTGACCATCGACGCCCGGTACAATTACACCGCCTATGAGGCCCTGGGGGGCCACGCCGGCACTGTGGCGGTCTACAACTACAAGACCGGGGAGATCCTGTGCATGGTCTCCGCCCCCAGCTACGACCCCCTGAACGTGCCGGAGGACATCGAGACCAGCGACCGCTACAAGGGCGCCTATCTGAACCGCTTCCTGTCCTCCACCTTTACGCCGGGGTCCGTCTACAAGACCGTGACCCTGACGGCGGCACTGGAGGAGCTCCCGAACCTGATGGAGCGGACCTGGACCTGCGCCGGCAGCGTCCAGATCGGGGACGAGACCATCGTCTGCTCCGGCACCCACGGGGAGCAGGACATCGCCGCCGCCTTTGCCAACAGCTGCAACGTGGCCTTCGCCCAGATCGCCCAGGAGCTGGGGGCGGCCACCCTGGAGAAGTACACGGAGCGGGCGGGCCTCACCGCCAGCTACTCCATCAACGGCCTGCCCACGGCAAAGGGTTCCTTTGATTTCGACGGCATCACCGACGGCCAGCTGGGCTGGGCCGGCGTGGGGCAGTACCACGACCAGGTGAACCCGGCATCGCTGATGATCTACATGGGGGCCATCGCAAACGGCGGCAAGGCGGCCAAGCCGTATCTGATCCTCCGGACCGAAAGCGCCCTGGGGCTGCCGTCCCTGCCCCATATCCCCACCAAAACCGGCACCCTGATCTCCGCTGACACGGCGGCCGCCCTGGCGGACCTGATGGCCAACAACGTGACCCAGACTTACGGCGCCAGCCGTTTCCCGGGCATGGACATCTGCGCCAAGTCCGGCACCGCCGAGGTGGGGGAGGGCCAGACACCCCACGCCTGGTTCGCCGGCTTCCTCCGGGGGGAGGACACCCCCTACGCCTTCGTGGTGCTGGTGGAGAACGGCGGCGGCGGGTCCTCCGTGGCGGGCAGCGTGGCCGCCAAGGTGCTGGACGTCATCGTCAACGGATATTGATACGAAAGCGGGAGAAGTATGAAAGACAAGAAAAAAGGGCTGCTGCTCCAGACCAAGAAACAGATGAACAACGGCGCCGTTGCCACCGGCCTGGGCTTTGTGCTGTACATGGTTTTGCTGGTGCTGGGACAGGAACTGGCGGCGGACCTGGTGGCCATTGCGTTCGGCGTGGTGGGGATCTACGTCTCCCTCTCCGTCATGGAGGCCCGGAGCAGGGATAAGGAGGAGATCTCCTACAACCTGCTGTGGGGCCAGCTGGCCCTGACCGTTTTCCTGGTGGCCTGCGCGGTGCTGGCCATCCGGCAGCGGCTGGGGCTGTGAGATGTCCTGAGCGCGCAAAAAACGAGGGTGTATCCTTGGGGATACACCCTCGTTTTCATTCGGTGAGGACTTTCTCCTCCAGAGGTTCTGTTTCCGGCGCCGCGTCCAGGGGGGCCTTCGGCCCTGCCTCGCCCTCCGGCAGCAGGCGGCGCTTCACCTGCTTCAGGGCCCACAGGAAGCAGATCACGTGGACGCCGAAGGTGATGACCCAGCTGACCGGATAGGACCAGTAGAGCATCTGGATGGTGTGGAACCGGGGGATCTGGAAGATGGTGGCGATCCACAGCAGCCGCAGGCCGCAGGCGCCCACCAGGGACACCAGCATGGGCATCACCGAGTAGCCGATGCCCCGCAGACCGCCCACCATCACGTCCATCATGCCGCAGATGGCGTAGGTGGTACAGACGATGCCCATCCGCACCAGGCCGGCCTCGATCACCTGGGGGCTGGTGGTGTAGATGGAGAGCAGCACCCGGCCGCCCAGGGTGGCGGCGTTGCCCAGAATCAGGCCCACCACCAGCACGCAGCACTGGGCCCGGACCACGATCTTGCGGATGCGGTGGTAGTTGCCGGCGCCGTAGTTCTGGCTGACAAAGGAGATGGTGGCCTGATACATGGCGTTCATGGACACGTACACGAACTGCTCGATATTGGCGGCGGCGGAGTTGCCGGCCATGACGATCTCCCCGAAGGTGTTGACCGAGGACTGGATCACCACATTGGACAGGGAGAACAGGATGCCCTGGAACCCGGCGGGCAGGCCGATCCGCAGGATCTGGCCCATGGTATTGGGGTGCAGGCGCATCTTCCGCAGGTCCAGGTGCAGGGGGCCGGTGTCCTTCACCATGCAGCGCAGCACCAGGGAGGCGGAGATGCACTGGGAGATCACCGTGGCGATGGCCACGCCCGCCACGTCCAGCTTGCAGACGATGACAAAGAACAGGTTCAGCACGATGTTGACCACGCCCGCCAGGGAGAGGAAGTACAGGGGGCGGCGGGTGTCGCCCTCCGCCCGCAGAAGGGCGGCGCCGAAGTTATAGACCATGGTGGCGGGCATTCCCAGGAAATAGATCCGCAGATACAGGGCGGCCAGATCCAGCACATTGTCCGGCGTCTGCATCCAGATCAGGATGGTCCGGGCCCCCAGCACGCCCACCACCGTCAAAAACAGGCCGCTGAGCATACTCAGCAGGATGGAGGTATGGACCACCCGGTGGAGCTCGTCCCGGTCCCGGGCGCCGTAGTATTTGGCCGCCAGGGTATTGGCGCCCACGGCCAGCCCCACGAACAGGTTGGTCAGCAGGCCGATCAACGCGGTGTTGGAGCCCACCGCCGCCAGGGAGTTGTCCCCGGCCCAGCGGCCCACCACCACGATGTCCGCCGCGTTGAACAGCAGCTGCAGCACGCTGGAGCACATCAGCGGAATGGAAAACCGCAGCATCTTGGAGAGAATGGGGCCGCTGCACATGTCGATCTCATAGTGAGTCAGCCGCTTATCTGCCATGTCAAATCCCTCTTGTGTCTTGAAAAAATTTGCGCCTTTCAGCGCAACCCATATTCTAGCACGGCCCCTGGGGAATTACCACTGGTTCCGGCAGAGAAATTTACACGATTTTAACATACAGAATTCATAAAAAGCTGTGCCGGAGAACCAAAGGCTCTCCGGCACAGGCGGGTTTGTAGGGAACAGACTTAGAACGCGGGGACCACGGCACCGTCGAACTCCTCGTTGATGAAGTCCCGGATGGTGTCGGAGTGCAGGGCCTCCACCAGGGCCTGGATGGCCGGGTTGTCCTCGTTGCCCTCCTTCACCACCAGCACGTTCACGTAGGGGGAGTCGCCGGACTCGATGGCCAGGGCGTCCGTGGTGGGGTTCAGGCCGGCGCCCAGGGCGTAGTTGGAGTTGATGACCGCCAGATCCAGATCGGGCCGGGAGCTGGGCAGGGTCTGGGCCTCGATCTCCTCAAACTGCAGGTTTTTGGGGTTGTCCACGATGTTGTTGGGGGTGGCGGACAGGTTGGAGCTGTCGTCCAGGGTGATCAGGCCCTGGGCCTCCAGCAGCAGCAGGGCGCGGCCCTCGTTGGTGGGGTCGTTGGGGATGCCGATGACGGCGCCGTCCGCCAGCTCATCCAGAGAGGCGGTCTTGCCGGCGTAGATGCCCATGGGCTCGATGTGGACGCCGGCCACGCTCACCAGATGGGTGCCCCGGGTCTCGTTGAACTCCTCCAGATAGGGCAGGTGCTGGAAGTAGTTGGCGTCCTCGTCCCCGTCCTCCACGGCGGTGTTGGGCACCACGTAGTCGCTGTACTGGTTGATGACCAGGTCGATGCCCTGCTCCGCCAGAATGGGCACGCACTGCTCCAGGATCACGGCGTGGGGGGTGGGGGAAGCGGCCACCGTCAAAGTGACGGTCTCGCCGGAATCTCCGCCCTCTTCGGCGGCGCCGGTATCGGCAGCGCCGCTGTCCGCGGCGGAATCGCCGCCGCAGGCGGCCAGGGACAGGCACAGGGTCAGGCCCAGCAGCAGGGCCAGCAGTTTTTTCTTCATAGCTCTTTTCCTCCAATTTCAAAAACAAGATCGGTTGTGTACCGGTATATTTCAAACGCTTGCCGGAATTTCAGGAGACAAACGATGAAACCATGGAACATTACTTGGTGTGGACAAAGTGGGCCAGCATCTCCAGAGGCGCGAATTTCTTGGTGTCAGAGGAGTGGTCCAGCCGCTTGTCGATGTGCTTGGACCACCAGTTGAACACCCACTGGATGATCTGGACGAAGATGATCAGGAACAGCACCGTCACCCACATCAGGGAGGTGACGCCCCGATTGTGGCCGTACTGGATGGCGATGTCCCCCAGTCCGCCGGCGCCCACCATGCCGGCGATGGCGGTGTAGGCCAGGATGGTCACCACGGAGATGGCCCCGCCCAGCACCAGGGAGGGCATGGACTCCGGCAGGTAGACCTTTCGGACGATCTGCAGGGGAGAGGCGCCCATGGCCTGGGCGGCCTCCACCACGCCGGCGTCCACCTCGCTGAGGGAGGTCTCCACCATCCGGGCCACAAAGGGGGCGGCGGAGATCACCAGGGGCGGGATGGCGCCCTTGACGCCGATGGCGGTGCCAACCAGAGCCCGGGTGAAGGGCATCAGGGCCACCAGAAGGATCGCGAAGGGCAGGGACCGGCCGATGTTGACGATCCAGCCCAGCACCCCGTAGACCACCCGGTGGGGGCGGATGCCCTGGGGCTGGGTGACGATCAGGGCCACCCCCAGGGGGACACCGATGACATAGGACAAAACCGTGGAGATGCTGACCATGAGGAGGGTCTCCCAGGAGCCCTCGATCAGGACGTCGCCGTATTCGGCCCAGAAGGCGCTGACAGTCTCAAGCATGATACGCCACCTCCTCTGCGGAAACATTGGGCTGCGAGCGGATATAGCTGAGGGCCTTGGCGGCCTCGTTGGGGTCGTCCGGCAGGCCCAGCAGCATGGTGCCGAAGGCTTTGCCGTCGATCTCCCGGGTATCGGCCCCCAGGATGTTGACCTTGATCCCCAGGTCAATGGCCAGGGACGCGATCAGGGGCTGGTAGGCGGTGCCGCCGTTGAAGGCCACCCGCACTGCCCGGGTGCCCGCGGGATACTGCTCCAGGCTGACGCCGCCGGGATACACCAGCCGCCGTGCGGCGTCGGTGTGGGGGTTGGAGAAGATGTCCTCCACCCGGCCCTGCTCCGCCACCACGCCGCCGTCCAGAATGGCCACCCGGGAGCAGATCTCCTCGATGACGCTCATCTGGTGGGTGATGACCACCACGGTGACCCCCAGCTTCTCATTCAGGTCCTTCAGCAGGTCCAGGATGGAGGCGGTGGTGGTGGGGTCCAGGGCGGAGGTGGCCTCGTCGCACAGCAGGACCTTGGGGTCCGTGGCCAGGGCCCGGGCGATGGCCACCCGCTGCTTCTGCCCGCCGGAGAGCTGGGAGGGATAGGCGTTGGCCTTTTCCGCCAGCCCCACCAGGTCCAGCAGTTCCAGGGCCCGCTTTTTGGCCTGGGCGGCGGGGACGCCGCTGATCTCCATGGGGAAGCAGACGTTTTTCAGGCAGGTCCGCTGCATCAGCAGGTTGAAACTCTGGAAGATCATGGTGACCTTCCGGCGGGCCAGCCGCAGCTCCTTCTCGCTGAGGGCCGTCATCTCCTTCCCATCCACGATCACAGAGCCGGAGGAGGGCCGCTCCAGCAGGTTCATGCACCGCACCAGGGTGCTCTTGCCGGCGCCGGAGAGACCAATGATCCCGAAGATCTCCCCCTCCTGAATGTCCAGATTGATGTCCTCCAGGGCATGGACGGCGCTCTCGCCGGTGCCGAAGGTCTTGTACAGATGCTGAATTTGGATGATTGACACGGGACAACGCTCCTTTCAAAGGATTTGGGCAACAAAAAAGTCCTTGGGGCAAAAGCCTCAAGGACGACGCAATCCGCCGTGGTACCACCTTGCTTCGCACGCTTCCTCACGAAAGCGGCCTTGGGGAGTGCCAGCACACTCCTGCGCTGTGACGTGCGCACACGTCGTGACCTATGCCCCCGGGCGGTCGGCCACGCAACTCCGAGACCATGTTCCCCAAGCCCTTCCAGACCTCTTTTCACCAACTGAGGCTCTCTGCGCTGTATCTGCCTGGGTACTCTTCTCTTCATCGTCTTTTGGCTATCAAGTTTTCGTTTGACTGGCTATCAGTTTAAACGAGAACGGCGGAAAAGTCAACAGGAAAACCTGCACAGAAAATCGGACATTTGCGGGAGATTTCTGTGCGGATGCACAAGGGAGACAAAAATCTGTCGAATCCGGGAATTTTTTCAAAAGAATGGGCGGTATCGGATTGCAACCGCTGGGTAAAACTGCTATCATGTTGTTCGACAACTGGTTCAGATGGAGGCGCGGCGTTGAGAGGAAACGGAAATCACAATTTGGGCGTCCGCTGGCTGCGGGACCTGCTGTGCGGCGTCCTGATCGGCGCCGGCGCCATTCTGCCGGGGGTGTCCGGCGGTGTGCTGGCGGTGGTGTTCGACATCTACCGCCCCTTTATGGAGGTGCTGACCCACCCCCGGACGGCCATCCCCAAGTACTGGCGGTGGTTCCTCCCCATCGGATTGGGCGGGGTCCTGGGATTTCTGGGCTTTGCCAAGGGCATTGCCGCGGCCATTGACATCTCCAGTACCGTCACCACCTGGCTGTTCATCGGCCTGATCGTGGGCACGATCCCCTCCCTGTACCGGGAGGCGGGGAAGGAGGGGCGGAGCATCGGCTCCTGGGTCAGCATGGCGGTGTGCGCCGCGGCCATCTTCTTCAGCCTGTTTTATGTGGGCAAGGTGATCTGCTTCACCGTGGAGCCCAGCTTCTGGTGGTATAACTTCTGCGGGGCCCTGTGGGGCATGAGCCTGGTGATCCCGGGCATGACCTCCTCCTCGGTGATGATGGCCCTGGGGCTGTATCAGCCCATGCTGGAGGGGCTGGCCCATCTGGACATCCCGGTATTGGCCTCCACCGTGCCGGGCCTGGTGCTCAGCGTGCTGCTGCTGGCCCGGCTGGTGACCTGGTTTTTCCGGAGACACTACTCCATCGCCTTCCACGGCATCTTCGGCATCGTGCTGGCCTCCACCCTGGTGATCATCCCCACCCGCTATGTGGCCGCGTGGGAGATCGCCCTGTCGGCGGTCTGCTGCATCGGCGGCTTTCTGCTGGCCTTTTTCATGGCCCGGCTGGACCGGCGGATCCAGGAAAACGGAATGACCTGATTGAAAAGCGCCCTGCGCCAGGCACAGGGCGCTCTTTTTCGTTACAGGTCGAACACGCCCATGATGGCGATGCCGGCCACGATCAGAACGATCATGGCGTAGTGCTTCCAGGAGAGCTTCTCCTTCAGGAAGATCCGGCTCCACAGCACGGAGGCCGCGCAGTAGGAGGCGATGATGGGGGCGGACATGGCCAGATGCTCCGTGTCCGCGATGGCGTAGATGTAGGCGAACTGACCGGCGGTCTCGCAGACGGCGCCCAGATACTTGGGGGCCTCCATTTTCGGCACCAGCCGGTCCCGCTTGATGAGCACCACATAGATGAAGCACACCACGGCGGCCAGCAGGAACGTCAGCTCGTAGGCCACGTTGGCGCTGGCCTCGTAGTCCTCCACGGTGCGACTGATGATCTCCAGCACCCGGCTGTCGGCAAAGGTGCCGGCGGCGTCCAGGATGCAGTAGGCCGCGGGCATGGCCAGGGCCATGAAACTCTTGGTGTATTTGTAGTTGCTGGCCTTCTGCCGCTCGATCCGCAGCTCGTCGTCCTCCCGGACCTCCACCACGCCCAGTCCCACGGCGCCCACACACACCAGCGCCACGGCGGACAGGGCCAGGGGAGAGTAGCCGGCGATGCCGTCAAAGAGGATGGCCAGCACTGCCACCAGGGCACCGGAGGAGTTGCAGATGGGGGAGGAGATGGACAGCTCGATGTACCGCAGGCCCACATAGCCCATGGCCATGGAGAGGATGTACAGGATCGACACCGGCAGGTAGGTCAGGATGATGTCCAGATTGATGACCGTGCCGCCCACAAAGACCTCATAGGCCGCGTGGAGGCCCATGACGACGCCCACGGCCATCACCATTTTCAGGTGGCTGTACCTGTCCCGGGCATCCCGGCAGCCGATTTTGGAAAAGAGGTCAGAGCCGCTCCAGCAGAGCAGCGCGATGAGAGAGAGCCAAAACCACATGTTGCGTTTTCTCCTAAATCCATGTATTGAAGATTATTTGCCTTCCGGCAGCGTCACCAGACCTGCCTCCACCAGCTTCTGCAAACTCATCAGGATGCCCAGCTTGGCGTGGTACCAGGTGAGGCCCCCCTGGAAGTAGACGGCGTAGGGGGGACGGATGGGCCCGTCGGCGGAGAGCTCGATGGAGCTGCCCTGGACGAAGGCGCCGGCGGCCATGATGACATCGGAGTCATAGCCCGGCATGGCCCAGGGCTCCGGGGTCACGTAGCTGTCCACCGGGGCGGCGGCCTGGATGCCCTTGCAGAAGGCTACCATGGCCTCGGCGCTGCCCAGGGTCACCGCCTGGATGATGTCGTGACGGCTCTCCGTGGCGTTGGGGACGCAGGCAAAGCCCAGCTTCTCATAGATATTGGCGGCAAAGACGGCGCCCTTCAGGGCCCCGGACACCACCGTGGGGGACAGGAACAGCCCCTGGTACAATGCGGGCATCAGTCCCAGGTTGGCGCCCACCTCCTGCCCAAGGCCCGGGGCGGAGAGCCGGTAGGCGCACCGGTCCACACACTCCCGGGTGCCGCAGATGTAGCCGCCGATGGGGGCCAGGCCACCGCCAGGGTTCTTGATGAGGCTGCCCACCACCATGTCGGCCCCCAGGTCCGAGGGCTCGATGGTCTCCACGAACTCGCCGTAGCAGTTGTCCACCATGACCTTCACGTCCGGCTTGATCCCCTTGCAGAAGGCGATCAGCTCCCCGATCTGGTGAACGGAGAAGGAGGGGCGGGTGGCGTAGCCCTTGGACCGCTGGATGGTGATGAGCTTCGTCCGGTCATTGATCTTTTCCCGGATGGCGTCGTAGTCAAACGTCCCGTCCGGCTTCAAGTCCGCCTGGGCATAGGTGACGCCGTACTCCGCCAGGGAGCAGGGGGAGGGACGGATGCCGATGACCTCCTCCAGCGTGTCGTAGGGGGCCCCCACCGGGGACAGCAGCTCGTCTCCCGGCAGCAGGTTGGCGGAGAGGGCCACCGTCAGGGCGTGGGTGCCGCAGGTGATCTGGGGCCGCACCAGGGCCGCCTCCGTGTGGAACACGTCGGCGTACACCCGCTCCAGGTTGTCCCGGCCGTCGTCGTTGTAGCCGTAGCCGGTGGTGGCGGCAAAGTGGGTGGCGTTCACCCGGTTCTTCTGCATGGCGTGCAGGACTTTGCCCTGATTGTACTCCGCCGTCTGGTCGATGGCGTCGAACCGGGACCGCAGGTCCCGGAGCACCGCCTCGCCGTATTCATACACAGCCCGGCTGATGCCCAGCTGCTCATACATGGTCTCAATTTCCATGGTTATCCTCCGTTGTTCCCAAAATTTCGTCCGCCAGGTCGCTGAGGACCTGGGGCTTCGTCACCACCAGGCCGCTGGCCTCGTTGCCCAGGATCAGCAGCGTGTCCCCGGGAGAGATACCGAAAAACCGGCGGGCCTCCTGGGGGATGACGATCTGCCCCCGGTCGCCCACCTTGGCGGTGCCGAAAACCCGGTTCTTGGACATACCCAGCATGTGTTTGCCTCCAGGCATGGAGATGCCCCCTTACAATCATATTTTTCACACAAGTGTGAATCATAGCACAACCGGAAGAACTTGGCAAGAGGGAATTTTCCGCAAGAACCGCGTGCAGATGGCTATGGGCTGTGCTATAATATAGGGGAAGACCCTGCCGGGGCGGTGCTGTCGCCGCGGCAGCGCGTGAAAAAGAGAGGTGAGCGGCAGGTGAAACGCTGCATTGTGGTGGCCGGAATCGCATGAATCCAATCTTTGAAAGGAGCATGTACTCTCATGCAGATTCCGGCGAATCCCATCTATCCCCGCTCAGGTGACCGGGAGACCGTGTACCTGAAGGCGGTGGTCACAGACCCCCATATTTCCGTGGGAGATTACACCATCTACAACGACTTTGTCCGGGACCCCAGAGAATTTGAGCGCAGCAACGTGCTCTACCACTACCCCATCAATGGGGACCGGCTGGTGATCGGAGCCTTCTGCTCCATCGCCTGCGGCGCGAAATTCCTGTTCACCAGCGCCAACCACACCCTGAAATCTCTGTCCACCTACCCCTTCCCCATCTTTTACGAGGCGTGGGACACCCCGGTCTCGGAGATCACGGAGGCCTGGGACAACCGGGGAGACATCGTCATCGGCAGCGATGTCTGGATCGGCTATGAGGCCGTCATCCTCTCCGGCGTGCGGATCGGCGACGGCGCCATCGTGGCCGCCCGGGCAGTGGTGACAAAGGACGTGGAGCCCTACACCATCGTGGGCGGCGTGCCGGCAAAGCCTATCCGGAAGCGGTTTGATCCGGAGACCATCCGGCGGCTGGAGCAGCTCCGCTGGTGGGACTGGCCCCGGGAGAAGCTCCGGCGGCTGCTGCCCCTGCTCCGCAGGGGAGATCTGGCGGCGCTGGAGCGGGCCGCGGAGGAGATGTAGACACAAAAGCCGGGCGGCACACATTGTGTGC
>DWYU01000178.1 GCA_019118505.1 Candidatus Oscillibacter excrementavium
GGCAGGATCCGCTTACGGCACCCGGGGGCCGGCCTTTCACCGGGGAGTGCTAAGACAGCGGGATCACCTGCCCGCCGATGCGGACGGCCGCCGCCTGCTCCAGGGCCACCGGAACCTTCCAGGTGTAATCGGCGACCCAGCGGCTCTTCTCCGCCTCCCCTTCCCAGGATGCGTGGGCCGCGCTGTTGGGGATCTCGCTTCCGTCTGCCAGAATCAATGCCACATCTGTCCAAAGTGTAAATCCGGCATATTCCGCATCGCAGATCAGCTCCATCCCCGTGGAGAACACGCGCATTTCCTGGAAGGTTACATCACTTGCGCCTTCCAGCCCAGAGACGGGGAGCAGGATATTCTCCAGCTTGATTGAGGACGTCAGCGTCCCTTGCTCCAGCGTAAAGGGAATCTCCCACTGACCTTCCAGCAGCGGTTCTCGCTCCATCAAAAGGGTTTCCAAATGCAGGCAGAGCGCTCTCCCCGCCGTCAGGTCGGTATTTGGATCCGGGCTCTGGTATTGTACCATGATTTGCAGGCTTCCATCCTCTAAAATCTTACAGCTGTCTGCCCCTTGGGTGAGCCCCTTTCCGACCTTGATCCCGAGATCAGAGTACACCTTTTCCGGCGCTCCGATGAGCTCCGCGCGTGCAAACGTATAGGTCTTTCCCGGTTCGAAATTCCCGCTGACGTGCAGCAGCAGCCACAAATGCTTTTCCCCAACGGTGACAGACTCCAAAGTGACCGTTGTTTGGGATGGATCTCCGCCTAGTATGGCCTCTGGGACATCTGTGTGATCCGGGGCTGTTTTCTCAGATTCGCCCGGCTTTTCCGCCTCTTCCGCGGGTCCGGCATTTGCCGTGGCCGGCTCCGTCTCCGGCGCCTTCGTCCCGGCGGAGGTCCCCACGGACTGGGTCATCTGGCCGATGGCCTCCTCCTGTTCCGCCGGCATGGCGGTGTCCCCGGCGGTCTCCTGCCAGTACTGCCGGAACCAGTCCTGGATGCCGGGGACGCTCACCGCCACCGCCGTCCCCGCCAGCACCAGAATGAGGACCGCCGCAATCAGGACGGCCCTGGGGATCCGCCGGCGCAGAATGTCTTGTTCCTGTTTTGTCATCTCAAGCACCTCCTTCTTCAGATGATCGGAGGCGGTGACATGGTCAAAGGCCCGCTGATAAATTGTCCGCATCCGTCACCCCTCCTCCAGCTGATGTTTCAGCAGTTCTCTCGCCCTGGACAGCCGCGTGCGGATGGTGGACGGGTTCGCCTTCAGCAGCGCGCTGATCTCCCTGACGGAGTACCCCTCGTAGTGATACAGGTACAGGGGGACCCGGTACTTCTTGGGCAGCCGCAGGATCTCCTCCACCACCGCCTGGGCCTCCGGTTCGTTGGCACAGGGCTGGGGCGGGGCCTGTGCCAGCGGGACGCTGTGCAGCCGCCAGGGCGCCCGGGACAGGTCCTTGCACACATTGATGGTCACCCGCACCAGCCAGTGGCGCAGATGGGCATCCCCCTCGAAGCCGGACGTGTTCTTCCACAGGCGGAGCATGACCTCCTGGGCCGCGTCCTCCGCGTCGTGGACGCTGCCGAACCAGTTCAGCGCGATGCGGTAGACCATGTTCAGATACTGCTCCACCGCCAGATTGAATTCCTGTTCACTCTGCATAGCTGCCCGTCTCCCCTGTGGATTTCTCTGAAAAGCTTTTCACTGATAATACTCCCGCCGGTGCGGAAAAGTCCCAGGGCCGGAAAAAATTTTGCGGGCGTGCCGTCCTCCGGCCCGGGAGAGCACCCGGTTCCTCCGGCCGGGAGAACCGGACAGCCTGGGCAGAAGCTGGAAATTCGTGGGTGACAAGGACCCGGAAGTCTGCTATACTGAACAATTAGGCCCCGGCGGCTGTGCCGGGGCGATCTGCGTGTTTGATTGAGGCGACGATCCATGTGTGTGAAAAAATTCCTGGCCTGGTGCCGGGGAGAAGTTGTTTTACTGACAGCGGCGGTGTGCGCCGCGGTGTCCGCTATCGCGGTCCCCCCTTCGGCGGCGTATCTGGGGTATATCGATCTGCGGGTGCTGTGCCTGCTGCTGTGCCTGATGGCGGTGGTGGCGGGGCTGCAGCGCTGCGGGGTGTTTCTGGTGCTGTCCCAGCGGCTGCTGGCGGGGGAGAAAAATGTCCGCCTGCTGCAGCTGCTGCTGGTGCTGCTGCCCTTTTTCTCCTCCATGCTCATCACCAACGATGTGGCGCTGATCACCTTCGTGCCCTTCACCCTCCAGATCCTGGAGCTGGCGGGCGAGCGGCGGCGGATCTTGCCCACGGTGATCCTCCAGACGGCGGCGGCCAACCTGGGCAGCATGGCCACCCCGGTGGGCAATCCCCAAAACCTGTATCTGTGCGGCCGCTTCCACCTGTCCGCCGGGGACTTCTTCGCCACGCTGCTGCCCTTCACGGTGGTGAGCCTGCTGGCCCTGTCCGCCGGGTCCCTGGTGGGCACCAGTCAGTCGGTCTGCGTCCGGTTTCCCCAGCCGGCCTCCATCCGGAGGCCGAAGCTGCTGGCGGTGCTGGCGGGACTGTTTGTCCTGTGTCTGCTGGCGGTGTTCCACGTGGTCCACTACGGCGTGGTGACCGCCGTCGTGGTGACGGCGCTGCTGGTGCTGGAGCCGGGGCTTCTGAAGAAGGTGGACTACAGCCTGCTGCTGACCTTTGTGTTCTTCTTCATCTTCGCCGGGAATATCGGCCAGATCCCGGCTCTGCGGCAGCTGCTGGCGGGCTGGATGGACCGCAGTGCCCTGCTGACCTCCGCCCTGGCCAGCCAGATCATCAGCAACGTCCCTGCCTCCCTGCTGCTGGCGGGCTTTACCGAGGACTGGCGGGGCCTGCTGCTGGGGGTGGACCTGGGGGGTCTGGGCACCCCCATCGCCTCTCTGGCCAGCCTGATCTCCCTGAAGTTCTATCTGCGGAGCCCCGGCGCCCAGCCGGGCCGGTTCCTGCTGTGGTTCTCCGCGGTGAACTTCGGCGGCCTGGCGGTCCTGCTGCTGCTCACCCGGGTGTTCTGAGGGGCGGCTGTCAACAGGCGGAAAAAGAAACGAGGCCCGGGCGCGGAAAACCGCGCCCGGGCCTTTTTGTCTGATTCTGCGGAGTGGGGGCTTTCCCTCAGCCCAGCTTCCGGAACAGCTCCCGGGCCTTGACTACCTCCCGGATATGGCTGTCCACCGTGCGGCAACAGCCCCCCACGGCGCTGGCCCCTGCCCGCATCCACCGGCGGGCGTAGTCGCCGAAGGCCAGGCCGTCCCGGCTGCCGTGCCAGGTCTTGGTGGCGGGGTCATACGTCTCCCCGCTGTTGGGGTACACGGCGATGGGCAGGGAGGTGCCCGCCTTCAGCTCCCCAATCAGATGCTCCACAAACTGGGGCGGCGTGCAGTTGACGCCGATCATCCGCAGATGGGGATATGCTCCCTCCAGCGACCCGGCACAGTCCCGGAGCAGATCCCCCTCGTGGATGCGGCTGCCGTCCCGGCAGGAGAAGCTGACCCAGGACTCCGCCCCCAGCTCCTCCGCGATGGACAGCTCGATCCGCGCCTCGCGGAGGGAGGGCTGGGTCTCCATCAGCAGCAGGTCCGCGCCGGCGTTCCACAACAGCTCCATCCGCCGGTGGTGGAAGTCCCGGAGGACATCATCGCTGACCCCGTAGTTGCCCCGGTATTCCGACCCGTCCGCCAGATACGCCCCGTAGGGCCCAACGGCCCCCAGGCACAGCGGCCAGGCCCGGCCGGCCGCCCGGCCCTCCCGCTGCCACCATCGCTCCCGGGCCTCCAGAAGCAGCTCCACGGACCGGGTGATGAGGGACTCCGCCTCCGCCAGGGTGTGGCCCTTGGCCATCAGGCCGGGGATGGTGGCCTGGTAGCTGCAGGTGATGCCGCAGTCGGCGCCGGCGGTGAAGTAGTTCTCGTGGACCCGCTCCACCAGCTCCGGCTGCCGGTCCAGGGCCTTGGCGGTCCAGAGGCTGTCGTTCAGGTCGCAGCCCAGCTGCTCCAGCGCTGTGGACATGGAGCCGTCGATGACCAGAATGCCGGTCTTTTCCAATGTCTCCCGCAACGTCGTGCGCGTCATATCAGATACTCTCCTTTTCCGCTTTTTCGTCAATGGTGCCGAAGGTCACCGGCGGCGGGTTCTCCCCCCGCTCCCTGGCGGGGATGTACCGGTCCCAGAAGTCCCGGAACAGCCGGAAGATCTCCTTCTGCTGGGTGAAGATGAACAGCAGGGTGATGGCCACGTAGGCGGCGGACAGCAGGTCCGTCATGGCCCACAGGGCATCCGCCTGGATGTTGTAGAAGAACACGCAGGGGATCATGTAGTAGACCATGTAGATGGGCGTGGCCCGGCGGTTGGCCAGGGTGTCGCCGAAGGCGTAGTTGACGGACTTGGCGCAGCTGTAGTACATGCCGATGATGGTGGTCCAGGCGAAGATGGTGATGGCGGCCGCCAGGAAAAAGCCGCCCACAGGGCCGTAGGCCACCTCAAAGGCCACGGTGGTCAATGCCGCGCTGTCCACCTCCGGAAAGTCGATGTACACGTTGGTCATGATGATGGAGAGGCCCGTCACCGTGCAGACGATCAGGGTGGTGAACACCTCGCCCCAGCCCCAGGAGGACTGGCGCACCGGGTGGTCCGTCTTGGCGGAGGCGTGGGCGATGATGCCGTAGCCGGTGCCGGCGTCGTTGGAGTACAGGCCCCGGGCGATGCCGTAGCGGATGGCGTCCCGGGCGGTGGCGCCGGCGAAGCCGCCCACCCCGGCCATGGGGGTGAAGGCGCTCTTGAAGATCAGGGCGACCGCCTCCGGCACGATGGACCAGTTGAGGATCAGGATGCCGATGCCGCCCAGGATGTAGCACACCGCCATGAAGGGGACCACCCGCTCCATGATGGCGGAGATCCGCTTGAGGCCCCCGGCAATGGTGATGAAGCAGGTGACGCCCAGCACGATGGCGGAGACCATGGGGTCGATGCCGAAGCTCTGCTCCAGGGCGCCGGTGACGGACTCCGTCTGGACGCAGCAGGTCCAGGGCCCCAGGACAAAGCAGGCCACCGACAGCACCACGGCCCCCTTCTTCCACCCCAGGGCGTTTTTCATGACGAAGGACCGGTCGCACATGTACTCGTCCATGGACTCGCTGTATTTCACCCGGTACCGCTGGCCCAGGATGATCTCGCAGGCCTTGGTGGACATGCCCAGCAGGCTGGACACCCACATCCAGAACAGGGCGCCGGGGCCGCCGGACACCACGGCGGTGGCTACGCCGCCGATGTTGCCCACGCCGATGGTGTTGGCCATGGCGGTGCAGGCGGCGGCAAAGCCGGAGATGGTGCCGGCCCCCTCGCTCTTCTGGAACATCCGGCCGTAGGTGTTCTTCCAGTTGAAGCCGATCTTCCGGAAGTTGTAGTAGAACCGGAAGCGGATGCTCAGGTACAGACCGGTTCCCACCAGCACCACCGTCATGGGCGTGCCCCAGAGGAAGTCGGCCACGGCGATCAGAATATCAGACAGCATATGGTTCCCCCTTTTCACACACAGCCGCGTTTTGCGGAAAAACTGAGAAAAGTGTATCACGGAGAGCGGAAATCCGTCAAATAAAAATGCGCTTCCGGCCGGGAAGCGGCGGAAAAAAGGGGGTCCCGCCGGATTTT
>DWYU01000179.1 GCA_019118505.1 Candidatus Oscillibacter excrementavium
GCTGGAGCTGGTGGAGTACCGGGTGGCGGAGCACACGGCCCTGGATGGGACCCGGCTGTCGGAGCTGTATCAGAGCTTCAAGGTCCGGGTCCTGATCTGCGCCGTGGCCCGGCAGGGGGAGACCATCATCCCCTCCGGCGACTTCACCCTGCGGGCGGGGGACAAGATCTACCTCACTGCCGCCCCTCGGGAGCTGGAGAAGTTCTTCCGCCAGCTGGGAGTGTTCCGGGCAAAGGCCTCCTCGGTGATGATCGTGGGCGCCAGCAAGATGTGCTACTATCTGGCGTCCGAACTGCTGGACATGGGGATGTCCGTGAAGATCATCGACCAGAACGAACAGCGGTGCGTGGAGATGAGCGAGCGGCTGCCCCGGGCACTGGTGATCGCAGGCGACGGAACGGACAGCGAGCTCCTCAGCGAGGAGGGCATCGGGCAGACGGACGCCTTTGTGGCCATCACCGGCCTGGACGAGGCCAACATCCTGATGGCCCTCAGCGCCGCCAAGCAGTCGGGGGACTGCTGTAAGGTGGTGGCCAAGATCAACCGCAAGTCCCTGCTGGAGCTGGTCTCCGACGAGAGCATGATCGACAGCGTGGTCTCCACCGCCGCGGTGACCACGGAGCTGATTTTGCAGTACATCCGGGCCATGAAGAACGCCGCCGCCTCCAAGGTGAAGACCCTCCACCGGATCGTGGACGAGAAGGTGGAGGCGCTGGAGTTCAACGTGACGCCCGACATCTCCTTCGTCAACACCCCCCTGCGGGACCTGAAGCTGCGGCGGGGGCTGCTGCTGGCGGGCATCGTGCGGCAGAACGGCCAGATCATCATCCCCTCCGGCAATGACGTCCTGCACCTCCACGACGATGTGATCGTGGTGACCACGGACACCCAGCTGGAGGATCTCCGGGACATCCTGGAAGCGTAAGAAGGCAGGTAGGTTCTGTGAATTATCGTGTGATTTGCTTTGCCATCGGCCGGATCCTGCTGGTGGAGGCGGCCCTGCTGCTGCTGCCCATGGCGGTGGGCGTGGGATACGGAGAATCCCCGGTCCCCTTTCTCATCCCCATAGCCCTGCTGGTGCTGTGCGGGGGCCTGCTGAGCTTCAAAAAGCCCAAGCAGATGGCCCTGTACGCCCGGGACGGCATGGCGGTGGTGGCCCTGGCCTGGATCGCCATGTCCCTCTTCGGCGGGCTGCCCTTCTATATCTCCGGGGATATTCCCAAGTATGTGGACTGCATTTTCGAGACGGTCTCTGGCTTTACCACCACCGGCGCAACGATCCTGACAGAGGTGGAGTCCCTGAGCAGGGGCATTCTGTTCTGGCGCAGCTTTACCCACTGGGTAGGTGGTATGGGCGTGCTGGTGTTTGTCATGGCGATCCTGCCCATGGGAGGCGACGGCCACGGTATGCATATGCTGCGGGCGGAGATGCCCGGTCCCGCACCGGGCAAGCTGGTAAGCCGCATGAGCGATACTGCCAAAATCCTCTACGGCATCTATCTAGTGATGACCATCATTGAGATTATCCTGCTGGTGGCAGGGGGAATGCCGCTGTTCGACGCCTGCATCCACTCCTTCGGTAGCGCGGGCACCGGCGGCTTCAGCTGCCGGAACCTCAGCGTGGGCGCCTATAACAATCCCTATTTTGACATAGTGATCGGCATCTTTATGCTGCTCTTCGGCGTCAATTTCAACCTGTATTACTTCCTGCTGGTGCGAAAGTTCCGGGAGGTGTTCCGCTCCGAAGAGCTGTGGGCTTATGTGGGAATTGTGGCGGTGGCGGTGGTCGCCATCACGGCGGACATCGTACATCTCTATGACTCTGTGGGCACCAGCCTCCGCCATGCATTTTTCCAGGTATCCTCCATCATGACCACCACAGGATACGCCACTGTGGACTTCAACACCTGGCCGACCTTCTCCAAGGCAATTCTGGTGGCGCTGATGTTTATCGGCGGCTGCGCAGGCTCCACGGCAGGCGGCCTCAAGGTGGCCCGGGTGGTGATTCTGGAGAAGGTCTCTGTCAGCGAGATGCGGAGAATGCTTCACCCCAATGCAGTCTCCACGGTCCGGTTTGAGGGCAAGCCCCTGAACGAGCGGAGCATTCAGGGCGTTCATCTGTTCCTGGCGGTGTATCTGGTGATCTTCGTGGTGTCCTGCCTGCTGGTGGCCCTGGAACAGATGGATCTGGTGACGGTTTTTACGGCAGTGGCCACCTGTATCAACAACGTGGGCCCCGGACTGGAGATCGTGGGCCCCATGGGCAATTTCTCCGAGTTCTCCCCCTGGTCGAAGCTGCTGCTGTCCTTCGACATGCTGGTGGGCCGGCTGGAGATCTTCCCCATGTTGCTGCTGTTCGCCCCCTCCATCTGGAAGCGGCGGTTGCCCGCCCGGAAACCGGCCTCCGCTGATTTCTGAACCACATATGGACAGGCCCGTGAAGGAACGTTCCTTCACGGGCCTGTTTTGCGTCCTGGGCCGTCACCTGGACCGGATGCCCAGCAGGCGGCAGACGCTGCGGCGGGTGAGACGATACACGCCGTACAGCACCGCCGACAATGCGGTGATCACGGCGCCGCAGGCGGCCATGCCGGCGAACTCGCCGGGGGTGAAGCGGTTGTCGTTGAAGTACATGATCATCAGGTAGAAGGCCGCGATCACTCCTGTGCCCACGATGGCGGGCACCAGAAAGACCTTGGACACCTGCCCCTTCACAGACCGGAACAGGTAGCGGCTGGGCGCCCCCAGGTGCCGCAGGTCGTCGTACACCCGCGCGTTGGTCAGGGCGATGGTCATGCACCGGGTAAAGGCGATGACGATGACGGCCGCAAAGCAGATCAGGGCGATGAAGATGAACAGCACCAGGAACACCGCCATGGTTGTGACGAAGTCGTTCTGGTCCAGGATGCGGAACTGGGGCATGTACAGCCAATAGTTGCGGAACTCCGAGGAGTCCCGGTCGTCATAGTCGATGACGCCCAGGCCGTTGGCTGCCAGGTAGTCCCTGCTGTCATAGTCATAGCTGCCCGTCTCCGCGATCTCCAGCTCCCGCGCCACCGGGTCCCAGGCGTCGAACACCTCGATCTCCGGGCCGGAGCGGTCCACGATCTCGTTGAACAGCGCGTCGGCAAAGGGATAGCTGGATTCCACGTCCGCCACGTTGAAGAACACCCAGGTCTCCCGCCAGTCATCCGTGAGGCCGGCGGTAATGGCCTCGTAAACTCCCGCACCAGACTCAGCGCACACGGCTCCCGCTCATCTTCCAGCCAGACTGCCAGCTGGTGCTGACTTTCTGCGTCCATCCGAGCGATTTCCAGAGCGCAGGCCTCTGAAATGTTTCCGCTTGCCCATGCCGATGCAAAGTTAGGCTCCCGGATGCCGTTTTTGATGGCGTTGAGATTGGCCAGCTTCGTGGCGCTCACCTGCATGGCCTCCGCCACCCGATCCCGGATACGGCCTGGGAGATCTTCTCCGGCCTGCTTCCGCCGGACGTAGACCTCCGTGAGGGCCTCCGCCTCCTGCTGCAGCACTGCCGGTGTCTTCTTCCGCTGGCGGTTGGCCTCAATGATAGCGGTGATCTCGTGGTCGGCGTCCATATCCGGTAGCACCCGGCACAGGGCTGTCTTGTACTCCATGCCCAGGGATTCTCCCCGGAGGTCCTGCAGGGCCCGGAGCCGGTTGTGGCCGGAGACAAGCCGGTATGTACCGCCGTCCGCCACCACCAGCAGGGGCTCCAGCAGGCCGTTGGCCTGAATGGACTCCCGCAGGGCCTCCGCCTCATCCTCCGGCAGGGGCGGGTAGAAATTCTCCGGATTCTCCCGGATTTTATCCAGCGGGATCTCCCGCAGTTCCGTGTCCGATTCGGACACGTCGAAGCCCTTGGCAAACTTGGAGATATCAAAGGGCATCGAACACACCCCCCAGATACTCCTGCACCCAGCGCCGGTAGTCCACGCTGGCGGCGCTTCCCCGGCTGTACTGTGTCACCGGCCGCCGGTCAAAGGTGCTCTCCGGCACCTTTTCAGTCCGGCGGATCACCTGGCCGAACACCGGGATGGTGGACTGCCGCAGAAGTGCTTCTCCCTGCAGCACCACGTCGGAGGCGCGCCACTGGGTCAGCAGCACTCCGGCGATATGGACCGGCACTCCTGTCCGATGCAGGGCACGCAGCTGCCGGACCATAGACTGCAGGCCGAAAAAGGAGAAACCATCCATGCCGGCGGGGATCACCACGTCATCAGCGGCGATCATGGCCGCCACACTGGCACAAGTGTACCCGGGCGCGCAGTCAAAAATCGTGAAGTCTGCCTCGCCGTTTTCCTGGGCGGCTCGGACGAAATCCAGCAGCCGGGCGCTCTGCCGGTCACCGGAGAACTCCAGCACCGCTTTGAGATCCAGCTCGTACAAATCCGGGCTGGCAGGCAGCAGCTGCAGGCAATCGCCGATTTGCTCCACATTGTCGCTCCACAGCGGCTCCCCGGTGCCGGTCAAAATGTGATGCAAGGTCAGGGACTGATCCGGATCAAAGTCCGGCAGGAAAAACTCTGTCAGGTTGCACTGACCGTCACAGTCCACCAGCAGCACCCGCTTTTTGTAGTCTCGGGTCAAGATATCTGCCATGGCAATGGCGGTGGTGGTCTTTCCCACTCCGCCTTTGTTGTTCATAATCGCAATCGTTCTCATGATGCAAAAAGCTCCTTTTCATGCGGCAGATACGGCGCAGAACGGTCCACAATATCCGCGATCCGCCGGTTGTAGGGGAAAAACGTCTCCCGCCAGGGCAGGTCCCGGTCGCTCCGGAACTCCACCACGTAAAACCGCGCCAGCGGGTGGATGTAGACCACCCGGGCCGGCCGGGGGCCATCATTTCCGCCCATGTATTCCGTGTAAAAATTCGGCCTGATATATAGCACGTCTCCAATGTTCATTTCGCACTCGCCTCCTGACCCCATGGCGTATCTTTGAACTCTCCGCCATCGGCCCAAAAATCCACCTGCCCAGGCTGGCCCTCGTCCTGCTTCCGACGTTTCCGGTCGCTGGGCCGCCGGCGGGGTTTGCCGTCAGCCCCCAAAAGCGCGAATGTCTGCCGTTCGCCGTCAAAGGACAGAAGCCAGGTGCCCCGGCGGCCCTCCTTGTTCTTTCCGATTTTGAGGCTCCGGTTGTCGTTCTGGTCCAGCGTTTTGTCTTCTGGGTCAGGCCGGTAGAGCAGCACGATCATATCCGCATCCTGCTCCAGCTGGCCGCTCTCCTTCAGGTCCTGCATGGTAGGCGGCCGCCATGTCCCTTTATCCGGCCGGGTGAGTTGTGCCAGCTCCACCACCAGGGTACCCGTCCGCTGGGCGAAGGTGTGGAAGCTCCGGGACACCTCCGCCACCTGCTCGCTGCGGGGCGCCCGGCGGTCTGTCTCCGGCGT
Organism: Candidatus Oscillibacter excrementavium; assembly: GCA_019118505.1. Classification (GTDB taxonomy): domain Bacteria; phylum Bacillota; class Clostridia; order Oscillospirales; family Oscillospiraceae; genus Oscillibacter; species Oscillibacter excrementavium. Next base: position 5,414 of record DWYU01000179.1, read on the forward strand.
CACCAGCTGGATGTAGTCGATCAGGATGACCTGGAAGCCATAGGCCTGCGCCACGCTCTGAATTTCTGGGGCCGTCATGCCGGCGGCCTGGACCACCGTCAGATCCCGCTTGGCCATCTCCGGCCCCTTGGCCGCCAGAGCCACCCAATCCGGGTCTATCAGACGGCGCCGTTTGATATCGCCCAGGGAGATCTGCCCAATATGGGCCATCAGCCGGTCCCGGATTTTACGCTTGTCCGTCTCCAGGCTGAAAAAGCCAACCTTGTATTCTGCCGCCATGTGATAGGCCATGGACAGCGCCAGGGCTGTCTTGCCGTCCGATGGGTACCCGCCGATGATGACCACGTCTCCCAGCTCCGTATAGCTTCCATTGTCCAGTACGTCCAGGCCATAGGTGATGTACTTCGGAGCCGGTGTGTCCGGATCCTGTCCATTGAAAAAATCGTCTGCCATCTGCCGCATGGTCCAGCTGTCCGCCTCCGGCCCTGCGGACAAGACCTGCCCCATGTCCGCCACATAAGGGCGGCAGCTTTCCAGATTGGGCTGCTCCAGCACGTGCTCCGCCAGATCCCGCAGCCGCTGGTGAGCTGCCTGGTCCCGCATGATGGCGGCATAGACTTCCCAGTTGGCGCTGGTGGGGGTGATCTCCATCAGCTCCATCAGCGGGCCCGTATAATCCTGGCCCAGTTTATCCCGGACAGTGACGCCGTCCACCGGCTCCCCAGCCCTGAACAGCGCCCGAGCCGTGGTGTAAATCTTCCGGTTGGTCGGGCTCAAAAAGTCCTCCGGCCGCACCTGGGCAAACAACTGCTGTTGGATGTTGGTATCGATCAGGAACGAGCCCAGCACCGCTTGCTCCGCATCCAGCGCGTGCTCTCGACGTGCTGCATTGTCCCTGCTCACTCCCATCCGTAGACCTCCCTCCTGGGTGGCCGGGAACCAGGCGGCGGGGGAGGCAGGCCCTCAACGTCCTCCCAGCGGGCGTTGTTCAGGTATGTACTGGCATAAGGCCTTCCAACGCCCTTGATCCATTCCGGGGACTTGATCTGGATTTCCAGGGCCCTGCCGATCCTGGCAATCAGGGCATCGTCCGGCCGCAGCTTGTCCCAGGCACGGATGGCAGCCTGGCGGTCCTCATTGCGCACATAGGTGCGGTAGTAGGTCCAGAATGCCTCAAACCGCTCCGGCTTCCAGTCCGCCGTCTCCTTATGGGTCCGCCGTGACCGCTTCCGTCCCCCTTGGGGGGATATAGGGGGGTTATTTATATCCTGTATCTGTACTTCTGTATTTTGTACTGTCGGAAAATCCGTTGACGGTTTTTCCGTCGTCGGTTTTTCCGTTGACGGTTTTCCCGACGACGGTGCCTGAGAGAACCCCACCGTTGTCGGGTTTTCCGACAACGGTGAAGGAGCCTCATCCTGTAGGATAAAGACGTTTCGCGTGAACTTCCCGCCGCTGTCGTGAGCCTGCTCTTTGACCAGATAGCCCACGTCCGTCAGCTCTTTCAGAGCGGAGCGGATCTGATCCTTTCCGGTATTGGCCATTGCCGCCAGCCCGGAAATGGAATAGGACCAGTTATCCGGCAGTGACTGCATCAGGAGAAACAACCCCCGGGCCTTCAGGCTGATCCGTGGGTCCTGCGCCACTGACCGGAAAACCGTTGTGAAACCTTTTCGCCGGCCAGATTTGATGATGCTTTCAGCCATCGGCCCAGCCTCCTCTCAGATGGTGTCCTCCGGCAGCCGAAGCCACCGGAGGTCATAGTGTTTCCGCAGCTCAGCGGGGGAGGCCACGCCCCCGCCGCTAAGCATCCAGGTTCTGCCTGCCTCCGTCCGAAGGCGGCCGGTGAGATACCGCTCGGACCGCCCCCAGGCGCTCTTCGGGATCATGTGCAGCACGATCAGTTCCCCGTCATGGGGGCCGTATGTCTTTCGCTGCCGCAGATCCAGCGTTTTCCATGCGGCCATCCTCACCGCCTCCCTTCAATCCGGTCAACCAATCGGAACAGCCCGCTGGTGAGTGTGCAAATGCCGATCAGCACCAGCCCCCAGGTGATCATGGGAAGGACACCTCCTTCCTGGTCAAATTGGGGCTTGCATTCCGGCCTGGTTGTGCTAAAATAGATTTGCAATCGTTCTCGGATGCAAGTCCCTGAACCGAACGCCTTGAGGTTGCCGCCTCGGGGCGTTCTTTTTTTGCGGCCGGTTCTGGTGAGCAGAAGATTTCCAGCTCCAGACCTGACTGGATGATGCTCCGGAGCTCTGCAATAATCTCGTCGAACTCCGGCCGTTCGGTGTCATCGATCCGCCCGTCTTCGGCAATGGCCATCAGGCGTTCCAGGCAGGAGTCCTGGGAGAAGTTGCGCATCCGATTGTAGATCCGGATGGCGACCTCCAGGATGTTTCGCTGCTCCAACTGCGGAATGATCCGAGAGACGAGTCCAGTCGTCTCGTGCAGGTGTTGGTAAGCAAGCTGGGGGGCGTGAAAGCAGACGACCATCCGCTCCACGATCTCGTTGGGCGGTGTGCGCTGGTGGGTCTCATACGCCCGCACACTATCAACGGAGATTTCCAGTCGCTCAGCAGCTGATTCTTGAGTAAAACCCGCTGCCCGGCGAGCAATTTTATAAATATTGCTGTAGTCCTCCGGCATGGTGTTTCCCTCCTTTTCGTGATATGGTTTAGCTGACTTGGGAGTCCGAGGACTCCAGAAACTGGATCAGCTCCTGCTTGAGGATGCGGATCTGTGTACCGATTCGCAGGCTCTTGATGCGGCCGCAGCGTACCAGCTCGTATACGGTGCCCTTGCCGACACCCAGAATGGGCGCCAGGTCTTCTACGGTCATGATCAGGGGCAGATCGTCAAACGACGTAGGGCGATTTTTCTCCATCAACGACACCTCCTTTCTGGGCGCTGGCTTTCCGCCCTGCCACCTCATCCAACGTACAGCCGAAGATCTCTGCCAGCTGGATGAGATTGTCGTAAGTGGGATTGGCCCGGCCCAGCTCCCACTTGGTAATTGAGGGCGTGGTGAGCTGCATTTTGGCGGCCAGTTCCGCCTGGGTCATGCCGGCGGCCTCCCGCAGCTGCTTGATGTTGTTTGCCATTAGAAACCTCCTTCCTGAAATGCTTGAAACATACACTCCTCCGTGATAAAATTGCCTTGAAGTTAATCTTGCGTTCTTATGATCGCCTTATAACACTCCCGGTGGTGACCTTCCCCGGAGATGTGATAAACTTAAAATGATTGAGGAGCGTATATTTATGGACTCTAAATTGAAAAGTGACTTGAACAGGTTTTTCCAAATTTACCAAGGTGATGTGGATGAAATTCTCAGGCGAAAACTGCCGCAAGACCTCTGCCGAACACTGAAAACTGATTTGGAGGGAGAGTTTATGCTCTTTCAACGGTCTCTTATGAACCGTCTGGAAGAGGAATTCAGAAAATAACCGGCTTTGTCTTTTCCTCCAGAAGTTTCTGGGCCGTTTCCAGGGCGCTGTTGGCCTGCTGGTAAGACAGGCCGCTTTGGACTAGGACTGCCAAGATTTTTTCAGCCAGAGCAACGGTCTCGTGGTCCGGTTCGATTGATTGATAGGGGAGTCGCATCTCCTCACCCCCTTTCCCCTTGTGTTTTTCCCTCTGGTTAATTGCCTATGGGTAAATAATAAACTCGATATTGCGCATTGTCAATATAAAAACTCGATATTGCGCATTTTTGCATAAACTGCCCAAATACAAAATAGGTGTGGTCGCCCATGAATGTAGAAATATTTGTGCAAAATGTAAAACACTTTGCGGCGTTAAAAGGCGTAAGCCCGACAGCTGCTTGTAAAGAGAGTGGCGTCGGTACTAGTTTTTTACCGGATGTTAAGCGCGGCCGACAGCCATCTATTGACAAATTCGAGCGATTGGCAAGTTATCTCGGAACTACCGTCAGCGAATTGCTTGGTGAGGCCGATCCCGGCCTGGGCGGGCCGCCGCAGCGTTACTTGGTGATGCGCTACAACAGTCTGTCCCCGGAGAGCCAGGACAAGCTCATGACCTTTCTGGAGTATCTGGTGGCAGAAGAGAGCAAAAAAAATGTGTCCGATTCGGACACGTAAGAATATAAATAAGCGGGTGGCTTATTGTGAAAGTTGATCCTAATCAATTTGATTACGTGATGTATGTAGATGCCTCTGGCGATGACGGCTTTGCCTTTGATCGAGGAGCGACTACCTGTTATGCTGCAGCTGCTTTTTTGGTAAGGCAGGAAGATATTGCTCATAATTTGGAGACTTTGAAAGAAATTAAGGCAATCGTTGGTTGTAAGGAGACAGACGAAGTAAAATATTCGAGGATCAGGCGGCACCGCAGAGGGGCTGAGGCCCTGGGACTGCTGAGAGATGCAAAAGGACAGTTGTCCTGTCAGATCGTGTTCAAAAAGGAAGTTGACCAGGCGAAGTATCAAGGGAATAAACATCTTTCGATTCTCTGCCATTTGATGGCCCTTCGGTCTCTGGATAAATATTACCTGGAAGAAAACTCAAAGATTCTAATTGCAATCGACCGAATGAAGAACACAGAAGAAGTCCCATTAGCAGATGTCTTTGACCACATAAAAAGTCAGAGAAAAAGGCACTATACCGAGCAGATTGTCTTTCGTGACTCAAAAGATGCAAATTTCCTGTTGATTCAAATTGCAGATCTTCTGTGCGGTGCCATAAGAGAACATTTTGAACAATATGAAACTCACGAAGATATGCTCTATTTTAAAACTCTCTGCCCTCTTTGTGTTAAGGCTGCTCTGGCTCATAAAAGAATACAGCCACTCTGCAAAAATGGAAAACGCAGGGCCTTAAGTATTCTTGCATCAAAAAGCCTGAAATACATTCTTCCCCTGTTTCCGATCCACACAGAAAGCGAGTTGCGGGAGTATCTTACAATGGAGCCGGTTAAGATGGTTTACAGGCATGTATACATGACTTGCGAGAGAAAAAAATAACAGAGCTGGAACCTTTCCTCCCAGGTGTGCCTTGCGGCATTTTACACCCTGCCCCGATTGCGGAACGTTCCAGCTCTGTTAAATGATATGTTTCCCTACAGGAAATATACCATACATAAACATCGGAATTCAATGCAGAAGTTGCACAAATTAGAGCAACTGATTTTCAAAAAAACAAACAAAAATTTTGATACACAGGTGGAAAATCTCCAACTTTGACATCAATCTGAAAACATGGTACGATACTTGTGTATTGAGGAAGTATCTGAGCACTGCGCATAGCAGGCATAGTATCTGCGTATCATTGTTTTTTGCGCCGAAGGGCGATAGGGCGGAGCAAGTTTTAGGGCGGAGTAAGTCAGGGCGGAATGGCACGAGACAAGGGGCAAGTGCGCCTCTGGATCGGTCGGATCCGCGTTGTCCACGAAAATGGCAGTGATTTGGCAGTATATTGGCAGTGTTTTGCCCTTGCCAAATCTCGGGAAATATGGTAGAACAAAACTGTGATTGATGATTGTGCGTACCCCGCTGAAATGCGGAGGGCAGCTCGATCTTGAGCTGCTGGCGGTTGACGCATTGCACACGTGGTTAAGTTTGTACGTTATGAGAGGGCGTATTATGCCCTGCTCTTAGGTGAATTTTCCCGTCTGGGGCCATGAATTGAGAGATTACTGCAGTGTAGCGAAAAGTGCAACTGGACACCTTGGCTGTGCTGCGCTATGATGAGATCGATGTTAGGTCAGATTTTGTAGGTCAGATTTATTACCCGGCAGGGACAGTGCGCCCTCCGGAGACCTGCCAGACCAAAAAAACCGTCCTACAACCGAATAAATGGAGTAGGTCCGAAAACGATGCGGTTTTCGGGCCTTTTCATATCTATAGCCCGACCGACAAAGGAGAGGCCGCCTGTGACGCCCTCGCAGAGAGAAAACCAAAAGACCAAGTATGCGCCATGGTCCAGGGGGATCTTCCCACTGGAAGGCGCCAAAAGGAGACTTTTATGAACCATCGTGAATTGAATTCAAAGTTTTACCATCTATTCTCTGGGCCGGAGAGGATCCCGGCCGGCGCGGCGCTCGGCAGAGCCGCGGCCACCTTCCGCATCATTCCCGCCCCGCTGCCGGGGGCGGACATCCGGGCGCCGGCAGAGCAATCTGCACCTCACCCCAGGGCGCGCGCCCGCCGCGGGAGATTCGATCCCACCTGCTTCCAGCAGGGAGCCGGCAGTCATACTCAACATGTCTTACAATCAGAGACAGTCCTGCTAATCCGGCAGATTAAGACCGGTAAAACACAGTGATCGCAAGGCTTTGACGGCCCTTTGGACGCTGTGCGGCCGGTGCGATCCACGGGAAATTCGCCGGAAACAGCCCCACAGCGCCACTGGGTGAGTTGCGCCCTTTTTTAAGAAAGGACGGCAACAACATGTCGAAAATCTATCAGAACCTTGTCAACCAGCTGAACCGCCTGTACAGGCACAACCGCCAGGGCAGCATCCGCACCCGGGCCCGCTACTATGAGGCCATGCTGCGCTTCTGCCGCTTCTTGGCGGAACGGTACCGTCTGGAGCGGCTGGCCAACATCGGCCCGAAGCATCTCATGGCGTATGTGGCCTATTTGCAGGAGAGCGGCAGAGCGCCTTCCACCATCAAGACGGACCTGGCCGCCATCCGCTTCTTCCACGATCTGATGCCGGCGCCCCGGTACCAGCTGCCGGGCAATGAGAGCCTGGCGCTGCAGCGGCGCAGCAGCGGCGGCGTGGATCGCACCTGGAGCCGTGATGAGTTTTCCCGGATCCTAGCCGCGGCCCTGCGAGAGGGCAGGGAGGACTACATCACGATCCTCTACCTGGCCTACTACGCCGCTCTGCGGATCCATGAGTGCTTCCGGATCGATACGGCCACTGCGGCCCGTGCGATCCGAGAAAACGCCATCACCATCAAGGGCAAGGGCGGTCTCGTCCGAGCAGTCCCGCTGCATCCCATCCTGGTGAGCCGTCTGGAGCTGCACCTCCAGACTACGCCCCGTGGGCACAAGCTTTTTGTACCGGATGGCGTCCAAACTCATACGGCGATTCAGCAGCTGCAGGCGTTTATTCGTACAACCAGACCCTACACCCAGGACGCCAGCTCCCCGCGCCCCCTGACCTTCCATGGCTTGCGGCACACCTGCGCGGCTCGGTGGTACCAGGAGCGGATCGCCGCGGGGGATACGCCCTATGCAGCCCGCAAGGCGGTCTCTAAGCTCCTGGGGCACGGCCGGGACGACGTGACGCGGATCTATCTGGCCTCCCTCCGGGAGCCTCGTACAACGGCGCCCTTGCCTGGCGGCGATGCCCCCTCTAAGATGAACGGGCAAAAGGAGGGGCGGTAATATGGCACGCATGAAACAGACCGGCCGGGGTGCCTCCGGAGGCGGCTCTATCCGGCAGAAGACCCTGAAGCGGGCAGGGAGGACCTATACATACTGGGAGGCCCGCTACACCGCCGGGTATAACCCCAACACTGGGAGGCAGATCCAGCGGACCATCACCGGTAAGACCAAATCCGAAGTTGCCCAGAAACTGCGGCAGAAGCTGGTGGAGCTGGACATGGGCACGTATCAGGAGCCGTGTCAGCTGACGGTGGGGGAGTGGCTGGATATCTGGATGGCAGAGTACAACGTCCACCTGAAGCCCCGCACAGCGGAGTCCTATCGCTGCCAGATCGAAAATCATCTCCGGCCGGAGCTGGGAAAGTACAAGCTGGAAGATCTTCGCCCGCACATCGTGCAGCACTTCTGCAACGAGCTGCTCCGTGGCGGCGGCCTCACGCCGAAGACGGTCAAGACGATCCATGGGGTGCTCCACAAGGCACTGGAGCAGGCTGTAACCCTGGGGTACATCCGGACCAACCCCTCCACCGGCTGCATCCTTCCGCGGGTCACCCGAAAGCCCCTGGCCCCGCTGGATGACGAGACCATCAAACGGTTTCTGGCAAAAGTCAAGGGACACCGGTTTGAGATCATCTATCTGGTGGACCTGTTCACTGGCCTGCGGAAGGGAGAGGTGATGGGCCTCACCTGGTCCCGTGTGAATTTCCAAAAAGGGACGTTGCTGATCGACAAGCAGCTGCAGCGGGTGCCCGGCAGGAAGGGAAGTGACCGCTACACTCTGACCTCCACGAAAAGCGGGAAGGCTCGGAAAATCACGCCGGCTCCCTTTGTCATGCAGTTGCTGCGCCGGCAGAAGAGCCGACAGGCAGAATGGCGTCTGCGGGCCGGGCCCGCCTGGGAGGATCAGGACCTGGTGTTTACCAACGAGCTGGGCGGCTATTTGATTCCCGAAACTGTCTACAAGGATTTCAAAAAGGTGATGGCCGCCATCGGCAGCCCGGAGACCCGCCTCCACGATCTGCGGCACAGCTACGCCGTGGCTGCCATCAAGAGCGGGGACGACATCAAGACCGTGCAGGAAAACTTGGGCCACGCCTCGGCGGTCTTCACCCTGGACGTCTATGGCCATGTCACCGACGAGATGCGCAGCGAGAGCGCCCAGCGGATGGAGAGCTTCATCGAAAAACTGCTCTAAAGGGTAAATAAAGGGTAAACTCCGCCGAGAGAAAAGAGAAAATCCCTGGAACCGCAATGGTTCCAGGGATTTCTTCATGGTGGAGACTACTGGACTCGAACCAGTGGCCTCATGCGTGTGAAGCATGCGCTCTAACCAGCTGAGCTAAGCCTCCATGCGAGATGCAGTTTTGTCTGCCCATAAGACGCCGCGCAAACAACGGCGTCCTATGGGATGGTGACCCGTACGGGATTCGAACCCATGTTACAGCCGTGAAAGGGCCGTGTCTTAACCACTTGACCAACGGGCCATTGGGAGGTCCATGAAGCGCCTGGGCGCTTCATGGAATCTGGTAGCGGCACCTGGATTTGAACCGGGGACACTGCGGGTATGAACCGCATGCTCTAGCCAACTGAGCTATGCCGCCGAATGCGTACCCCGAACGGGCATCAATTACTATACCAGACAGGACCCCAGGTTGTCAAGCATTTCTTTGAAAAAAATGAAAAAATCAGAAAACAGGGGGGAGGCTGCCTGGAGGCACCCC
>DWYU01000180.1 GCA_019118505.1 Candidatus Oscillibacter excrementavium
TCCCCGGCCAGCCATTGGAGCCAGGAGGCGGTCAGAGCGGAGGCCAGCTTGCTCTGGTAGCCGTCGGACTGGAGCAGCGCTTCTTCCTCCGGATTGGACAGGAAGCCGCACTCCACCAGAATCCCCGGACAGGTAATGTGGTTCATCAGATAGACGGTATCCGGAATGGGCTTGGCCTGACGGCTGTTGTCCGGATCCAGGGCCGCCCGCAGGACCTCCTGGGTGAGCACGGCAAAGGACTGGCTCTCCTCCCCCCCGCCTGCGTAGAACACCTGGGCGCCGCGGTACCGGCTGTCCGGATAGGTGTTCTGATGGACGCTGAGCAGCACGGCGTTCTCCGTGTCCTCAATCCGGGCCGCCCGGTTGTGGAGATCCGACACCTTCTTCTCCCGCAGGGTATCGGCGTCCGCGTCGTGAAGGGAGACGTCCTCACTGCGTAGCAGGAGCGTGGACTGGCCATAGAACCCCAGGAGCTGATCCAGCTTGCACACGATGGACAGATTGATCCCGCTCTCAACCGCACCGGAGGGGGAAACCGCGCCCCCATCTTCCCCGCCATGGCCCGCATCCAGAACCAGGGTTCTCCCCTCGCCGCGGGCCGGAGCAAACACCGCTTCCGTCCCTCCGGGCCACAGCCAGAGGTAATAGGCCGTCCCCAGCATAAGCGCAGACAGGAGAAGCCAACTGCCGATTCTTCTGAGTATCATCGCTACCGCCCCCTCTCCATCACGGTATGAGGGGGCGGTTCCTATTATAACACACGGGGCGGTGTTTGGGTACCACCTGCGGAGGGGCGGCCCTCGGAAAAAAGTTTTTACAGCCATGGGAGAGAAAAGGGCGGCATGTGCCGCCGATTTTTGCCCAAGCGCCCCCGAGTCCCGGTTTCGGGTCGGTTCGACAGGGTTCCCCCGCCCTGCCCGGGCATAGAATGGAGACGAAGGGGGCCTGGCGGGAACCGTTCCCCGTTCCCCCTTCCCTCTTCAATCTGCCTAAGGAGGAACTGTACTTGTATCCCGAAAATAACGTACCCACCACGCCGGGTACGCCCGGCGGCTGCGGTGACGCCTGCGGCACCCTGCCTGAATGCGCGCCGCTGGCCGTCCCCTATGTGCCTTTTCAGCAGACCGGTTCCAAGCGCTACTCCCAGCAGGACGCGCTGAACAACGGCACCCTCTTCCCCGGACTGAACCTGCCCTTCCGGGTCAAGACTGAGGCGGTGAAGGTGCTGGGCGGCGCCCTGGCGGAGCTCCAGGCCCTGGAGTTCGTGCTGGCCGAGCTGGGCCTGTATCTGGACACCCACCAGGGTGACGCGGAGGCGTTTGCACTCTATCAGCAGTATGCCGCCATGGAGAAGGAGGCCCGGGAGAAATACGAGGCCGCCAACGGCCCCGTCACCCAGATGTCTGCCGCCGACGCCAAGAGCTGGGCGGCCTGGCTCTGCGACCCCTGGCCTTGGAACTTCCAGGAAGGAGGCACGAAATAAATGTTTATCTATGAGAAAAAGCTGCAATATCCGGTCAAAATCGCCAACTGCAACCCCAAGCTGGCCTCCTTCATCATCAGCCAGTACGGCGGGCCGGACGGCGAGCTGGGCGCCTCCCTGCGCTACCTGAGCCAGCGCTACTCCATGCCCTATCCCGAGCTCAAGGGCCTGCTGACCGATATCGGTACATCGGGGTCATTCTGGGCCGTCTGCTTCAGCCGCTCCAGTACGAAGCACCAGGTCTGGGGCAGCAGGTTCAGCCGTACCTCCACCCGCTGGTCCCGGTATACCACCATGTGGTCCAGGATGGTTTTGCAGAAGATCTCGCTGTCCCCCTCCCCGTTCACCAGACCGGCCACCCGCCGCCGGATATCGTCCCGCAAGGCGGCCTTCTCGCAGGAGCTCTCCGACCGGGCCCCGGTCCGCGCCAGCCGTTCCCGGAGCTCCGCGGCCTCCTGGTCGTACCGGCCTGTCATCCGCCGCATCTCCTCCCTGGTGATGTCCCGGGAAAAGAAGGCGTCCAGAGCGGCCTCCCGCTTCCGGTTCAGCTGCTCCAGCCGCAGTTCCAGGGACTCCCGACGCTCTCCCCCGCTCTGCTCCCCTGCCCGGATGGCCTCCAGGGCGATGGCCGTCACACTGTCGATAAGACCGCCGGCATCCAGCCGCAGGGTGCGGAGCGCCTGCCGCAGCATATCCATAGCCACCTCATCCCGGAGGGCACTTCCGACGTCACAGCCCACCCGGTTCCCCTGGGAATCCACGTGGACACCACCCTCATTGACAGCGGTGTAGCAGCTCCACCTTCTGGTGGAGCTGCCGTCCTTCCGCTTCTTCTGCCGGGACACAAAGCTGGCGCCGCATTCGCCGCACTTGATTTTCCCGCTGAACCTGTAGCGGTTGGAGTGTCCCACCCCCAGCGCGCCATTCCGGTTTCGCTTTTTCAGCTCCTCCTGCACCACGCCCCAGAGCTCCCGGCCAATGATAGGCTGGTGGTGATCCCGGATGACTACCAGTTCCTCCTCTCCGTGGTTGGCCTTTTTGGCGTGGGTGAGATAGTCCGGGGTAATCGTTTTTTTCTGTATCAGATCTCCCACATACTTCTCGTTCTTCAGAAGTTTCACGATACAGCTTCCACTCCATCGTGCGCTGCCCCGGTGGGTTCGGTATCCCGCCTCCCGCAGTTCCCGGGCGATCACCGTGGTTCCCTTCTTCTCCACACCGTACTTGTGAAAGATCAGGCGTACCAGCTCCGCGCCCTCTGGATTTACTGTCAGGCGTCCATCCTTTACATCATAGCCCAGCAGGGAACGGCCAAACACCACCCCCTGCTCCATCCGTCTGGTCTGGCCCCACTTCACCCGGCTGGAGGTCTTGCGG
>DWYU01000181.1 GCA_019118505.1 Candidatus Oscillibacter excrementavium
TCATTTCCAAAATAAAGACCACAATCAGTGCCGGACTGATTGTGGTCAAAAAGCATTATAAAAATGTGATATTGTTTATGCCTTAATTCGTTGCTGAATGGTAAAACACCCTTGACAAATCTCTTTCCAGAAGAAAATTTTGGAGCAGTACGCCAGCGACCACCATTTTCCCAACATCCAGTTCTATGTGGATGATGGATATTCCGGGGCCAGCTTCAACCGCCCAGACTTCCAGCGCATGATGGCCGACATGGAGGACGGGAAGATCGGAATCATCATCACCAAGGGTCTCTCCCGATTAGGCCGCAACCAGCTGCACACCGGGCTGTACATCGAGGAGCGGTTTCCCCAGTTCGGCGTCCGTTACATCGCTATCAACGACAATGTGGACACGGAGAACACCGAGAGAAGCGAGCTGATGCCCTTCAAGAACCTGTTCAACGAGTGGTTCGTGCGAGACACCAGCCGGAAGATCCGGGCAGTGCAGCGGGCCAAGGCGGAGCGCGGGGAGCGGCTGGGTACACGGGCACCCTACGGCTACAAAAAGGACGAGGATGTCAAGGGCAAACTCATTGTGGACGAGGAGTCCGCCGCTGTGGTGCGCCGCATCTTTGCCCTGTGCGCCGCCGGAAATGGCCCCAGCCAGATCGCCCGTATTCTCTGGCGGGAGCAGGTGCTATGCCCGGCCATGTACGTCTACCAGCGGTTCGGCAGCAAGCACGTTGGCCTTTTCTTGGACAAGCCTTATAACTGGAACAGCGACACAGTGGCAAATATGCTGGAGAACGAGCTGTACATCGGCAACACCCTCAATATGAAGTACAGCACCAGGTCCTACAAGGACAGACGGAAGGTAGAGCACCCCAGGGAGGAATGCGTGGTCGTCGAGGGTAGCCACGCAGCCCTGATCGGCAGGGAGACCTGGGACATCGTCCAGCGGGTGCGGCAGAACAGGAGACGTCCGACCAAGATGGAGGAACTCAACAAGTATTCCGGCCTGGTGGTGTGTGCCGACTGCGGCTCCACCATGGTGCTGCACCGGGCCCACACCATGTCCGCCTCCTACAACCACTTTACCTGCCGCACCTACAAGAAAGAGGGCACCGAGGGCTGCACGGCCCACTACATCCGGGAGCAGATCCTGGACGAGGTGGTACTGGAGAACATCCGGCGGGTGACCGCCCGGGCCAGAGAGCATCCCCAGGAGTTCGCGGCGTACATCAGCGGGAGACATTCTGCCGAGCTCCAGAGGGAGATTCGCGGGAAAGAGAAGGAACTGACTGCCCTGAACCAGCGGGCCAGGGAGCTGGACGCCATCTTCAAGCGGCTGTATGAGGACAGCGTGCTGAGGCGGATCAGTTCCAGACCTTGTCCGGCAGCTACACAGAGGAGATGACCGCGCTGAGGGAGAAGCTCCCGGACCTAGAGGCGGTCATCCACCGGCTGCGGGAGCAGGTGTGCGGCACTGACCACTTCATCGCTCTGGCAAAGAAATACACCGATATTCGGGAACTGACCCCGGAGTTGCTGCGGCTGTTCATCCGGAAGATCGTGGTACATGAGAAGGATGTGAAATGGAGCAAGCACGCCCGGCAGACAGTGGAGATCCACTACAACGACATCGGATGCGTGGATACTCAGGCGGACGAGGCCAAGAGCGCACCAGAATCCGCATAGACAGAACCCCCGGCAGGCCCTGCCGAAGCAAGACCTGCCGGGGGATCGGACACCGCAGTAGTTACCCCTATTGGGGGGGTACCGAAACCGGCCTCCTGGTTTTTGCTGTTCAGCTCTTCCGCCTGCCGGGCCGCCGTCCGGTCATCACGCCCGCACAGAGGAAATACACCCCGATGTGACACACCAGCGCCACCAAGCCAAAGCCCGCCTCCGCCGTCAGCAGGAGGATCACCGCCTGGGCTGCGGTATAGAGCAGAGTGAGGACCCGTTCCCGCCAGTGGTGGGCCGCGTCCGGCTCCCCGCCTAACCGCAGGAACTGCCGCACCGTACACCAGACCGCTGCTGCCAGGAAGAGGGCCAGCAGGGGCAGGTCCTGCATCCTGCCCTGCTGGACATACCAGGCGGTCTGCCCAACGCCGTACAGGGCCACCGCTACGCCAGCGGCATACCAGGGGGAGAACCGGGAATTCTTCTGATTCTCCTTCCGAACAGACGGCTGGGCCAGCAGCCACAGGCCCGCCAGGGCCACCGCCGCCCACAGGGCAAAGAGCCACTCCACGTTGTGCAGCTTCAAAAAGCCGGTCAGGCCGTCATACACCCGGACCCATTCTACCCCCACCGGGGCCTCGGAGACCACCGCCGGGAAAACGGCGCTCATGATCCCCATAGCCACCAGGCCCAGAGCCCCCGCGCCGGTGACGATGCCGCCGGCGATGTACCAGGGCCGATTTCCATGGGCGGCAGGTGTCTCTGTCCTCTGGGCCGGCTCCGCAGTTTGGGTCTGGTCCTCCCAGCCCCGGGCGTTGTCCAGCAGCCACTCCACGCTGACGGAAAACAGCCTGGCGCAGGGCAGGAGCTTGGCCGCGTCCGGCAGGGCCGTGTTCTGCTCCCAGCGGCTCACCGCCTGGCGGGAGACACCCAGCCGCTCTGCCAGCGCCTCCTGGCTTAAGCCCTCCCGCTTCCGCAGGCGGGTCAGCTTCTCTCCAAAAGTCATGGGCTCCCCCCTTTCATTCGATGGCTTTATCCTATCAGCCCCCGCCGGGAAAGTCCACCACGGGGCGCGGTCATCGCCGCAACCAAACGCAACATTGCCGCAAAATCCCGCGTCACGGGGCCGCGATCTCCTCCCGGACCACCTGGAGCACTTGCCTCATGCCGTCAGTCAGGTACTTGCTCCGGTGCCGCACCAGAAAATAGGTCCGGCGGAAGGCGGCGTCCGCCACCGCCAGCTCCCGGAGCCGGCCGGCGGCCAGATCCGCCTCCACCAGGGGCCGGGGCAGCAGGGTGATCCCGATTCCAGCCCGGGCGCAGGCCAGCAGCGCCCCGGTGCTGACGCTCTCCTGCACCGGCCGCACCGGGATCCCCGCCGCCTGAAAGCCCCCATCCACGCTGTTCCGGGTGCCGCTGCCCCGCTCCCGCAGCAGCAGCCGCTCCCCTGCCAGCTCCGCCAGGGTCAGCGTCTCCCGGTCCGTCTGGTAGGAGGGGGCGCACACCGCCGCCAGCGCCTCCTCCCGCAGGGGCTCCACCAGATAGTGTGGGGACACCGTGACGTTGTCCACCACTGCGAAATCCAGTTCGTTCTGCAGGATCATCCGCTCCGTCTCCCGGGAGTTCTGGACGCAGGCCCGGACCTGCATCTCCGGCAGCTCCGCCGCCAGCCGGGTCAGGATGCCTGCCAGCCGGGTCTCTCCCAGGGTCACATGGACGCCGAAGCTGCAGAATCCCCTGGCCCCGCTCTCCCGCAGGACCTCCACCGACTCCCGGAACTGGGACAGCACCGTGTCCGCGTACTGCCGCAGGGTCCGCCCTGCCTCCGTGAGATACACCCGGCGGTTCATCCGCTCAAACAGCCGCACGGCGTAAAAGGTCTCCAGCTCCCGAATGGCCAGGCTCACCGCCGGCTGGGCCATATTCAGCTTCTCCGCCGCCCGGGTGAAGCTCCCCTGGGCACAGACGGCGGAGAAGATCTCCAGATGCCGCAGCGTCATGCCTCGCCCTCCTTTCATAATATTTTTCTTATGGATTTTATCATAACATAAGAATTGATAGATGTCACGAAAAAGCATACACTGGGGGCAACAAATGAGAGAGAGGAGCGGTTGTCATGCGCACAGACCTGGGCAAGGCCCGTCTGTTGTTCTGGACCTTTTTCAAAATCGGCGCCTTCACCTTCGGCGGAGGCTACGCCATGATCCCCCTGATCCAGCGGGAGGTGGCGGAGCACCACCACTGGCTGACGGAGCAGGACATTCTGGACATCGTGGCCATCGCGGAGTCCACGCCGGGCCCCATCGCCATCAACTCCGCCACCTTTGTGGGCTATCAGGTGTGCGGCGCTTTCGGGGCCTTCTGCGCCACGGTGGGGGTGGTTCTGCCCTCCTTTGTGGTGATCTACGCCATCTCCTTTGTGCTGCGCCAGTTCTCGGAGCTGACGGTGGTACAGTATGCCTTCAACGGCATCCGGGCCGGTGTCCTGGCCCTGCTGCTGAAGGCCCTGCTGTCCATGTACCGGCAGAGCCCCAAGGGGGCCGTGGCCTATGCCGTCATGGCGGGTGCCTTTGTGCTGACGGCCTTCTGCGGCGTGGATGCCGTGCTGGTGATCCTGGCCAGCGCCGCCGTGGGCCTGATCTCCTCTTATCTGATGAAACGGAGGGCTGCGTGATGGTATATCTGGAACTGTTCGGGACCTTCTTCAAGATCGGCCTCTTCACCATCGGCGGCGGATACGCCATGCTGCCTATGATTCAGGCGGACGTGCTGGCCAAGGGCTGGATGACGGCGGAGGAGCTGGTGAACTTCATCGCCGTCAGTGAGAGCACCCCCGGCACCTTTGCCGTGAACATCTCCACCTACATCGGCGCGGAGCTGGCCGGCCTGCCCGGCGCCTTCTGCGCCACATTGGGCGTGGTGCTGCCCTCCTTCCTGATCATCCTGCTGGTGGCCCACTTCTATCTGGCCTTCCGCTCCAGCCGGGTGGTGAGCGGCGTCATGACCGGTCTGCGCCCGGCGGTGATCGGCATGATCGGCGCGGCGGTGATCTCCGTGGGGCAGACGGTGTTTCTGCCGGACGGTCTGGCGGCGGTGACCGCCTATCCTCTGCTCTGCTCCCTGGCCATCTTCGCCCTGATGGCCTTCCTGACCTTCCGGAAACTCCACCCCATTGCCATCATCCTGCTCTCCGCCCTGCTGGGGATCGCCGCCGGTTATCTCCAGCCGATGTGACAGAATCTCAATCAGCCCGTCGCCTTGCGCAGGCGGCGGGCTGGTTTTCTCCTGTTTGCTCCAGGGTCTGCCGGGTTTTTGAAAAATTTCGCGGCTTCACTCTTGACTTGGAGCACGCTCCAGGTGCTATGCTGTCTCCAGAATCATCCGCCAGAGGCGGAACGGGGCCTGCCAGCACGGCAGGTGGACGGCGGAGAGGCCGCCATTCCCCAAAAGCCGCGGCCCCGGGCTGCGGAAATCGGAAAAAGGAGACATTGCTATGATCTACAAGGAGTTTCAGGACCTGAAGCTGTCCGCCCTGGGCATGGGCTGTATGCGCCTGCCGGTCCTCAACGGCGATGACGCCCAGGTGGACGAGACCGCCACCGCCGCCATGGTGGACGAGGCCATGGCCAGCGGCGTCAATTACTACGACACCGCCTGGGGCTACCACAACGGCAACTCGGAGATCGCCCTGGGCAAGGCCCTGGCCAAGCATCCCCGGGACAGCTTCTACCTGGCCGACAAATTCCCCGGCTATGATTTGGCCAATATGCCGAAGGTGAAAGAGATCTTCGAGGCGCAGCTGAAAAAGTGCCAGGTGGACCACTTCGACTTCTACCTCTTCCACAATGTGTGTGAGATGAACATCGACGCCTATCTGGACCCCCAGTACGGCATCCATGACTATCTGATGGAGCAGAAGAAAAACGGCCGCATCCGCCATCTGGGCTTCTCCTGCCACGGCGCCCTGCCGGTGCTGAAGCGGTTCCTGGAGGCCTACGGCCAGGACATGGAGTTCTGCCAGCTGCAGCTGAATTACATCGACTGGACCTTCCAGGGCGGCCGCGAAAAGGTGGAACTGCTGGACCAGTATCACATTCCCGTCTGGGTGATGGAGCCCCTGCGGGGCGGCCGGCTGGCCCGGCTCTCTGACGCGGAGGCCGCGCCCCTGAAGGCCATGCGCCCTGACGAGACTGTCCCCGCCTGGGCCTTCCGGTTCCTCCAGTCCATCCCCAGCGTCACCATGATCCTCTCCGGCATGTCCAACCTGGAGCAGATGAAGGCCAACATCGCCACCTTCCAGACAGACGCCCCCCTCAGCGCGGAGGAGATGAAGGGCCTGCTGGCCCACGCCCGGGACATGATCGACAAGACGGCCCTGCCCTGCACCGCCTGTCACTACTGCGTCAGCCACTGCCCCCAGGGGCTGGACATCCCCCATCTGCTGGCGCTGTACAACGAGCACGCCTTCTCCGGCGGCGGCTTCATCGCCCCCATGGCCCTGTCCGCCCTGCCCCGGGACAAGTGGCCCAGCGCCTGCATCGGCTGCCGCAGCTGCGAGGCGGTCTGCCCCCAGCAGCTGAAGATCTCCGAGGCCATGGCGGACTTCGCCTCCCGCCTGTAATCCCGCAGAATGCCCCGCCGGAGCCCGGCGGGGCATTCTTGTCATGGCGGCTGTTTCAGTTCCGGGAATGTGGCGCAGAGTACCTCTGGCAGTCGCTCCGGGAGGATCTGTTCCCGTGTGCATCGCTCGGCAAGCCGGCGGACCAGTTCCTGGTCCGCGGAGATATTCGGCACAACTGTGAACGACGACATACCGCCAGATCGGATCTCCCGGACTGCGAGCCCGTAGAGAATGGGGCCTTGCGGATGGATGCCGCGGATTCGCACCGGCTCATACAGATACATGGTCTTCTCCTTCGGCCATGGAAGCTGGGCCAGCTCGTAGAGACTGCACTGATAGACCTGCGCCATCTGGATGGCGCGGTCAAAGGGAGGAATGGTGTCTCCTGACTCATAGGCCTGCAGGCTCCGCAGGGAAAAATCCAGCCGCTCCGCCGCCTTCTCCTGCGTAAAACTGGCGCGCTGCCTCGCCTCTCGAAATGGATTTTGCGGCTTCTTCAAGTCGTCCTCAATTTGTGCACCTCCTTTTGTAATCCTCCATCTATAGAGAGTTTACTATAGATTTGCGGAAATGTCCCCGCAGGATTCTGCGGATTTGGAAAAAAATGTTGAAAATTGTCGATTTCTGTCTCTTTCCCCGGAGCTCACCTGTCAAAAACGCCGGCTCCGCGTCTTGGCGCGGAGCCGGCGTT
>DWYU01000182.1 GCA_019118505.1 Candidatus Oscillibacter excrementavium
GGTGTGGAACATCGTGTTCTCCCAGTTCGACAACGACGGGGAGGGCCACTACACCGAGCTGAAGCAGAAGAACATCGACACCGGCATGGGCCTGGAGCGGCTGGCCTGCGTCAGCCAGAACGTGGCCTCCCTCTTTGACGTGGACACCGTCATGAACATCACCAACAAGGTCAGCGAGATCACCGGCGCCACCTATGAGCAGAGCGACAAGATCGATGTCTCCCTCCGGGTCATCACCGACCACATCCGCTCCGCCACCTTCATGATCTGCGACGGCGTGCTGCCCTCCAACGAGGGCAGGGGCTACGTCCTCCGCCGCCTGCTGCGCCGGGCCGCCCGCCACGGCAAGCTCCTGGGGGTGGACCACCCCTTCCTGTACGAGGTCTGCGACACTGTGGTCCACGAGAATGAGGGCCACTACCCCGAGCTGCGGGAGCGGCAGGCCTATATCACCAAGGTCATCCGCACCGAGGAGGAGAACTTCGCCAAGACCCTGGATGCCGGCATGAAGATCTACGACGAGATGCTGGCGGCCCACAAGGCCCAGGGGGAGACCGTGTTCTCCGGCACCGACGCCTTCAAGCTGTACGACACCTACGGCTTCCCCATCGACCTGACCACGGAGATGGCGGAGGAGGCTGGTATGACCGTGGACCAGGAGGGCTTCCGCGCCCTGATGGAGGAGCAGAAGGTCCGCGCCCGCAAGGCCCGGGAGGCCCTGGGCGACCTGGGCTGGGCCGGCATCGAGTTCGGCAAGGACATGCCCGCCACGGAGTTCGTGGGCTATGACCGCACCGAGGCCCAGGGCGAGATCCTGGCCCTGGTGGCGGACGGCGAGATGCGGGACGAGCTGGCCCAGGGCGTGGAGGGCATCCTGGTGCTGGACCAGACCCCCTTCTACGCCGAGATGGGCGGCCAGGTGGGGGACCACGGCACCATCCAGGGCCCCAACGGCACCTTCCAGGTGACGGACGTCCAGAAGAACAAGGGCGGCAAGTTCATGCACACCGGCAAGGTGGTCTCCGGCACCCTCAGCGTGGGGGAGACCGTCACCGCCGCCATCGACGTGGACCGCCGGAAGGCCATCATGCGGGCCCACAGCGCCACCCACCTGCTGGACGCGGCCCTGAAGAAGGTCCTGGGGGACCATGTCCACCAGGCGGGCTCCCTGGTGGAGCCGGACCGGCTGCGGTTCGACTTCACCCACTTTGAGGCCATCACCCCCGCCCAGCTGGCGGAGATCGACAAGCTGGTGAACGACGCCATCCTGGAGGGCTACCCGGTGGTGACGGAGGTGCTGCCCATCGAAGAGGCCAAGCGCAAGGGCGCCGTGGCCATGTTCGGCGAGAAGTACGGCGACATCGTCCGCGTGGTGGAGATGGGCGACTTCTCCATGGAGTTCTGCGGCGGCACCCATCTGGACAACACCGCCAAGGCCGGCCCCTTCCGCATCAAGTCCGAGGGCTCCATCGCCTCCGGCGTCCGCCGGATCGAGGCCACCGTGGGCCAGCTGAGCCTGGACACCATGAACAAGAACCAAGAGATGCTCTTCCACGCCGCCCAGGTGCTGAAGACCACCCCCGGCGAGCTGGCCGCCAAGGCGGAGCAGCAGGTGGCGGAGATGAAGGAGCTGCGCCACGCCCTGGAGAAGTTCAAGTCCGAGGCGTCTTTGAACGAGGCCCGGCAGTTCCTGACCGCCGCAAAGGAGGTGGGGGGCCTGAAGGTCCTGACCGCCATCCACAACGGCATGGACGCAAACGCCCTGCGGCAGATGGGCGACTTCCTCCGGGACAAGGCCCCGGACGTGGTGGCCGTGCTGGCCTCCGCCAACGGGGAGAAGATCACCTTCCTGGCGGTCTGCGGCCCGGAGGCGGTGAAGCGCGGCATCAAGGCCGGCGAGCTGGTGAAGAGCGTCTGCGCCGTCTGCGGCGGCAAGGGCGGCGGCAAGCCCGACTCCGCCATGGGCGGCGGCTCTGACCTCTTAAAGCTGGACGACGCCCTGGCCACGGTGGACGACTTCGTGGCGGAGAAGCTGAAGTAAGCCGCCCATGGCGCTTCCTCCGGGGCCCTGCCGGGCCCATGGGCCCGGTGGGGAGAGGGGCCCCGCGGGGGAGCGGGCGGAAACGGAGCAGAGCGGAGCCGGCGGCGATGAGGGCGACGGCTCCGCCGCCTCTTTGAGAAACACAGTGCTGGGATGCAACTGGAAAGGAAAAACTTTATGTCAACCCGAAAGGATATTCAGACATTTTTCTCCCTGCCCCTGGACTTCTCCTTGTTGGAGCTGGAGCCGGAGACCGGCGCCGACCCAGTGCGGTATTTCTGCACGCCGGAAAACGCCGAGTTCATCGGCTGGGGCGGCAGCGGCACCCACTTTGTCCTCCTGCCGGGGGATGAGACGGTGTACTGTGTAGAGCCGGAGCTGGCGGGGGAGGGCACCTTCGTGCTGCCGGTGGGGGCGGATTTCCGGGAGTTCCTGTCCCATTTGCTCTACTGCAAAGGCACCAGTCCCCTGGCCCAGATCTTCCTGCTGGACGAGGCCCGGTTCCGGAAGCTCCTGCGGGACAACGGCGCCAATACCTGGCCGGGCTGTGCCGAGGATCTCCGGCGGCTGGACGTCTCTCTGGCCCTGCTGGCGGAGACGTTCGGCCTCCAGCCCCAGGACCCCTTTGACCGGGTAAAAGCGCTCCAGGCGGCCTTTGATCCGTCCGTGCTGGAATTTTCCGATGAGTATTACGACACCCTGGGGCTGGAGAACCCCCGGCATCCGGAGGAAGAGAATATCATCTACGGCAGCGACGTGGCCGCTACACAGGTATTTTTTACGAAGAGGGAGGACGCCCCATGAAAAAAGTCAGGATCACTGTCCTGAAAACCACCCTGGACCAGGAGCTGGCGGCGGAGTACGGCGCCGAGGGCCTGGGCCCCTGCCCCATGCTGCGGGAGGGGCAGGTGTTCTACGCCGACTACGCCAAGCCGGAGGGGCTGTGCGACGAGGCCTGGAAGGCCATCTATCAGTATGTGTTCGCCCTGGCCCACGGGGCGGGGGAGGGCCTGTTCTACTTCGGCGACTGGATTCGCAAGCCCGGTGTGGCCATCTGCTCCTGCAACGACGGGCTCCGGCCTGTGATCTTCAAGCTGGAGGCCACCGATGAAGAGGCGGCCGTCAACTACACGCCGGTGCGGTAAAAACAGCCTGTTTTCAAAGACTTACAAGTTCTTCTACTTTACAGAAAAAGGAGGGCTGCCCATGCTGCCCAGGGACCCCTACATCCTCCTGAGCTTCGTCAACGCCCGGCTCCGGGACCAGTACGCGGACCTGGAGGACCTGTGCGCGTCCCTGGACGCGGACGAGACGGCCCTGCGGGAGACGCTGGCGGGGGTTGACTATCGCTACGATCCCGCGTATCATCAATTTATCCCGATCTCATCAAAGGAGGTTTGAAAATGTCCGATTGCCTATTCTGCAAGATCATCGCCGGGGAGA
This sequence comes from Candidatus Oscillibacter excrementavium, assembly GCA_019118505.1. Taxonomy (GTDB): domain Bacteria; phylum Bacillota; class Clostridia; order Oscillospirales; family Oscillospiraceae; genus Oscillibacter; species Oscillibacter excrementavium. Next base: position 3,485 of record DWYU01000182.1, read on the forward strand.
TCCCCAGCAGCAAGGTCTACGAGGACGACGTGTGCTATGCCTTCAATGACATCGATCCCCAGGCGCCCACCCACTTCCTGGTGGTGCCCAAGGCCCACATCGGCTCCGTGTCCGAGATTACGGCGGACAACAGCGCGGTGGTGGCCCACATCTTCGAGGTCATCGCCAAGCTGACGAAGGAGAAGGGCCTGGACAGCTACCGGGTGGTCTCCAACATCGGCGAGCAGGCGGGACAGAGTGTGTTCCACCTGCACTTCCACGTATTGAGCGGCAGAGACATGACGTGGCCTCCGGGCTGATGCCTGCGAGCCACGGCCCCAGCGGGGCCGCGCGCGATAGCGCGTACAAGCGTTTTGCGGAGCAAAACCTTGGAGCGGGCGGGCTTTGCCTGCCCGCTCAAGTTTTATCCGGGGCCCCCGCCGGACCAGAGGTCCGGTGGGGAGTGCAGGCAGGGCAGAGTGTGTTCCATCTGCACTTCCACGTATTGAGCGGCAGAGACATGACGTGGCCTCCGGGCTGAGCTCGTCACAAAGTCCGCTGAGCTCCGTTTCCGTCTGCGGCGAAAACTGCGCCCGCTCCCTTGCGCCTCGCTTTCCCACGGCAAACAGTTCCTTGGTTTGTCGTGGGAGGAGGGACGGGGGGAGATGGAGGGGGAACAGGCGCCTCCTCGACCTCTCCTACCACCAGTGACGTCGCGGTCACTGGGGACGCCGCCCAGGGCGGCTAGGTCAAAGAATTTTCGGCAGGCGCATGTCCTGCCGAAAATGATTTCGTGTTTTTGATTTGCCGGAGGCAAACCGGGGAAACCGATGGCTTCCCCTGGGCCCTTTTCCGTTGCGAAAAAAAGACAGCGCCCTGCGGCGCTGTCTTTTTTGATGGGGAGAGATCAGGCGGCGATCTCCGGCACGGTCACTTCCTCAAAGTTGGAGAAGTTGGGGAAGGTGATGCGGACGCTGTCGCCGGTGGCGTTGACGGTCATGGTCATGTCGTAGTCCATGGTCATGACCATGGGCGCGGCACCCTCCTCGGCGGGGACGGTCATCTCCATGGCGAAGGTCATCTGGATGTCCTTCAGATCGCCGCTGCGGTCCACGGTGTAGACGGCGGTGATGTCGTCAAAGGACAGCATTTCCATCATAGCCTGCAGGTCCTCCGCCGGGAGCAGGTCGCTGCCCAGCATGGCGCTGAAAGCGGTGCTCATCATGCTGTTCATGGAGGGGCCGGAGATCACCAGCGTATACACCGTGTTGGTGCCCTGGGTCCGGGTGGTGATGGAGTCCACCATGGCCAGACCGCTGACATTGACCATATCCATGGAAGCGCTGGCCTGGGCCTGCTGGATCAGCGCCAGCTGCTCCGCCAGGTCCACCTGGGTCTTGGTGCGGACGGTCTCGCCGTCCACCTCCGTCTCCACATACACCCAGCCGTCGGTCAGCCACTCCCGCATGGTCATGGTGTCGCCCATCATGCCGATGTCAAAGTCATAGGCCATCTGCAGGTCGTCCTCGTCCAGGATCATCTGCATGCCGCCGTCCATGGTCATGGGCATGGAGACGGTCTCCCCGTCCTGGGCAACGGTCATATCGATGGCGGCGGTGACATCCACATCCATGGCGGTGCTGGCGTCCATCCCAGCGCTGGCCTGCTGCAGGGCCCGATAGGCCTCGATCTTCTCCGTCATGGGGGTAGCGGCCTGGGCGTCCACGGCGCCGTTGTCGATCAGGCTCTTCAGCAGGTACGCGCTGCCGTCCTTCAGGTCCGTGCCCAGAGCCTGGTAGGTGACGGCGGCCAGATCGTCCCGCAGGAACGTGCCGGAGAACTGGATGGGATCATAGAATCCCTTCTCCTGGGCGAAGGCCAGGGTGTCGGCATACTGGAAGTCCACGCCGTCCTGATACCCCAGGGCCCGCAGCAGGAAGGCGCAGTACATCTTCGCGCTGCACGCGCCGGTGCCGAATTTTGTGGCGGAGACGCCGTTGACGATGCCGTTCTCATACAGCCAGGCCACGTAGGGAGCGGCGGTGGTGCCCACGTCGGTGAAGGGCATGGTCAGCTGACCGGCGGCGTAGGCGGTTTTGGCGTCGTCCTCGGCGCCGTACAGGCGGACCAGCATGATGGCCGCCTCGGAGCGGGTGGGGGCCCGGTCCAGCTCAAAGCCGCTGGACGTGCCCCGGAACACGCCGATGGCGGACAGGTCCTCTGCCACGGCGTCGTAATCCGAGGCGGAGGCGGTCACGGCCATTGCCGCCGTCAGCAGCAATACCGCGGCCAGAACGGTGAAGATGCGTTTCATGGGGATCCCTCTCTTTCTGCATTTTTTGGCGCCGCGCGCCGCGGCGTCCTTGCCACTATCATAGATGCGGCCCACGGGAAAGTCAAGCGGTTTCCCCCAATGGACTTTACAGGGCGGCGCGTCTGTGGTAGGATCAGAATTAAGCAAACCAAACGGTTCGCTTTCCGCATAAGAACAGAACCAAATGGTACCCTTTTCTGGGGTGATTTGGTTGTACTTGCGGAGAATTTACGACCTGCGGGAAGATCACGACTATACACAAAAAGCGGTTGCGGAGTATCTGGAAATTCATCCGAATGTCTATCGCCGCTATGAAAAGGGAACTCGTACTTTTCCGCTGGATCTGATTATAAAGCTGGCGGATTTCTACGGCGTCAGCACCGATTACCTGCTGGGCAGGACGGATGTTCCCACGCCCTACCCGCCCGTAAAAACCAAATGAGGCGGCTGGCGGCCTTCACGGCGTCCTTTGCCCTGGGCATCTATCTGGCCCAGTACCTGCTGCCGCAGAACGGCCTGCTGCCCCTGGCGGCGGGCTGCTTCGGCGCGGCCTGTCTGGCGCTGCTGCTGCCGGGCCTCTGGCGGAAGCGGGTGCTGCTGATGGGCACGGGCCTGGCCTTTGCCCTGGGGTGGAACTGGCTGTACGGCTATGCCGTCCGGGACCCGCTGACGGGCCTGTCCGGCTCAGAGGGCTCCACCTCCATGACCCTGCTGGAGTACGCCGTCCCCACGGACTACGGCGCCAAGGTGACGGTGAAGCTGGACGGCTTTCCCCTGGGCAAAGTGGTCTACTACGGCGGGGAGGACCTGCTGGACCTGAGGCCGGGACAAACGGTGACGGCCCGGGTGAAGTTCCAGGACTCCGCCCGGCTCCGGGAGGACACCATCACCAACTTCACCTCCCAGGGGGTGTTCCTGCTGGCCTACCAGCGGGGAGACGAGGCCGTCTGCGGCGAGGGCTCCGCCGGTTCGCCCCGGTGGTGGCCCGCCCGGGCGGCCCGGGCCATGCAGACCCAGGTGGCGGCGCTGTTCAACGGAGACGTGGCGGCCTTTTTGAGCGCCATCCTCACCGGAGACACCTCCAGCCTGTCGGACGAGGCCCGGTCGGACCTGTCGGAGGCGGGGCTGAGCCACATCCTGGCGGTGTCCGGGATGCACTGCGGCTTCCTGATGACCCTGATCCTGCTGGCGACCGGCCGGCACCGGCGGCGCCTGGTGGCGGCGCTGGCGCTGCCCATCCTGGTGTTTTACACGTTTCTCACCGGCGCCAGCCCCTCGGTGGTCCGGGCCTGCATCATGGTGGTGTTCGTGCTGGCGGCGCCCCTGTTCCAGCGGGACAGTGACCCGCCCACCACGCTGTCCGCCGCCCTGTTTCTGATTCTGCTGGCCAATCCCTTCGCCGCGGCCTCCATCAGTCTGCAGCTGTCCTTCGGGGCCATGGCGGGGCTGCTGTGGCTGACGCCGAGGATCCAGGACCTGCTGATGGGGGAGAAATCCCGGGGAAGGGTGTACCGGCTGCTGGCCTCCAGCCTGTCGGCCACCGTGGGGGCCATGGTGTTCACGGTGCCCCTGTGCGCCGTCTACTTCGGCTCCCTGGTGCTGATCTCGCCGCTCAGCAACCTCCTGTGCCTGACGGCCTCCAGCGCCGTGTTCATGCTGGGATTGCTGGCGGTGCTGGCCAGCTTCCTCTGGCTGCCCCTGGGGGCGGTGATCGGCTTTGTCCCGGCCCTGCTGACGAGATACATCCTGTGGGTGTCCGGGGTGCTGGCCTCCATTCCCTATCACGCGGTGTATCTCACCAACCCGTATCTGAAATACTGGCTGGTGTTCCTGTACGTCCTGTTCGCCGCCGCCTGCCTTCTGCGGCCCCGGCAGCGGCGGAAATACGCCGTGGCCACAGTGCTGGCGGCGGTGTCCCTGGCGGCGACGGTGTATCTGGGGGCGCCCCACTACACCCGCAGCGGCCTGGACGCCTACGTGCTGGACGTGGGCCAGGGGGAGAGCGTGCTGCTGGCCTCCGGCGGGCAGTTCGCCCTGGTGGACTGCGGCAGCCGCAACAGCTGGTACGACGCCGGCGGCATCGCGGCGGACCACCTGGCCACCATGGGCTGCGGGACCCTGGACTACCTGATCCTGACCCATTACGACTACGACCATGTCTCCGGCGTGACGGAGCTGCTGGCCCGGACCCGGGTGGGGACGCTCCTGCTGCCGGACGTGGCCGACGACGCCGGGATGCGGCTCCAGGTGGAGCTGGCCGCCCGGAATCACGGCGCGGACATCCGGTACGTCCGGGAGGAGACGGTCCTGCCCCTGGGGGAGAGCGGCCTCACCGTCTACCCGCCGGGGGAGGTGGCAGGGGACAACGAGCAGTGTCTGGCTATCCTCTGCACCTACGGCGACTATGACCTGCTGATCACCGGCGACATGAACATGGCGGCGGAGCGGCAGCTGATCGCCAAGTACGATCTGCCGGACATCGAGGCGCTGGTGGTGGGCCACCACGGCTCCAAATCCTCCACCTCGGAGGAGCTGCTGGAGGCGGTGAAGCCGGAGACCGGCATCATCAGCGTGGGGGACAACAGCTACGGCCACCCCACGGAGGACGCCCTCCGCCGCCTGGTGCTGGCGGGCGTGGACATCTATCGGACGGACTTGCAGGGCACCGTCCATCTATCTGTGAATTGAGGAGACACCCATGGCATACGCGAAAAAGACACCCAAGGCCAACGAGGCCTTTCAGACCCTGAAAAACGATCTGGCCGCCGGCCGGGCGCAGAACGCCTACATCTTCTACGGCGAGGAGACGTACCTCCGGGAGTACTATCTCAAGGAGCTGCGGAAGAAGCTGATCCCCGCCGGCTTCGAGGAGTTCAACTACCACACCCTGGAGGGGAAGGACCTGACGGTCCAGACCCTGGTGGAGACGGCGGAGGCCATGCCCATGCTGGCGGAGCGGACGCTGATCGTGGTGTCGGACTTCGACCTCTTCAAGCTGAACGAGGACCAGCGGGAGCGGCTCATCGCCTTTCTGGAGGACATCCCGCCCTACTGCTGCGTGGTGTTCCTCTACGACACGGTGGACTACAAGCCCAACCGCACCATGAAGAAGCTGTACAAGGCCGTCACCGACCACGTGCAGGTGGTGGAGTTCCGCCCGGCGGACAGCCACGACCTGGTGGTGTGGATCGCCCGGCGGTTCAAGGCCCTGGGGAAGGAGATCGACCGCCAGACGGCGGAGTACCTGATCTTCACCTGCGGCGGCCTGATGACCGGCCTGGTGCCGGAGATCGCCAAGATCGGCGCCTACGCCAAGGGCAAGGCCATCACCCAGAGGGACATCGACGCGGTGGCGGACCCGGTGCTGTCGGCGGAGGTGTTCCGGCTCTCTGACGCGGTGCTGGCCGGGGACTACGACAAGGCGGCCCGCATCCTGGGGGACCTGCTGAAGATGCAGACGGAGCCCATCATGATCCTGGCGGCCCTGGGCAGCCAGCTGCGGCGGATCTACACCGCCCGGCTGGCCATCGACAGCGGCAAGGACAAGTACTGGCTCATGGAGCTGTGGGAGATGAAGAGCGACTACCCGGCAAAGCTGCTGCTCTCCGCCGCCAAAAAGACCACCGCCGCCTGGTGCGCCGACGCGGTGAGGATGTGCCAGGTGCTGGACCGGCGGATGAAGAGCGAGCGGGGCATGGACGCCGCCGGGGAGCTGAAGCTGCTGCTGGTGCGTCTGGGGGCGCAGCGGCGATGAAGCAGACCGTTCGGGAGGTCATCGTGGTGGAGGGCCGCTACGACAAGAACGCCCTGAGCCAGGTGGTGGACGCCACCATCGTCACCCTGGGGGGCTTCGCCGTGTTCAACGACCGGGAGAAGCTGGCCTTTCTCCGCCGGCTGGCGGAGCAGCGGGGGCTCATCGTCCTGACGGACAGCGACGGGGCCGGCTTCGTCATCCGCAACTACCTGAAGGGGGCCCTGCCCAGGGACAGGGTGAAGCAGGCCTATATCCCGGACATCCGGGGCAAGGAGCGCCGCAAGCGGGCCCCCGGCAAGGAGGGCAAGCTGGGGGTGGAGGGCATGAAGCCCGCCGTCCTGCTGGAGGCGCTCCGCCGCTGCGGCGCCACCTTTGAAGAGGAGAACGGGCCGGCGGAGCGCCGGGGGGAGCCCATCACCAAGGCGGACCTGTTCGCCCTGGGCCTCACCGGCGGGACCGACAGCGCCGCCCGGCGGCAGGCCCTGCTGAAAGCGCTGGACCTGCCGGAGCACCTGACGCCCAACGCCATGCTGGAGGCGCTGAATCTCCTCTACAGCCGGGAGGAATTTCTCGCCCGGGCGGAGGCGGCCCAGGAGGCCGGAAATTTCTGATTCCAGGAGGTTCGACGGGATTCGACAGCATTTGCCAGACAGCTGGTGCTAGAATCTTCTCAGCCGTGTGTGGCTCACAGGCTGAGGGGGGAAATCCAGGTGCACGCCTTCTTGATGGGAAGGAGGCCGTGCCGCGGCGTGCCGGTGGACTACTTTCTGCTGGTGGAACGGCGGGACCCCTGCTGGGAGCACTACGGCATCTGCGTGGAGAGCGGCGGGGAACGGGCGGAGATCCAGAGGATCACCGTTTCCCGGGCCGGGATTCTGTCGCTGCTGTCCAAGCTGATGCAGGGAGGGGTCACGCCTGTCGCGGCACGGTACGTGGTGGAGGACTGGCTGCTGGAATAGGTCCGGCCACAAAAAAGAGATCCGGAGGGGGCGCAGGGTCCCCTCCGGATCCTTTTTCCGGTTCGGTCACTTCAATAGCCGCCTGAGCCAGGCGGCGTCCGGCAGGTTCACCGTCTGAAAGGCGCCGCCGTAGAACACGGCGCAGTTGTTGAATACGCAGGGCAGGGATTTGGCCTGCTCCAGCGTGTCCACCTTCACCAGGGAGCAGGGGACACCCAGCTCCCCGCACACCTGATGGATCATGTCCAGGCTGTTGGCCATATAGGGGCACTGGTCGCTGTAGTAGACGGTCAGCTCCTTGGCGTCGATGGTCCCGGCCCTGGCCCGGTCCGTGAAGCGGGGGAGGGTGCCGTCCAGGGAGCGGGCCAGCAGGGTGTAGCCGTAGTCCGTCTCGTCCGCCGTCACAAAGCCGTGCTTCCGGGCAAAGGCCTGGTCGGACAGCCAGGCCTTCTGCTTCTCCGCCCCCAGCATACAGACGCCGGACCGGCCCTGGGCCCGGGCATCCTCCAGGCAGGACTCCAGCAGCGCCCGGCCGTACCCCTGGCCCTTGCAGGCCCCGGCCACCCACAGGCAGTAGAGGTACAGGTAGTTGTCCCCCTCCACCGGGACCCAGGCGGTCTCCAGCGGGGCGTATTCGATAAAGACCTTCTCCTTCACATCCAGCTTCCGGAACACGTGGCCCTCCGGCAGCCGGTCCGCCAGCCACCGGCGCTTGGCCTCCACGCCGGGGTGGGGCTTTTTGCTGCGGATGATGCAGCACAGGTGCTGATTCGGCAGGGTCTCGGGGGTCAGGGTGATGAAATCGGGCTCCATAAGCGTCCTCGCTTTCCGCCGGAAAACGGCTTGTATTTTCTGTATCGTATCAGATCCGGCAAAGGAACGCAACCGGCCCCAAAACAAGATATTGCAATTCCCCGCCGGATTTTGTATAATAAGTATCCTATAGCGTGTACGCACACCAACGACACACTGCGCGAGAGGGAGGAATGACAGCGCATGGCAGAGGACATCAAGCTGACGCAGGACGAGGCGCCGGAGAGCCGGAACTTTATCCACGCTTTCATCGAGGAGGACATCGGCCCCGGCGGCCAGTTCGAGGGGATGACCGTCCACACCCGGTTCCCGCCGGAGCCCAACGGCTACCTGCACATCGGGCACTGCAAGGCGCTGATCATCGACTTCGGCACGGCGGAGAAGTTCGGCGGCCTGTGCAACCTGCGGATGGACGACACCAACCCCGCCAAGGAGGACACCGAGTACGTGGACGCCATCCAGGAGGACATCCACTGGCTGGGCTTCGACTGGGGCGACCGGTTCTACTACGGGTCCGACTACTTTGATAAGACCTACGAGCTGGCGGTGGGCCTCATCAAAAAGGGCCTGGCCTACGTCTGTGAGCTGACGCCGGAGCAGTTCAAGGAGTACCGGGGGGACACCAACACCCCCGCCCGGTCCCCCTGGCGGGACCGTCCCATCGAGGAGAGCCTGGACCTGTTTAAGCGGATGAAGAACGGCGAGTTCCCGGAGGGCAAGTACACCCTGCGGGCCAAGATCGACCTGGCCAGCGGCAACTTCAACATGCGGGACCCGGTGCTCTACCGCATCCGGTATATCGAGCACCACCGCCAGGGCACCAAGTGGTGCATCTTCCCCATGTATGACTTCGCCCACCCCATCCAGGACGCCCTGGAGGGCATCACCCACTCCCTGTGCTCCCTGGAGTATGAGGACCACCGGCCCCTGTACAACTGGGTCATCGAGCACACGGACGTGCCCTCTCACCCCCGGCAGATCGAGTTCGCCCGGCTGGGCATTGACCACACGGTGCTCTCCAAGCGCAAGCTCCGCAAACTGGTGGAGGAGGGCTACGTCTCCGGCTGGGACGACCCCCGGATGCCCACCCTCTGCGGCCTGCGCCGCCGGGGCTACACCCCCAAGTCCATCCGGAACTTCTGCGAGCGGATCGGTGTGGCCAAGACGCCCTCCACCGTGGATTACGGCTTCCTGGAGCACTGCCTGCGGGAGGACCTGAACGAGACCGCCCAGCGGACCATGGCGGTGATCCGGCCCGTGAAGCTGACCATCACCAACTACCCGGAGGGGCAGAGCGAGACCGTCACCGTGGAGAATAACCCCCTGGACCCCGCCGCCGGCACCCGGGAGGTGCCTTTCTCCCGCCATCTCTATATCGAGGCTGACGACTTCCTGGAGACCCCGGTGCCCAAGTACAAGCGGCTGTATCCGAATGGCCCGGAGTGCCGGCTGAAGGGCGCGTACCTCATCCGCTGCACCGGCTGCGTGAAGGACGCGGACGGCAACGTCACCGAGGTCCTGGCGGAGTATGACCCGGAGAGCCGGGGCGGCGACCCCGCCGACGGCCGGAAGGTGAAGGGCGCCACCATCCACTGGGTGGACGCCGCTTCTGCCATCGACGCGGAGGTGCGGCTCTACGACAACCTGTTCACCGACCCGGACCCGGACGCGGCGGACAAGAACTTCCTGGAGTGCCTGAACCCGAACTCCCTGCAGGTCCTCACCGGCTGCAAGGTGGAGCCGTCCCTGGCGGACGCCCAGGCCCCCGCCAGCTTCCAGTTCATGCGGCTGGGCTACTTCTGCCTGGACAGCAAGGACTCCCGGCCCGGACACCTGGTGTTCAACCGCTCCGTGAGTTTGAAGGACAGCTTCAAGAAATGAGCGCGCGGCCTCGGGGCCGCCGATTCCCCGCCCATGCGACGGCGCACGGGCGGGGATTTTTCTGTCCCGCCGCCGGGCGGGGAAAAATCCCGGAAAGCGGTTTGCATTTTGGGGAAACTGTGGTACAATAGGCCGCGGAGCAGCCATTGTACGCCGCCATGCACCGCATGGAACCGCGCGTCGGCTGCGAGACGGACCGCCCGCCGGGGCGGTCAACGGAGGAAACGAGCGTGGCAAAGAGCATTTTACATATGATCGAGAGCAGCATGTCCACCTTTTCCAAGGGGCAGAAGCGGATCGCTGACTACATCCTGCAAAATTCCGACAAGGCGGCCTTTATGACCGCCAGCAAGCTGGGCAAGCTCTCCGGCGTCAGCGAGTCCACGGTGGTGCGGTTTGCCTCGGAGCTGGGGTACGACGGGTACCCCAGTATGCAGCGGGCGCTGCAGGAGATGATCCGCAGCCGCCTGACCTCCACCCAGCGCATCCAGGCGGCGGACAACCAGTTCGGCGGCCAGGACCTGCTGACCGCCGTCATCCAGTCCGACATGGAGAAGCTGCGGATGGTGGCGGAGGAGGCGGACCGGGCGGAGTTCAGCAAGGTGGTGGACCTGATCTTGGGGGCCCGGCATCTGTACATCCTGGGGGTCCGGACCTCCTCCTTCGTGGCGGGGTATCTGAACTTCTATCTCCACCTGCTGTCGGAGAACGTGACGCTGGTGCAGTCCAACGCCGCCGGAGAGATCTTCGAGCAGCTGCTGCGGATCGGTCCCGGGGATGTGATGGTGGCCATCAGCTTCCCCCGGTACTCCAAGGTCACCATGAACACCGTCCAGTTTGCCCAGGACCGGGGGGCCACCATCGTGGCCATCACGGACAACGAGCTGTCCCCGGTCTACCAGATGGCGGAGGCGGCCCTGCTGGCCCCCAGCGAGATGATCTCCTTCGTGGACTCCATGGTGGCGCCGCTGTCCCTCATCAACGCCCTGCTGATCGCGGTGGGGCGCCGGATGGGCACGGACGTGTCCCGCACCTTCGCGGACCTGGAGGACATCTGGAACAAGTACGGCGTGTTTGGGAAGATGGACGATGAGTGAGCGGATCGTGGTGGTGGGCGGCGGCGCCGCCGGCATGATGGCCGCCGTCGCGGCGGCGGAGCGGGGAGCCTCCGTGACGCTGCTGGAGCCCAATGAGCGGCTGGGCAAAAAACTGAACATCACCGGCAAGGGCCGGTGCAACGTCACCAACAACGCGGACACCCAGACCCTGCTGGCCAATGTGCCCCGGAACGGCAAGTTTCTCTACAGCGCCTTCTCCCGGTTCGACGGCCGGGACGCCATGGCGTTTTTTGAGTCCATCGGCGTGCCCCTGAAGACCGAGCGGGGGAACCGGGTGTTCCCGGTCAGCGACCGGGCCTTTGACGTCAGCGCCGCCCTGGAGCGGCGGCTGAAGGCCCTGCGGGTGCGGCTGGTCCGGGACCGGGCGGTGGAGCTGGAGATCACCTCCGGCGCCGTCACGGCCGTCCGGGGCGAGCAGGGCAGGTACCCCGCCGGAGCGGTGATTTTGGCCACCGGCGGCGTCAGCTACCCCGCCACTGGCTCCACGGGAGAGGGCCATCGGCTGGCCCGGGAGGCGGGCCACACGGTGACGCCCCTCCAGGGCTCCCTGGTGCCCCTGCGGGACTACGGCCTGGGGAGGACCCTCCAGGGCTTGAGCCTGCGGAACATTGGACTGACGGTGTTTGAGAACCGGAAGAAGATCTACACGGACTTCGGGGAGCTGCTGTTCACCCACTTCGGCCTCAGCGGGCCGGTGATCCTGTCCGCCTCCGCCCACATGCGGCACTTCGACAAGAAGGCCTACCGGCTGGAGATCGACCTGAAGCCCGCCCTGGACGACCAGGCCCTGGACAAGCGGCTGCTGCGGGACTTTGAGAAGTACGCCAACCACGACTTCCGCAACGCCCTGGACGACCTGCTGCCCCAGAAGCTGATTCCGGCGGTGGTGGAGCGGACGGAGATCCCGCCCCATGAGAAGGTCCACGACCTGACCCGGGAGCAGCGGCACCGGCTGGGCCAGGTGCTCAAGCACTTCTCTGTGGACATCGCGGGGCCCTGCCCGGTGACGGACGCCATTGTGACCTCCGGCGGCGTCAAGGTGGGGGAGATCGACCCAAAGACCATGGAATCAAAACTTGTAAAGGGATTGTACTTTGCAGGAGAAATCATCGATGTGGACGCCTACACCGGCGGCTTCAACCTCCAGATCGCCTGGGCCACCGGCCGGGCGGCGGGGAAGGCCGCAGCGGACGCCCCATCGGAACAAGAGGAAGAGGACAGATGAACAAGACCATTCGCGTTGCCATTGACGGTCCCTCCGGCGCGGGGAAGAGCACCCTGGCCCGGAGCGCGGCCGCCCGGCTGGGCTATTTGTATGTGGACACCGGGGCCATCTACCGCACCATCGGCTGCGCCGCCCGGCGGCGGGGCATCGACCCGGGGGACCAGGCCGCCGTGGTGGCCATGCTGCCGTCCCTCTCCATCCGGCTGACCTACGGGGAGGACGGCCTCCAGCACATGGCGCTGGACGGGGAGGACGTGACGGAGGAGATCCGCCTGCCGGAGGTGTCCCGGTACGCCTCCCTGGTCTCCGCCTATCCGGAGGTCCGGGCGTATCTGCTGGAGATGCAGCGCCAGCTGGCCCGGGAGCACAGCGTCATCATGGACGGCCGGGACATCGGCACCGTGGTGCTGCCGGACGCGGAGGTGAAGGTGTTCCTCACCGCCTCCGCCGAGGAGCGGGCCCGGCGGCGGATGCTGGAGCTGGAGCAGCGGGGCACGCCGGAGCCCTATGAGACCATCCTCCGCTCCATCCAGGAGCGGGACTGGAACGACACCCACCGCGCCGCCGCGCCGCTGCGGCAGGCGGAGGACGCGGTGCTGCTGGACACCACGGACCTGGACTTCGCCCAGAGCGAGGCGGCGCTGCTGGACATCATCCGGAAGGGGGCGGGACAATGAACGAGCCGAAGAAGCCGCTGAACGGATTTTTCGTATTCGTCTACTATCTGGTGACCCTGGTGGCGAACATCCTCCACCCGGTCACCGTCATCGGGCGGGAGAACCTGCCGGAGTACGGCGCGATGCTGTGCCCCAACCACAACAGCAACTGGGACCCGGTGCTGGTGGCCCTGAAGGTGCCGGTGAACTACCGGCTCCACATCATGGCCAAGAAGGAGCTGTTCTGCAACAAGGTCTTTGACTGGGTGCTGCGGAAGCTGGGCGCCTTCCCCGTGGACCGGGGAGAGGGGGACATCGAGGCGGTGAAAAACGCCCTGAAGGCCATCAAGAGCGGGGACAACCTGCTGATCTTCCCGGAGGGCACCCGGGTGGAGCACGAGGGGGACCTGCCCGCCAAGGGCGGCGCGGCCGTTATCGGCATCCGGTCCGGGGCCCTGTTCGTGCCGGTGTATGTGGAGGGCCACAAGCGCCCGTTCCATCGGACCCGGATCATCTTCGGCGAGGCCTACCGGCCGGAGGTCTCCAGCCGCCGGCCCCCGGCGGAGGAGGTCCAGGCCGTGGCCAACGAGGTGCTCCGCCGGGCCTACGCCCTGGGGAGGGACCGGACATGAAGGTCCTGCTGGCAAAGAGCGCCGGGTTCTGCTACGGCGTGAAGCGGGCGGTGGAGCTGGCGGAGCGGACCGGGGAGGAGACCGGCGGCTGCTGGATGCTGGGCGACCTGATCCACAACTCCCATGTGGTGGAGGACCTGGCCCGCCGGGGCGTCCGGCGGACGGAGGACCCGGCGAACCTGACTGCCGGGGACACGGTGGTGATTCGCTCCCACGGGGAGCTGAAGTCCGTGCTGGACGATCTGGAGGCCCGGGGGGTCCGGTGCGTCAACGCCACCTGCCCCAACGTGTGCCGCATCCAGCGGCTGGTGGCCCAGGCGGAGCAGGAGGGGCGGCGGCCGGTGATCATCGGCGAGCCCCGCCACCCGGAGGTGATGGGCGTGGCCAGCTGGTGCCGCCATCCCCTGGTGTTCGACGGGCCCGCGGCGGTGGAGGCCTGGCTGGCGGAGGATGCAAAAAACCGGGAAACCCCTGTCACCGTAGTGGCCCAGACCACCTGCATCCGTGAACTTTTTGAAACTTCTTGGAAAATCCTAAAAAAAGAGTGTACAAACGTAAAAATATTTGATACAATATGTAATGCTACGCATGAACGTCAGTCTGAGGCGGCTGAAATCGCCGCCAAAGCGGACGTGATGGTTGTGGTGGGAGACCGTAAAAGTGCCAACACCAAACATTTGACGGAAATTTGCTTGAAGAGATGCCCCCGTGTGCTCCAGATCGAGCGGGCGGACGAGCTCTCGCCGGATTTTTTCGCTGGTTGTTCTGTTGCGGGTCTTACGGCTGGAGCCTCCACGCCTGCGGGCATCATTAAGGAGGTATATGCAACGATGAGCGAAGAAATCAAGGCGGCCGAGGGCAAAGAGGAGTCCTTCGAGGAATTACTGAATCAGTCTTTTAAAACTTTAAATAACGGTGACCGGGTCACCGGCATCGTTACCGCCATTACCCCCACCGAGGTGCAGGTGGACGTGGGGGCCAAGCAGGCGGCTTACATCAAGCTCAGCGAGCTGAGCGACGACCCCAACGTCAAGCCCGAGGACATCATCCACGTGGGCGATCAGATCGAGACCTACGTGGTCCGGGTCAACGACGTGGAGGGCTACGCGGAGCTGTCCAAGAAGCGTCTGGACGCCGCCAAGGTCTGGGAGAACATCGAGCAGGCCGTGGAGGACAAGACCATCCTGGAGGGCACTGTCACCGAGGAGAACAAGGGCGGCATCGTGGTGTCCGTCAAGGGCGTGCGGGTGTTCGTCCCCGCCTCCCAGAGCGGCCAGCCCCGTGGCGCTGACCTGTCTGCCATGGTGAAGCAGAAGGTCCAGCTGCGGATCACCGAGGTCAACCGCGCCCGCCGCCGTGTGGTGGGCTCCATCCGCTCCGTCACCGAGGAGGCCCGGAAGGCCGCCCAGGCGGAGGTGTGGGCCAACATCGAGGTGGGCAAGCACTACACCGGCACCGTCAAGTCCATGACCAGCTACGGCGTGTTCGTGGACATCGGCGGCGTGGACGGCATGGTACATATCTCCGAACTCAGCTGGAGCCGGATCAAGACCCCCGCTGAGGTCTGCAAGGTGGGCGACACCCTGGATGTGTACGTCATCTCCTTCGACCCCGAGAAGAAGAAGATCTCCTTGGGCGTCAAGGACCACAGCATCGATCCCTGGCAGGTGTTCATGGACAAGTATCAGGTGGGCGACGTGGCCTCTGTCCGCATCGTCAAGCTGATGAGCTTCGGCGCCTTCGCCGAGGTCGTCCCCGGCGTGGACGGCCTGATCCACATCTCCCAGATCGCCGACCGGCGCATCGACAAGCCCGAGGACGTGCTGTCCGAGGGTCAGATCGTGGACGCCAAGATCACTGCCATCGACGAGGAGAAGAAGAAGATCTCCCTGTCCATCCGCGCTCTGCTGACCGCTCCCGCCGAGGAGGAGCCCGCAGAGGACGAGGCCCCCGTGGAGGAGTAATCCCAACGGGTTTTCCGACCGCAAAAAAAGACAGGCCCCTTCCAGGGCCTGTCTTTTTTGAAAAGTTTTGTGATTTTTTTCACGTTTATGATTGCATTTCTCCCAGGGCTATGTTATACTCTTGACAAATCAAAGTCATACAACCACGATGACATCATACAACAAAGGGAAATACGGGAGGAGATCACCATGAGCTACCAGGAAGTTTACAAACAGAAGCTGACCACGGCGGACGAGGCGGTCAAGGTCGTCAAGTCCGGTGACTGGGTGGACTACGGCTGGAGCGTCTGCACCGCGGACGCCCTGGACAAGGCCCTGGCCCGGCGGGGCGAGGAGCTGACCGACGTGAAGATCCGGGGCGGCATCCTGACCCACCGGCCCGCCATCTTTGACGTGCCCAACGCGGCGGAGCATTTCTGCTGGAACTCCTGGCACATGAGCGGCATCGAGCGCAAGGCCGTCAACGAGGGCCTGGCCTATTACATCCCCCTGCGGTATTCCGAGCTGCCGGGGTACTACCGCAACTGCATCAAGACCCTGGACGTGGCCATGTTCCAGGTGGCCCCCATGGACGCGCACGGCTGGTTCAACTTCGGCCCCGGCGGCTCCCACCTGAAGGCGGTGTGCGAGTGCGCCAAGACCGTCATCGTGGAGGTCAACAAGAACATGCCCGTGTGCCTGGGCGGGTTTGAGAACTGCGTCCACATCAACGACGTGGACATGATCGTGGAGGGGGACAACCCCGTTCTGGATGAGCTGGGCGGCGGCGGAGCCGCCAGCGACGTGGACATGGCGGTGGCCAAGCTGGTGGTGCCGGAGATCCCCGACGGCGCCTGCCTGCAGCTGGGCATCGGCTCCATGCCCAACGCCATCGGCAAGATGATCGCCGAGAGCGACCTGAAGGACCTGGGCGTCCACACGGAGATGTACGTGGATGCCTTCGTGGACATGTCCAAGGCCGGCCGCATCACCGGACTGCGGAAGCCCTTTGACCGGGGCCGGCAGACCTACGCTTTCGCCGCCGGCACCCAGAAGCTGTACGACTTCATCAACAACAACCCCGAGTGCATGGCCGCCCCCGTCAGCTATGTGAACGACATCGCCCGGGTGTCCCAGATCGACAACTTCATCTCCATCAACGGCGCCGTGGACATCGACCTGTACGGCCAGGTGTCCTCCGAGTCCTCCGGCACCCACCACATCTCCGGCGCCGGCGGCCAGCAGGACTTCGTCATGGGCGCCTACCTGTCCAAGGGCGGCAAGAGCTTCATCTGCTGTTCCTCCTCCTTCGTGGACAAAAAGACCGGCCAGCTGAAGTCCCGGATCCGGCCCACCCTGCTGGAGGGCTCCGTGGTCACCGCCACCCGCACCAACCTCCACTATGTGGTGACGGAGTACGGCAAGTTCAACGTGAAGGGCAAGTCCACCTGGGAGCGGGCCGAGGGCCTGATCTCCATCGCCCATCCCCAGTTCCGGGAGGAGCTGATCGCCGAGGCGGAGAAGATGCACATCTGGCGCCGCTCCAACAAGAGATAAGCTCCCTGTGACAAGGGCCGGACGGCTGGCTGCCGTCCGGCCTTTTTCCGCGGCTTGCCGCCGGTGGGATGCCGGTTTGTCCGCCGGGTATGGACGGCAAGACCCCTGTTTTTTCGCCGGAGGGCTGGAAAAATGCTGCAAAATAGTAAAAAAATTTCAAAATGCGCTTGTAAACCGATCCATAAGCCGTTATAATGATAGTTGTGAAAACAGAAAAGTGGAGAGAGTGAGAGCGGGTTCCAGGCACCGCCCGGCGGAAGTGGGAAGGAGTTTACCATGTTCAGCGTTGGGGATCTGGTCGTTCATCCAATGCACGGGGCCGGCGTGATTGACGCCATTGTTCGGGAAAAGGTCGCGGGGAGTACACAGGATTACTATGTGTTCAAGATGCCGGTGGGTGGACTGCTGCTGAAGATCCCCACCGCCAACAGCCAGGCCATCGGGATCCGCTCCATCATCCAGCGGCCGGAGGCGGAGGCGCTGATCGCGGCCATCCCCTCCATGCCGGTGGAGGAGAACAGCAACTGGAACAAGCGCTACCGGGAGAATATGGCCCGCCTGAAAAGCGGCGACCTGTACGAGGTGGCCCGGGTCATCAAGGGCCTGCTGTACCGGGAGCGGAGGCGGGGCCTCTCCAACGGGGAGCGGAAGATGCTCCACAGCGCCAAGCAGATCCTGCTGTCGGAGCTGGTGCTGGCAGAGGACAGCGGCTATGAGGAATTGGAGAAGCGGGTGGAGCGGGCCATGTTCCAGTCCCCCGTCTCTCCGGGTTGATCAGGTGTTCGCGGGCAGCGGTCCGCGAACATTCTGCTGTTTCGGGAACCTTCCCACGGAGGTCGGATCATGGGATTTTTCAAAAGATTCCGGGAGGCCCAGCGCCCCCGGTGCGCCGCCCTGGTGGCGGCGGCGGGCAGCTCCTCCCGGATGGGGGGCGTCAACAAGCTGCTCCAGCCCCTGGACGGGGTGCCGGTGCTGGCCAGGACGCTGACGGCCCTCCAGCAGGCCCGGCGGGTGGACACCATCGTGGTGGCCGCCCGGGAGGAGGACTTCCTGACCATCTCCCAGCTGTGCAGAACCTACGGCATCACCAAGTGCGCCAAGGTGGTCCGGGGCGGGGAGAGCCGGGCCCACTCGGTGCTGCTGGCGGCCCTGGAGGCGGGGGAGGACGCGGAGCTGCTGGCGGTGCAGGACGGTGCCCGCCCGCTGGTGACGCCGGACCTCATCGACGCGGTGGCGGAGCAGGCGGCCCAGCGGGGCGCGGCGGCCCCGGCGGTGCCGGTGAAGGACACCATCAAGGCCGTCCGCAGCGACGGCACGGTGGCGGAGACCCTGGACCGGAGCGTCCTGCGGGCGGTGCAGACGCCCCAGATCTTCCAGCGGGACCTGCTGAAGGCGGCCCTTCAGGCGGCCATCGAGGGGAACATCCCCGTGACGGACGACTGCTCCGCCGTGGAGCGGATGGGCAAGCGGGTCTATCTGGTGGAGGGGGACGAGGAGAACCTGAAGATCACCACCCCGGTGGATCTGATCCTGGCGGAGGCCATTCTGCGGGACAGGGAGGAGCGGCGATGACGAATCTGCGGATCGGACATGGATATGACGTCCACCGGCTGACGGAGGGCCGGCGGCTGGTGCTGGGGGGCGTGGACATCCCCTGGGACCGGGGGCTGCTGGGCCACTCCGACGCGGACGTGCTGACCCACGCGGTGATGGACGCCCTGTGCGGCGCCGCCAAGCTGGGGGACATCGGCAAGCTGTTCCCGGACAGCGATCCCCGCTACGCCGGCATCTCCAGCCTGGAGCTGCTGGGGCAGGTGGCGGCACTGCTGAAAGCGGGCGGCTGGTCGGTGGTGAACATCGACGCCACCCTCATCGCCCAGGCCCCCAGGGTGGGGCCCTACCGGGGACAGATGGAGTCCAATCTGGCCGCCGTCCTGGGAGTGGAGGCGGACCGGGTGAACGTGAAGGCCACCACGGAGGAGCACCTGGGCTTCACCGGGGACGGCTCCGGCATGGCGGCCCACGCGGTGGCGCTGCTGGAGCGCATTTCCTGAGCGCGGAAAAGGACACGCCTGCGGGCGCGTCCTTTTGCTATGCGGAGTCGGCGCATGGGGCCGTTCCCGCACCCTGGTCCGCTGCGGGCGGAAGTGCGCTGCACATCCGGCCTCCCGCCCCATACAATGGGGAGAGAGGAGGAGTGTCTGTGGAGCACTATTTGATCATCGCCCGCTCGGTGACCTACGCCCAGCGGATGCAGCGGGCCCTGGCCCGGGCGGGGATCCGCTGCCGGATCTTCCGGGCCCCCCGGGACCTGACGGACCGGGGCTGCGCCTATGCCGTGCAGATCGCGGACTCCGCCCTGACGGCTGCCCTGACGGCCCTTCACAGGGAGTCTCTGGACCCTGTTCAAATATTTCTGACCCAGCGGGGGACGTATCAGGAGGTGAGACCGTGATCTACCTGGACAGCGCGGCCACCACCTTCCAGAAGCCCAGGTCCGTGGTGGACGCCATGGCGGAGGCCATGGCCACCATGAGCTCCCCCGGCCGTGGGGGCTATCCGGCGGCCATGCGGGCGGCGGACGCCGCCTTCGACTGCCGGACGGAGCTGGCGGAGCTGTACCATCTGCAAAACCCGGAGCAGGTGGTCTTTACCCTGAACGCCACCCACGCCCTGAACATCGCCATCAAGAGCCTGGTGCCCCCCGGCGGCAGGGCGGTGGTCTCCGGCTACGAGCACAATGCCGTCACCCGGCCCCTGGAGGCCCTGGGGGCCCGGGTGTCCGTGGCGGCGGCGCCGCTGTTCCGCCCGGAGGCGGTGCTGGAGGCCTTTGACCGGCTGGTGGTCCCCGGCGTGGACGCGGTGATCTGCAGTCATGTGTCCAACGTGTTCGGCTTTGTCCAGCCGGTGGAGGCCATCGCCGCCCTGTGCCGAAAGCGGGGGGTGCCCTTTGTCATCGACGACTCCCAGGCCGCCGGGGTGCTGACCCTGGACATGGCGGCCCTGGGGGCGGCCTTCATCGCCATGCCGGGCCACAAGGGGCTGTACGGCCCCCAGGGCACCGGGGTGCTGCTGTGCGGGCAGGACGTTCCCACCCGCACCCTGCTGGAGGGCGGCACCGGCAGCCTTTCGGAACAGCAGGCCATGCCGGACTTCCTGCCGGACCGGCTGGAGGCGGGCACCCACAACATGCCCGGCATCGCGGGGCTGCTGGCGGGGGTCCGGTTCGTCCGGCAGCTGGGGCCGGAGGCCATCTGCGCCGAGGAGCGGCAGCTGGCCGCTCTGGCGGCGGAGGGCCTGCGGCGGATTCCCGGTCTCCGGGTGTACGCCCTGCCGGACCTGGCGGCCCAGACAGGGGTGCTGTCCGTCGTCCCGGAGCACCTGGACGCGGAGGCCCTGGGAAATGCCCTGGCGGAGCGGGGCATCGCGGTGCGGGCGGGGCTCCACTGCGCGCCCCTGGCCCACCGCACCGCCGGGACGCTGGACACCGGCTCCGTGCGCATCAGCTTCTCCCACTGGAACACCCGGGAGGAGGTGCACCGCCTTCTGGCGGCCATTGGGGAAATCTGCCAGTGATTTTCTGAACAGACCGTGAATTTTAGCCCTGTTTACCTTGCATTCTACTGGCAGATTTTATATAATCTAAGTATTCATGTCACGGCCTGAAAGGGATGATGTCGTCCAATGGATTTTATCACGTTCTCCACGCTGCCCGGGATCATCGGCAGGTATCTGATGATGCTGAAGATCACGGACATCTTGGATATGGCCATCATGGTCTTTGTCTTTTACAAGATCCTGACGCTGATCCACAGCACCCGGGCCGCCAGCCTGCTGAAGGGCGTGCTGGTGTTCCTGGCGGCGCTGATGCTGTCCACCATCCTGAATATGAACAGCATCAACTTCATCATGGATCAGCTGGTGCGCTGGGGCGTGGTGGCGCTGATCGTTCTGTTCCAGCCGGAGATCCGGCGGATCCTGGAGGACGTGGGCAGCCGCCGCTTCATCGCCTTCTTCACCCGGACGGAGGCCGGCAGCGCCGTGGAGCAGGCCATCGACCAGACGGTGCTGGCCTGCACGGAGATGTCCCAGACCCGCACCGGCGCCCTGATCGTCTTTGAGCGGGAGAACCTGCTGGACGACATGGTCCGCAGCGGCACGGTGCTGGACGCGGCGGTGTCCAGCGAGCTTTTGAAGAACATCTTCTTCGTCAAGGCCCCCATGCACGACGGCGCCGTCATCGTCCGGGACGGACGGGTGCTGGGCGCCGGGTGTATGCTGCCCCTCAGCAAGAACGTCAACCTCTCCCGGGATCTGGGGATGCGCCACCGGGCCGGTATCGGCATGAGCGAGAACTCCGACGCGGTGGTGGTCATCGTCTCGGAGGAGACCGGGTCCATCTCCGTGGCCATCGGGGGAATGCTGAAGCGCCACCTGAAGCCGGAGACACTGGCCAACATCCTGCGGAACGAACTGCTTCCGCAGGAGGTCGGGGAGGACAAGCCCAAGTTCAGCCTGATGAATCTGCTGCGGGCCGGAGGCACGGGAGGCGACGACCATGAAAAGTAATCCCAAGCAGAAGGCGCTGTATCTCGCCCTGTGTATCCTGGCGGCCATCGTGGTGTGGATCTTCGTGGACAACTTCGGCGACAACGGGGGCCCTGTGTACCACACCAAGTGGTTCCGGGACGTGCCTGTCACCTACACCGGCGAGACCGTGCTGACCGAGCGGGGCTTCATGCTGCTGGACGAGGACACGGTGACCACCGTGGACCTGGAGATGCGGGGGACCATGATTGACCTGGCCATGCTGGACAAAGACTATATCCGGGTGACGGTGGATCTCTCCAACGTGAGCCGGACGGGAGTGCAGACCGTGACCTCGGTGATCTACGGCTACACGGAGGAGTATTTCCGCCAGAACGTCACCGTCAGCGACCGGACGCCCTCCACCATCACCATCAATGTGGCGGAGCTGTACCACAAGACGGTGGACGTCCGGTGTGAGCTCACCGGCAACGTGGCGGAGGGCTACTCCGCCGGGGAGCTGCAGATCAATCCCACGCAGATCGAGGTCCGGGGGGACCAGGCGGACGTGGACGCCGTCAGCTACGCCAAGGTGACGCTGGACCTGGGGGAGGACGCCACCTCCACCGTCACGGAGGACCTGCCCATCCAGTTCTATGACGCCAATGACCAGCTGCTGGAGGACACCAGCCTCCAGACCACGGAGGAGACCATCCGGGTGACGCTGCCGGTGTACGTGACCCGGGAGCTGATGCTGACCATGGACTTCCGGGAGTCCGCCGGCGCCCGGATGAGCAACGTGACCTGGCGGATCGAGCCGGAGACCATCCTGGTGTCCGGCCCGGCGGAGGTGCTGAACAATATGGACAGCATCGTGCTGGACGAGTTCGACCTGGCCAGCCTGGGCAGCACCACCAACTACAGCTACGCCATCCCCATCCCGGAGGGGTGCGAGAACCTCAGCGGCGTCACCCGGGCGACCCTGCGGATCTCCTTCAACGATCTGCAGCGCAGCACCGTGACGGCGTCCAACTTCATTCTGACCAACGCGCCGGAGGACCGGAGTGTGGACCTGCTGACGGAGCAGCTGTCCGTGGGAATCTTCGGCACCAGCGCCGACGTGGCGGCTATCACGGAGGACAACATCCTGGTGACCGTGGACCTGTCAGACTTCGGCTCCGCCGTGGGCACCTACACCGTCCCGGCGGAGGTGACGGTGGTGGGCCGGGACGTGGGCGTCTCCGGCGGACCCTACCGGGTGCGGGTCACCATTTCCGAACAGAGCACAGACCAGCCGGCGGAACCTGACACCCCCGCCGGAGAGAACCCAGATACAGGAGACGAGACAACATGACACAGATCGCAACAGTTGAACGGATTTTGGATACGGACCACGCGGAGATCTCCGTGCCCCGGAAGTCCGCCTGCGGACACGACTGCGAGGAGTGCGCCGGCTGCGGCGTCTCCGGCGCGTCGGTGTACGCCAGGGCGGTGAACCCCATCGGCGCCCGGCCCGGGCAGAAGGTGGTGGTGGAGAGCAGCACCAAGAAGATGCTGCGGATCGTGGTGTTGGTGTATCTGATCCCGGTGGTGCTGTTCCTGGCGGGGTACGTGATCACCTCCCTGGTGACGGCCAGCGTGGGCGTGCAGTACGCGGTGGCGGGAGCCGGCTTCGTGCTGGGCATCGTGTTCGCCATCCTCTACGACCGCAGGCTGCGGGCAAAGGGCGGGCTGTCCTTTACCATCGTCCGGCTGTTTTAAGGGGGCGTGTTCGGCTATGTGCGGCCCCCGCTGGAGGCCCTGCCCCAGCAGGAGGCGGACCGCTTCCGCCGGGCCTACTGCGGGCTGTGCCACACCCTGGGGCGGCGATACGGCCCGGCGGCCCGGATGATCCTGAACTACGACTTCACCTATCTGGCCATCCTGCTGTCGGACCCGGCGGAGGCGGCGCCCTGCCGGCGGCGGTGCGTGTCCAGCCCCATCCGGCCCCGGGACTACCAGCCCGCCACGCCGGCTCTGGAGCTGGCGGCGGACGAGAGCGTGATCCTGGCCTGGTGGCAGCTGCGGGACGGCGTCGCGGACCACGGGTTCTGGAAGGGGCTGGGGTACCGGGGCGGTGCCGCCGCACTGGGCCCCGCCTACCGGCGGGCGGCGGCGGCCCGGCCGGACTTTGACGCCCGGGTACGCCGGCAGCTGGCGGCCCTGGCCGATCTGGAAAAGGCCCGCTGCCCCTCCATGGACGCGGCGGCGGACACCTTCGCCCAGCTGCTGGCGGCGGCCGCCGCCGATGTGACGGACCCGGTGCGGCGGCGGGTGCTGGAGCAGATGCTCTACCACCTGGGCCGGTGGGTGTACCTCATCGACGCGGCGGACGACCTGGAGAAGGACGCCGCCTCCGGCAACTACAACCCCGTGGCCCTGCGGTATGGGCTGACGGACGGCAAATGGGACGAGGAGAGCCGCCAGGCCTTTGCCAGGACGCTGGACCACTCCGTCCACATGATCGCCACGGCCTTTGAGCTGTGGGACTTCGGCGTCTGGCGCCCCCTGCTGGAGAGCACGGTGTACACCGCGCTCTTCGCCGTGGGCCGGGCCGTGCTGGAGGGGACCTTCCACAGGCCGCCCCCCAGAGAACAGAGAAAGAAACACAAGAAGGAGACCACATGAACGATCCCTATCAGATTCTGGGCGTGCCGGAGACAGCCTCCGACGAGGAGATCAAAAAAGCATATCGAGATCTGGCCCGAAAGTACCACCCGGACAACTACCACGACAATCCGCTGGCGGACCTGGCCCAGGAGAAGATGAAGGAGATCAACGCCGCCTACGAGCAGATCACCAAGGAGCGGGCCTCCGG
>DWYU01000183.1 GCA_019118505.1 Candidatus Oscillibacter excrementavium
GGGCAGCACAGTGCCCGCTCCGGCGGAGGTCTGTCCGAGGGAATCTCGCGATTTTTTAACATCTTTCCGCTTTTTTGCGGAAGCTGTTTGTGGTAGACTGAAAGGCGAAGCAGATTTCTTCTGACCGAAAGGTGGATGTGATAGCATGAGAAAGACAAAGATCGTATGCACACTGGGCCCCGCCACGGACCGGGAGGGCGTCCTGCGGGAGATGCTGGAAGCCGGGATGAACGTGGCCCGCTTCAACTTCTCCCACGGCAGCCATCCGGAGCACAAGCAGCGGCTGGACGCTTTGAAGTCTCTGCGGGCGGAGCTGGATCTGCCCGTGGCCGCCATGCTGGATACCAAGGGGCCGGAGGTGCGCCTCAGATCCTTTGACGGCGGCTCCGTCACCCTGCGGACCGGTCAGGAGTTCACCCTGACCACCCGGGATGTGGTGGGGGACCAGAGCATCTGCTCCGTCACCTACGCCGATCTGCCGGGGGACGTGAAGGCCGGCGGCACCATCCTGCTGGACGACGGTCTGGTGCGCCTGACCGTGCTGGAGACCACCGCCACCGACATCCGCTGCCGGGTGGAGAACGACGGCGTCATGAAGAACAACAAGGGCGTCAACGTGCCCGGCGTCCGCCTGTCCATGCCCTATATGAGCCAGCGGGACCGGGAGGACATCCTCTTCGGCGTGGAGCAGGGCTTTGACTTCATCGCCGCCAGCTTCGTCCGCACGGCGGACGACGTGCGGGAGATCCGCCGTCTGCTGGATGAGGCGGACTCCTCCATCCAGATCATCGCCAAGATTGAGAACCAGGAGGGCGTCAGCAACCTGGCGGAGATCCTGTCGGTGGCGGACGGCATCATGGTGGCCCGGGGCGACATGGGGGTGGAGATCGACTTCACGGAGATCCCCATCATCCAGAAGGACATCATCGCCCAGTGCGTGGCCGCCGGCAAGCCGGTGATCACCGCCACCCAGATGCTGGACTCCATGGTGGAAAACCCCCGTCCCACCCGGGCGGAGATCACCGACGTGGCCAATGCCATCTACGACGGTACCTCCGCCATCATGCTCTCCGGCGAGACAGCGGCGGGCAAGTACCCGGTGGAGGCGGTGCGGACCATGGACGCCATCGCCCTGCGGACCGAGGCGGACATCAACTACGCCAAGCGGATGCACAACCTGCTGGGCTCCAGCCGCCTGTCCATCGCCGCCGCCACGGCCCACGCCGCCTGCACCACCGCCATGGACATCGGCGCCGACGCCATCCTCACCGTCAGCCAGAGCGGCGCCACCGCCCGGCTGGTGAGCCGCTTCCGCCCCGGCACCATGGTGGTGGCCTGCCTGCTCAGCGAGCGGGTCCAGCGGCAGATGGCCCTGTACTGGGGCGTGGCGCCCCTGCTGATGCCCTACGCGCAAAACACCGACCAGCTCATCGACTTCGCCATTGAGGCGGCGGAGAAGGCGGAGCTGGTGAAGCAGGGCGACCTGGTGGTCATCACCGCCGGCGTGCCGGTGGGTGTGTCCGGCACCACCAACATGATCAAAGTCCACCTGGTGGGCGGGGCTCTGCTCAATGCCGTTGGCGTGGGGACCAGCAATGCCTCGGGCCCCCTGTGCGTCTGCCGGTCCCCGGAGGAGGTGGCCGCCAAGTTCCGGCCCGGCGACGTGCTGGTGGTGCCCTACACCACCAATGACCTGCTGCCCTATATCCGGCAGGCCGCCGCCATCATCAGCGAGGAGAGCGGCGTCAACGGCCACGCCGCCACCGTGGGCCTGACCCTGGGCAAGGCGGTGATCGTGGGGGCCTCCGGCGCGGTGCAGCGGCTGAAGGACGGCACCATGGTCTCCGTGGACTGCGCCCGGGGCGTGGTCCAGACGCTGCCCCAGTGATCGATCCCCCCGGCAAATGAAAGACCGGCTCCGGCGCATAAGCGCCGGAGCCGGTCTTTTCCTTCGGTTTCTCTGAACATGGATCTTGTATGAGTATATTTTCCGGTGGGAATACCAGGATTTTGCCGTCTGTGTCCCCCCGTTCAGCCGTCTCAGGCCCGGGCCTGATTCCGCTGCGGATGCGCCGGCCGTGCCGCCGGCAGGATGTCCATGCGCCGGTAGATCTCCCGGAGCTGCTCGCCCATGGCCGCCATGCTCCGCTCCTCCGCCACCCGGCGGCCTGCCTCCGTCAGATCCGGCAGGGCCCCGTCCAGCAGGCCCGTGACCCGCTGCCGGAACGCCTCCGTACTGTCCGCCTTGTAGACGTTTTTGCCGTCCCGCAGCCACCCGGCATACACCGGGATGTCCCGCACCACCGTGGGGATGCCGCAGGCCAGGGCCTCCAGCACCACGATGCCCTCGGTCTCCTCATGGCTCATGAAGGCAAAGACATCCGCGCCGCAGTAGGCCTCCCGCAGGGTCTCCCGGTCCACGAAGCCGGCGAAGGTCACGTTCTCCGGTGCCTGCTCCATGGCCTGCCGCACCTCCTGGGGGATGAGGCAGGGATCTGTCCAGCCGAACCAGAGGAAGCGGACGTCCGGCATCCTGACGGCCAGCTCCAGGAATTCCGGCAGGCCCTTCCGGGCGATGGTGTGGCCCACGGAGATGACGGTCCGCTGTCCCTCCGGGATGTTCCACCGGCGGCGGAAGTCCTCCCGCCGGGCCGGGTCCGGGGCAAAGAAGTCCGTGTCCACGCCGTTGGAGATGCTGTACACCGGGGGCTTTAAGCCGTAGCTCTCCAGTAGGCGGCGGGAGTACTCCGTAGGCGTCAGCACCACATCTCCCAGTCCGTAGCAAAAGGTGATCCACCGCCGGAAGAGAGGGGCCAGCTTATCCGATCCCCGGAAGGAACTCCGGAAATCCTCCATGGTGGAGTGGCCGTAGTAGATGACCTTCCGTCCCATGAGCCTGGCGGCCAGGGCCGCCAGCACCGAGTCCGGCAGCACGGTATTGATATGGACGGCTCCCGCCTTCTGGAGCCAGTGGTGGGTGGTCTCGATGCGGGCCCGGCGCAGCATCTCCCGCTGGTGGAAGATGGCCTGTCCCACACCGCTTTTGCCCACCAGGCGCAGGCCGCCGTTGTAAATGAAAACGCGCATAAGTGTCTCCTCTGTCTCTCCGTCTGCCGGCGGAGGTTTTTATGCCAGCCACCCCGTGATCTGCTGAAACAGCACCGTCAGCCCCAGGCTGTACAGGGCGATGGAAAAGGGCTTGCCCAGCAGGATGATGGCGGTGAACCGCCGCCACGTCATGGAGGTGGTGCCCGCCAGATAGCACAGGAAGTCATCCGGCGCCACCGGGAAAAAGATGGCCAGGGCAAAGAGCCGGGCGAACCGGTTGTTCTGCTCCGTCCAGCTGCTGTACTTGGTCAGGAGCTTTTCAGAAAACAGGAGATTCAGCAGGGGCCGCCCGCAGTTGCGGGCCACCGCGAAGGCCATCAGGGACCCGATGCAGATGCCCACATAGTTGTAGACAAAGCCCACCACCGGGCCGAACAGCACCACGCCCACAAGGCATCCCAGTCCTCCCGGCAGCACCGGCACCACCACCTGCACCGCCTGGAAGGCCACGAACAGCAGCCCGCCCGCGGCGCCGCAGCTGGTCACAAAAGCCTGCATCCGCTCCTGGGAGGTCAGCAGCCCCGCCCTCCAGGCCCAGATGCCAGCCGCGACACACAGCAGCAGGCCGAACAGGGACACCGCCTGGAAAACCGTCCGATTTACACTTCTGGTCATGCGATCACCCCCTGGATCTGGCAGGCGGGCCGCCGGGCCAGCTGCATTTGATAGATCTTTTCCACCCGTTGGGCGAACCGCTGGGCGGAGAACTGCTCCGCGCTCTCCGCCGCCTGGCGGCGAAGGGTCTCATGGGTCTCCGGATGGGCCAGGAACGCCTCCAGCCGCTGCCGGAACTCCTCGGTGCTGCGGTACTGCCAGCCGTTCTCGCCGTCCTGGATAACGCCCTCCAGGCAGGGGTCCGCCCGGCACAGGGCCGGTACGCCGGCGGCCAGGGCCTCGATGTAGGTCAGGCCCTGGGTCTCGCTGGAAGAGGCACTGACGAACAGGTCCCCCAGCCGGTACCAGTCCGGCACCTCCTCCGGCGCCACCATTCCGGCGAAAATCACCGCCGGGGCCCCCAATTTCAAATCGCGGGCCACCTGCTCCAGCCGGGGCCGGTCCGGCCCATCCCCCACCAGCAGCAGCGTCACGGGGCGGCTGCCCAGAGCGGCCCGGAGGCGCAGCAGCTCCTGGATGTTCTTCTCCTCCGCCAAGCGGCCCACGCACACCAGCACAGTGTTTTCGGCGGGGATGCCCAGAGAGGCCCGCAGCACCGCCCGGCGCATGGGATCGGCCCCCTGCTGGAACCGCCGCAGGTCGATGCCCGTGGGCACCACGAACACCGGGCACCGGACGCCATACCCCTGGAGCAGGTTCCGCACCTTTCCGGTGGGGGCGATCATGCAGTCCGTCTGATCGGCCACCCACCGGGAAAACGCCGCCACTGCGCACCGTCCCATCCGGATGCTGGGAGAGAAGTAGTGGGTGTAGTCCTCGTAGACCGTGTGGTAGGTGTGGATCAGGGGGATGTCCAGTTCCTCCACAATGCGGCGGGCCATGAAAAAGGTGCTGAACTCGCACTGGGAGTGGATCACGTCCGGCTGCCAGGCCAGCAGCTCCCGCACCCAGCGGCCCGCCATGGCGGTGCGGAGCCGGGCGCCGGGATAGATCCGCCCCGCATTGATGGAGCCGATGGCGGTGATGCCATCCCGGGACCAGGAGTGCAGGGTCTGGGACAGGGTCAGAATCCGGACCTCATGTCCCCGGTGCTCCAGCTCCCGCTGCAGGTTTTTCACAGAAGTCACCACGCCGTTGACCGCCGGGGTATACCAATCTGTGGTGATCAGGATCTTCATAACAGGCTCCCTTCTTTCGTCTCGTCTTTTCATACGACGCAGCTCCGCCAAATGCTTCAACTGCAGAAAACTTTTTTCAACGCCAGAATACCGCATCCACATCAACACTCTGTGGCGTTCCGGTCAAATCTCTGTAAAACTCCTTACAGATCAGACGCGGCGGAGGGGCGGATGTTACAGGCTTTTTCTGTATTATTTGAATAATACAATAACACAATCCAGAAATTTGTCAATAGGAAACTTGTGAACAATTTGAGAAAACTGTACTGCCCGTACTAATACAGTTAATATATACACAAAACCGCCCGCTTGTCAATTTACAAAACAGTTACAGATTGAGGATTGGGTCCATACTTGCAGTATAAACATCTTTTCCTTGCAAAAAAACGGGGAATTTTCTTGAAATTTTATGAAGAAAGCCGCCCCGCGCGATTTTGCGCGGGACGGCTTTTGAACGCGTCACCGTCTCCTGGGCCGCAGGACCAGCAGCACCGCCCCCAGGAGGATGGCCAGGTCGGCCAGATTATAGGTGTACTTCTTCAGCGGCCCCGGGGCCCTGGGAAAACGCAGGTAGTCCAGCACCCGGCCGTGGCGGACCCGCTCCCACAGGTTGCTGAGTCCACCTCCCAGCAACAATCCCGCCCCCAGGCCACGGCCGCCGCTGATCCCCAGCAGCGCCAGCAGGGCCGCCAGGGACGGCACCGCCATCTGCCGGGCCTTCAGCGGAAAGAGGCCGAAGCCGGAGCCCTGGTTGTACCGGGGCTCGATCCGCACCCGGCCGCCGGCCAGTTCTCTCCGGGGCAGGCCCTTGCGCTCCAGGGCGGAGCGGACCTGGCCGCAGAGGACCAGCACCGCGCCTGCCGCGCCGCTCAATCCGATCATGGCTGTTCCTCCTCTGTCTGTCTCTGGGCCCGCTCCAGGGCGGAGCGGACGTTGCCCGTCTTTTTCAGGTGGTTGTTGGCGGCCAGGATGTCGGCGATCTGGCCCTCCACCTGCTCCACCTCCTGCCGAAAGGCGCTGGCGGAGAGCCGCAGGGCCCCGTGGCCCAGGATGATCAGCTGCTCCGGCCCGTCGGAGGTGGCCACCCGCACCCGGTGGTGGCGGCCGATCTCGTAGGTGGCCCGCTCGATATAGGCGTCCGCCGTCTCCGCCTCCTTGGTGTAGACCACGTGGATGTTGTGGTACTTCTCCACGCTGCCCTGGCCGCCCTTCACCTTGTAGGCGTCAAACACGGCGATGACCTCGCACCTTCGAAAGCCCTGGTAGTTGCTGAGGATGTCGCACAGCTGCTTGCGGGCGGCGTCCAGATTGTCCCGGGCGATGGCCTTCAGCTCATCCCAGGCGAAGATGATGTTGTATCCGTCCACCAGCAGGTACTCCGGGCCGGAGAACTGCTCCCGGATGGCCCGCTTCTCCTGTTCCGTCTCCGCCGCCGGAGCAGGCCGCCGGGGCTCCTTGGGCGGGAGAAAGGCCCGCCGCTTGACGGGGCCGTAGGTCCGCTCGAAGATGGCCTGGAGCTCCTTGTCCTGCTCGATGGTTCCCGCATAGGCGGAGGAGCGGCGGGTGTCCGGGCCGCCGGCCTCCGCATCCGCCTCCGGCCCCAGGGAGAGGCCGCTGGACACGTGGGCCCGGGCGGGCACCTCGTCCCAGGGGACGATGACGCCGGCGCCGTGGCTGCAGAACACGGAGTCCGGGGAGTTGTCCAGATCCGCCGTGGGGTCGTAGTCGATGGCCGCCAGCACCGCGTCCTGGTCCGGGCAGGGCTCGTAGCCCCGGAGGGTGCACAGCAGCCGCCCCCGTCCCTGGGTATAGGCGGCCACCTCCCGGGCGTAATCCCCCAGAGCGGACACCGCCACGGAGCCGGTGAGCACCGATTCCTCCCCCACCGTCTCCGGCGGGTTCAGCCGGGCGCCCATCTGCTGGAGATCCGTCATGGCCCGGCCCACCTGAGGCCCGGGCAGCTCCAGCCGGAAGTCGTACCAGGGCTCCAGCAGAATACTCTCCGCCTCCATCAGCCCCTGGCGCACCGCCCGGTAGGTGGCCTGGCGGAAGTCCCCGCCCTCCGTGTGCTTCACGTGGGCCCGGCCCGCCACCAGGGTGATCTTCATGTCCGTGATAGGGGAGCCGGTCAGCACCCCCAGATGCTCCTTCTCCGCCAGGTGGGTCAGCACCAGCCGCTGCCACCGGCCCTCCAGCTGATCCTCCGGACAGGCGGCGGCGAACACCAGACCGCTGCCCCGCTCCCCCGGCTCCAGCAGCAGGTGGACCTCCGCGTAATGGCGCAGGGGCTCAAAGTGGCCGATGCCCTCCACCGGGGCGGCAATGGTCTCCCGGTAGCAGATGGCGCCTGGGCCGAAGGCCACCTCCAGGCCGAACCGCTCCCGGACCATCCGCTGGAGGATCTCCAGCTGGATCTCCCCCATCAGCTGCACGTGGATCTGCCGGGTCTGCTCGTTCCAGGCGATGTGGAGCTGGGGGTCCTCCTCTTCCAGCTGCCGCAGGTTCCCCAGGGCCGTGTGGGGATCCGCCCCCTCCGGCAGCAGCACCTGATAGGTCAGCACCGGCTCCAGCACCGGGGTGGTCCAGCCGGTCTCGATCCCCAGGCCCTCCCCCGCCCGGCTGCGGGAGAGGCCCGTCACAGCGCACACGGTACCCGCCGGGGCCTCCTCCACGGTGCGGAACTTGGCGCCGGAGTAGACGCGGATCTGGTCCGCCTTCTCCTCCCATACCTGCTGGTCCGGCAGGCCGGGGCGGCGGTTGGTCAGCAGGTCCTTCACCCGCAGCGTACCGCCGGTGACCTTCAAATAGGTGAGGCGGGCCCCCTGGCTGTCCCGGGCGATCTTATAGATCCGGGCGCCGAACTCCGCCGGGCAGGCCGGGACGGGGGCATACTGTTCCAGCCCCTCCAGGAACTCCGTGACGCCCTCCAATTTCAGGGCGGAGCCGAACCAGCAGGGGAACAGCTTCCGCTCTGCCGCCATCTGCCGCAGGTCGCCGTCCGTCAGATTCCCGGTGTCCAGATACCGCACCAGCACCGCCTCGTCGCAGACAGCGGCCTCCTCCCGGAAGGATTCGTCCCGCTCCCCGCTGAAATCCACGCAGCCGGGGCTCAAGTGCTGCTTCAGCCCCGCCAGCACGGCGGAGCGGTCCGCCCCCGCCAGATCCATTTTGTTGATAAAGAGGAAGGTGGGGACATGGTACCGCTCCAGCAGACGCCAGAGGGTGCGGGTGTGGGCCTGGACGCCGTCGGTGCCGCTGATGACCAGAATGGCGCAGTCCAGCACCTGGAGGGTCCGCTCCGCCTCTGCGGAGAAATCCACATGGCCCGGGGTGTCCAGCAGGGTCACCTCTGTGTCCGCCAGGGAGAACTCCGCCTGCTTGGAGAAGATGGTGATGCCCCGCTCCCGCTCCATGGCGTCCGTGTCCAGAAAGGCGTCCTGGTGGTCCACCCGGCCCAGACGCCGCAGAGCGCCGCTCTGGTACAGCAGCGCCTCGGACAGCGTGGTCTTCCCCGCGTCCACATGGGCTAAGATTCCAACGACCAGCTTCTTCATGTCTCCACTCCATCTCTTGTGTTCGTGCGGTCTTATCATACCATCTCCCGGCCCCGGGCGCAAGATGCCGGCACCCTCCCCCGCCGGGTTCCGCTTGCATTGGGGGTGGGCCCATGGTAAAATATAGGGTCAGAACATCGGGCGCCCGGCGCCCTTTTGGGAAGAGTTGTGCTTATGGAAGATCATGTGGAAAAATTCCGCCAGGCGGACGCCCTGGCCCAGAATATTCTGCGGCTGACCCGTAACACCCTGCTGGTGAACCTGCGGTTTCTGGATCTGGCCCTCAGCCAGTTCCAGCTGACCTCCTACCCCGGCACCCTGGCCACGGACGGCCAGCACCTGTTTTACGACACGTACTACGTCCTGTCCATGTACAAGCAGGAGCGGGGCCGGAACGTGCGGGACTACCTGCACATCGTGCTCCACTGCGTGTTCCGCCATCTGTTCACCAGCGCCAACATCAACCGGCGGTGCTGGGACCTGGCCTGTGACATCGCGGTGGAGAGTGCCATCGCGGACCTCCATCTGGACAGCGCCGCCTGCAACCGGGCCTATGCCCAGGAGGAGACACTGAAGGAGCTCCGCTCCCAGGTCCGGCCCCTGACGGCGGAGAAGCTCTATCGCTACTTCCTGGACCGGCACCTCTCCGACGATCAGATCGCCCGGCTGCGGGAGCCCTTCCTGGCGGACGATCACCGGGCGTGGTACCTGCCGGTGAAGAGCGGCCAGGGCACCGGAGGCGGCGGCCAGTCCACCGGCCGGACGCCGGAGACCGGCACCCCCGGCAAGCAGAAGTCCGGCCGGGGCGGCCAGGGCAGCCGGACCACGCCCAAGTCCGGCACGGAGCGGCAGAGACAGGATCTGGAACAGACCTGGCGGGAGATCAGCGAGCGGCTCCAGGTGGACCTGGAGACCATCTCCCGCCGCCACGGCACCGACGCCGGAAATCTGGTCCAGGAGCTGAAAGCGGTAAACCGGGAGACCTACGACTACGCCGACTTTCTCCGCCGCTACGCCAGCCTGGGAGAGGTCACCCAGGTGAACCAGGACGAGTTTGACTATATCTATTATACCTACGGTCTGTCCCTGTACGGCAATATGCCCCTGGTGGAGCCGCTGGAGTACAAGGAGGTCCGGCGGATCAAGGAATTCGTCATCGCCATCGACACCTCCGGCTCCGTCAGCGGCGATCTGGTGCAGCGGTTCGTCACCAAGACCTACAACATCCTGCGCCAGCAGGAGAACTTCTTCACCAAGATCAACCTCCACATCATCCAGTGCGACGCGGAGATCCAGGAGGACCGGAAGATCACCAGCCAGAAGGACTTCGACACCTATCTGGACACCATGCAGCTCCACGGCTTCGGCGGCACGGACTTCCGTCCGGTGTTCCAGTATGTGGACGAGCTGATCCAGGCGGGGGAGTTCACCAACCTCAAGGGCATGATCTACTTCACTGACGGCCGGGGCATCTTCCCGGAGAAAAAGCCGGACTACGACGCGGCCTTCGTCTTTCTGGACGACGGGTACGACGCTCCGGACGTGCCGGTGTGGGCCATCAAGCTGGTCTTGCAGAGCGAGGAGATCTGAGTCATGGAAACACAAGTGGAATGTCTGCGGATCGAGGGCTGCCGGGCCGTGGCGGAGCCCGGCGGCCCGGTGGTCCGGATCAGCGCCAGGGCCGTGCCCGCCCTGCGGGGCGTGGAGGTCCTGGTGATCCCCCCGGAGGTGGAGGCCTTTTACGGCCTGAACCGCTTTGAAAACCTCCGGGTGGTGGAGTACGGCGGCACGGCGGACGTGTTCGCCTTTCAGGACAGCCTGGACTGGCTGACGGAGAAGCTGGCGGATGAGGAGGCCTTTCTCTTCCGGCTGGCCACCAATGCCATTGGCGCCCGCCCCATCTCCCCGGCGCTGACCGCCATCACAGCGCCCCATATGCGCCCCATCCACACCCTGGCCCACTGGGAGCCCCTGATGGCCGCCCTGGACGAGCGGGCCGCCAACGGCACCGTCCGGCAGGACACCTCCCGGGAGAACATCTTCCTGTGCCAGGGCTACGCCCAGCTGAAGCGGCTGGAATACGCCTTCTATGTGGGCCGCTCCCTGGCGGAGGCGCCCTACAGCCCGGGGATCGACGCCTGCTACCGGCCGGAGGACCGCTTCACCGGCGAGGAACGGCTGATCTACGCCCTGGCCCTGCTGCGGGGCCACTCCTACCAGGAGTTCTACACCAACGGCGGCGCCAACGACTACCGGCATATGCGGCCCAAGGCGCACTATCTGGACTATCTGCGGCAGAATCTGTCCCTGGCGGACAACGACGCCCTGCGGCGCCAGCTGCTGCATCTGGCGGACCTGGGCTTTCTGGACCAGGACAACTGCCGGGCCGCGGTGGACCTGCTGCTGCGCAGCCGTCTGACAGAGGCCACCGCCTTTCTCCTGGACTACTGCAACCGCCGCTGGCCCCGGCAGGCCCGGGACGCCGGTGCGGATTTCCTGGACACGGAATTTGCCCTTTGAACCATATCGATACTGAGGAAAGTCAGGTGGAACAGCCATGAATATCAAAGAGGCCAAGGAACAGATCAAAAACGCCATGACGGCGTACTTCACCAAGGATGAGTTCGGCAGCTACGCGGTGCCTGTGGAAAAACAGCGGCCCGTGTTCCTCATGGGCCCTCCGGGCATCGGCAAGACCGCCATCATGGAGCAGATCGCCCAGGAGCTGGACGTGTGCCTGGTGTCCTACTCCATGACCCACCACACCCGGCAGAGCGCCCTGGGCCTGCCCTTCATCGAGAAGAAGGTCTTTGACGGAAAGGAGTATCAGGTCTCCGAGTACACCATGAGCGAGATCATCGCCTCCGTCTACGAGACCATGGAGGCCACCGGCAAGCGGGAGGGCATCCTCTTCCTGGACGAGATCAACTGCGTCAGCGAGACCCTGGCCCCCTCCATGCTGCAATTCCTGCAATACAAGATCTTCGGCCGCCACCGGGTGCCGGAGGGGTGGATCGTGGTCACCGCCGGCAACCCGCCGGAGTACAACCGCTCCGTCCGGGAGTTCGACATCGTCACCTGGGACCGGCTCAAGCGCATCGACGTGGAGCCGGACTTCGACGCCTGGAAGGAGTTCGCCTATCAGGAGCACGTCCACCCGGCGGTGATGACGTACCTGGAGATCCGAAAGGGCGACTTCTACAAGGTGGAGTCCACGGTGAACGGCAAGCGGTTCGTCACCGCCCGGGGCTGGGACGACCTGAGCCAGATGATCCATCTGTACGAGCGGAACCATCTGCCGGTGGACGAGAAGCTCATCATCCAGTATCTCCAGAACCCCAAGATCGCCAAGGAGTTCGCCGTCTACTACGACCTGTTCAACAAGTACCGCAGCGACTACCAGGTGGACAAGATCCTCGCCGGCAAGGCCACCAAGGCCATCCGCCAGCGGGCCTCCGCCGCCAAGTTCGACGAACGGCTGTCTCTGCTGGGCTTGCTGCTGGACGCCGTCACCGACGAGACCCGGGCCGTGGTGGAGCGGGAGGAGATGCTGCGGGAGCTGCTGGCCGTCCTGAAGGGCGTGAAGGCCGCCCTGGCCGCGCCGGAAGCGGATCTGCCCGCCCTGCTGGAGGAGCAGGTGCGCCTGCAGAAGACCCGCATCGACACCGGCAAACGGTCCGGCAGCCTCTCCCAGGAGGCGGAGCGGTCCCGCCGCCTTGTGATCGCCGCCCTGGAGCGGCAGCGGGCCCTGGCCGGGCAGGCTGCGGACAATGCGGCGGGCTTTGCCGCGGTGAAGGCGGACTTCGACCAGATGGTCCAGGACCTGAAGGCCCAGGCCAGGACCGCCGGAGAGCGGCTGAACAACCTCTTCGCCTTCTGCGAGGAGGTGTTCCCGGAGGGCCAGGAGCTGCTGATCCTGGTGACGGAGCTGACCATCAACTACTACACCGCGACCTTCATCAGCCGCTACGGCTGCGACGCGTATTTCGCCCACAACCAGGAGCTGCTGTTCTATGAGCGCCAGCAGGAGATCATCTCCCAGCTGGAGTCCCTGGAGCTGGACTGACCAGGCGGGAGAGGAGGGGTCCATGTACCGCATTTTCATCGTGGAGGATGACGGGGCCATCGCCGGGGTCATCCGCCGCCACCTGGAGGGCTGGGGCTACACCGTCCGCTGCGCGGAGCGGTTCGACGACGTGCTGGCGGAGTTCGCCGCCTTTGACCCCCATCTGGTGCTGCTGGACATCTCCCTCCCCTTCTTCAACGGCTACCACTGGTGCCAGGAGATCCGCCGGGTCTCCCAGGTGCCCATTCTGTTCCTCACCTCCGCGTCAGACAATGTGAATGTGGTGATGGCCATGCAGCTGGGCGGGGACGACCTGCTGGCAAAGCCCTTTGATTTACAGGTCCTCTCCGCCAAGGTCCAGGCCCTGCTGCGGCGGGCCTATGACTTCGGCCCGCCGTCCCACCTGCTCTCCTGCGGCGGGGCGGTGCTGAACGTGTCCGACGGGACACTGGACGCCCGCGGCCAGCGGGTGGAGCTGACCCGGAACGAGTGCCGCATCCTCCAGCTCCTCCTGGAGCACAAGGGGGAGATCGTCAGCCGGGACGCCCTGATGACCCGGCTGTGGGAGTCCGACAGCTTTGTGGACGAGAACACCCTGACGGTGAACATCGCCCGGCTGCGGCGGAAGCTGGAGGCGGCGGGCCTGCCGGATTTCATCCGCACCCGGAAGGGCGCCGGGTATCTGGTGGAGGGGTGAGCATATGCTGACAGCCTACTTGAAACGCCAGTGGAAGCTGCTGTTGCTGCTGGCCGGGGCGGTGGCGGTGTTCGCCGCCGTGTTCGCCCTGTATGACCTGCCGGTGGAGGCGGTGGCCTACGCGGGCCTCCTCTGCCTGGCACTGGGACTGCTCCTGTTCGCCCTGGGGTACTCCGCCTTTCTCCGGCGGCACCGGGAGCTGGAGGGGCTGCTGCGGAAGGTCCACGAGTCTGTCCTGCCCCTGCCGCCGCCCCGGGGCGCGCTGGAGGCGGACTACCAGGCATTGCTCCGGGCGGTCTGCGCCGACCGGGTGCGCCTGGCGGCGGAGAACCGGGACCGGCTGGAGGACATGACGGACTACTACACCCTCTGGGCCCACCAGATCAAGACCCCCATTGCCGCCGCCCGGCTGCTGCTGCAGGAGAACCCCGGCGCCGTGGGGGCGGAGGTGGAGGTGGAGCTCCTGAAGATCGAGCAGTACGTGGAGATGGTGCTGGGCTACCTGCGGCTGGACAGTGAGAGCACGGACTATGTCCTCCGGGACACGGACCTGGACGGCCTGCTCCGGCAGGCGGTGCGGAAGTTCGCCCGGATGTTCATTCTGAAGAAAATCACCCTGGACCTCCAGGAGACAGGCCGGACGGTGCTGACGGATGAGAAGTGGCTCTCCTTCGTGGTGGAGCAGGTGCTGTCCAACGCCCTGAAATACACCCCCGCCGGGGGCCGCATCCGCGTCTACGGCGACGGGGAGACGCTGGTCATCGCCGACAACGGCATCGGCATCCGGGAGGAGGACCTGCCCCGGGTGTTCGAGAAGGGCTTCACCGGCTACAACGGCCGGGAGGACAAGAAGTCCACCGGCATCGGGCTGTACCTGTGCCGCCGGGTGATGGACCGGCTGAACCACAACATCTCCATCGTCTCCCGCCCCGGGCAGGGGACGCTGGTGCGGCTGGACCTCTCCCGGGGCCGCCGGGTGGTGGAATGACCCAATGTGACAAAACTGTAAGGAATCGGGCCGGACTGTAAGCCAAATCCATGGCAGACAGTCCGGCCCTTCCGCTACAATAGAGGCATGATCCCGATATGAGGAGGAATCGCAATGCCACTGCTGGAAGTACAGCATATCCAGAAAATCTACACCACCCGCTTCGGCGGGAACCAAGTCCAGGCGTTGTCCAATGTCAGCTTCTCCGTGGAGCCGGGGGAGTACGTGGCCATCATGGGGGAGTCCGGCTCCGGCAAGACCACCCTGCTGAACATCCTGGCGGCTCTGGACCGCCCCACCGCCGGGGAGGTTTTACTGGAGGGTAAGCCCCTCTCCGCCATCCGGGAGCGGGACCTGGCGGCCTTCCGCCGGTCCCACCTGGGGTTCGTGTTCCAGGACTTCAACCTGCTGGACACCTTCTCCCTCCAGGACAATATCTATCTGCCCCTGGTGCTGGCGGGGACCGACTACCGGGCCATGCAGAAAAAGCTCCGCCCCATCGCGGACCAGCTGGGGATTACAGACATTTTGACCAAGTACCCCTACGAGGTCTCCGGCGGCCAGAAGCAGCGGGCGGCGGTGGCCCGGGCCCTCATCACAGACCCCCAGCTGATCCTGGCGGATGAGCCCACCGGCGCCCTGGACTCCCGGTCCTCCGACGCCCTGCTGGAGCTGTTCGGGGAGCTGAACGATGCTGGTCAGACCATCCTGATGGTCACCCACTCGGTGAAGGCGGCCAGCCACGCCGGGCGGGTGCTGTTCCTCCGGGACGGGCAGGTGTACCACCAGCTCTACCG
The DNA here is from genome assembly GCA_019118505.1 of Candidatus Oscillibacter excrementavium. Classification (GTDB taxonomy): domain Bacteria; phylum Bacillota; class Clostridia; order Oscillospirales; family Oscillospiraceae; genus Oscillibacter; species Oscillibacter excrementavium. The sequence continues at coordinate 15,004 of DWYU01000183.1, forward strand.
GGGCGGCAAGAGCCAGGAATCCCAGTTCCGCCGGATCTCCGACACCCTGACGGTTTTGGCGGGAGGCGGTGAGCCCCATGCGTAAGTCCGGCTTCTTCCCCCGGCTGGCCCTGGTGAACCTGGTGCGCAACGGCCGGTTCTACGGGCCCTATCTCCTCTCCTGCGGCATGACCGCCGCCATGTACTACATCCTCTCCTATCTGACCCGCAGCGACATCGTGGCCTCCGTCCGGGGGGCCGGGTACCTCCAGAGCCTGATGTACATTGGGGTGCTGGTGGTGGCGCTGTTCGCCGCGATCCTGCTGCTGTACGCCAACAGCTTTGTCATGAAGCGCCGGCGGCGGGAGCTGGGGCTGTACAACATCCTGGGGCTGGAAAAGCGCCACATCGCCCACCTGATGGTGTGGGAGACCATTTACTGCGCCGCCGCGGCCATTCTGGGGGGCCTGGCGGCGGGGGTGCTGCTGAGCAAGCTGGTGCTGCTCCTGCTGCTGCAGGTCTCCCACCTGCCGGTCCAGTACGGGTTTGAGATCAGCCTGCCCGGCATGGCCAACACCGCTGCCCTCTTCGGCATCCTCTTCCTGCTGACGCTGGTGTGGAACCTGGCGGGCCTTCTGCGGTCCCGGCCCGTGGAGCTGCTCCACAGCGCCAGCGCCGGGGAGCGGGAGCCCCGGACGCGCCGGCTGCTGGTGGTGCTGGGCACCGTCACTCTGGGAGCCGGCTATGCCACCGCCCTGACGGTGGCGGACCCCTTTACCGCTCTGGCCTATTTCTTTCTGGCGGTGGCGCTGGTGATGATCGGCACCTACTGCCTGTTCACCGCCGGGTCCATCGCCCTTTTGAAGCACCTGCGGAACGACCCCCGGTACTACTACCAGCCCAGGCACTTCACCGCCGTGGCGGGCCTGCTGTACCGGATGAAGCAGAACGCCGTGGGATTGGCCAACATCTGCATCCTCTCCACCATGGTGCTGGTGACGGTGTCCACCACCGTCAGCCTGTACGCGGGACTGGAGGATTCCCTGGACCGGATGTTCCCCTATGACGTGGACGTGGTCCAGTCCCTGGACGGTGTCCCGCCGGATGACGCGGAGTCCGCGACGGCGGACACCCTGGAGCGGGTCCAGACCGCCGCCGCGGAGGCGGGCCGGAAGGTGGAGCTGCTCCAGTGGTCCACCCTGCTGGACACGGTGGGCTGGTACACCGGCAACACCTTTACGCTTTTGACACAGGATGGAGTGAGCACTCAGATCCGGGTGCTCACCGCCGACGATTACGGCCGCCTCACCGGCCACACGGTGGACCTGGCACCGGATGAGGTGCTGATCCAGGCGGAGAACCTCGCCTTGCCGGAGACCTTCTATGTGGAGGACCTCCCTTTTCACGTGGCCGGGACCATCACGGACTTCCCCCGGTACAATGACACCGTCTTCATTTCCGGCCAGACAGCCCAGCTGTCTCTGGTGGTGGCGAATGAGACGGTGGCGTCCGCCGTCAATGTCCGGGATACCAGCGACAAACGGGAATTCCATGTTCAGATGGACCTGGACGGCACGGAGGCGGAAAAGCAGGCCTTTGTGGACCCTCTGCTGGCGGCGGACGTGAACGGCGTCTACTCCGTCATCAGCCGCCAGGACAATGCTCTGGACCTGTACACCATGTACGGCGGCTTCCTGTTCCTGGGAGTGTTCCTGGGACTGCTGTTCCTGCTGTCCACGGTGCTCATCATCTACTACAAGCAGATCTCCGAGGGGTACGAGGACCAGCGCCGGTACCAGATTATGCAGCAGGTGGGCATGAGCCCCCGGGAGGTCCGCTCCTCCATCCGCAGCCAGGTGCTGCTGGTGTTCTTCCTGCCCCTGGTGACGGCGGGCATCCACGTAGCGGCGGCCTTCCCCATGCTGTGCAAGCTGCTGGAACTATTCAACCTGTTTGACGTGCGGCTCTTCGCCCTCTGCACCGCCGGGACGCTGCTGGTGTTCTGCGCCATCTACGCCCTGGTCTACGGCCTCACCACCCGGGCTTACAGCCGCATCGTGGGAGGACAATAGGACATCTCCGGAGATAGGAGATAAAGGATAAGAGATCCCTTTGTTGGGAATATCTCTTATCCTTTATTTTTTCACTTTGATCTTTTACTTCGCAGGCCGGATCATGGCCCGGCGCAGCAGCAGCCAGGTGATGGCGAAGAACACCGCGCCCATGGCCAGCAGCACTGCCGCCATATTCCAGGGGGAGGCCGCCAGGAACCGCCCAAAGGCCGCCAGGGCCTCCACCGCCGCGTGTCCGGCGGAGGTGGTGTCCAGCCAGGTCAGCAGCGGCGCACTGCCGAAAATCAGCACCAGCGGCACAGTCACGGAGACCAGGATGGTCCAGAACTTGTTCAGCCGCCAGTACAGGGCGGAGCAGAACTGCCCCAGGGCCGCCAGCATCCAGCCCGCCACAGCGGAGAACACCGCGCCCCGGACCAGGGCTCCCGGGTTCACGCCGTTGGAGGATGGCTCGTAGATCAGCTGGTACAAGTCCGTAATCAGCAGCCGGCCCGCACTGCCCAGGGCCGCCTGATAGGCGCCCATGATCACGGAGACCCCCACGGCCACCAGCAGCGCCGCCACCGCCAGGGCCGCCACGTCCGCCAGGAAGGCGGACCGGCGGGACACGCCGTTCTGGTTCAGCACCCGCTGGTTCTCCCGCAGGCCCACCATGCCCAGGATCAGCCCGAACATCCCCACCGCCATGGAATAACCGTTGAAGCTGCTCTCCATGGCCGTCTCCCCCGCCAGGAAATAGGCCAGCGCCAGCATCGCGGCCGGGAGCAGGGCCATCACCAGCCACAGCACCGCCACCGCCCGGAAATAGTTCCGCATCTCATACCGGAAGGCCCGGCCGAATGGTGTGTTCATCTCTGATCCTCCTCTTCCATCAGGCTGATAAAGTACTCCTGAAGCCCCACGCGCCGCCGCTCCAGCCCGGCGGGCAGGTCCTCCTCCACCGCTCCCCGGACGCAGACGGTCTTGAGCCCGCCCAGCACGGAGGAGGTGAACACGTCCCGGCCGGCGGCCCAGCCGTCCACCAGCCCGGCAGGGCCGGACACCGCCCAGCAGGCGGCGGTCAGCGCCTCCGTGGGCGCGTTCTGGAGGATCTGCCCCCTGCGGATAATGACGGTGTGCTCGATCAGGTCCGCCACCTCGGCGATCAGATGGGTGGAGATCACCATGGTGCAGGGGCTCTCCGCGTACTTCTGCACCAGCAGCTTGTAGAACAGGTCCCGGTGCTGGGCGTCCAGGCCCAGGACGGGCTCGTCGAACAGCACGTAGGGGGTGTTGACGCTGAGGCCCAGGACAATACGGAAGATGGAGCCATAGCCGGTGGAGAGGCCGTTGATCTTCTTGTTCAGCGGCAGCTCGAACTGCCTGGCCAGGTCCTCGGCATAGGCCCGGTCGAAGTGCGGGTAGAACAGGGCCGCCGTGTCCAGGGCCCGCTTCACCTTCATGTCGTCGGGGTACAGGTTCTTCTCCCCCACCAGGAACAGCCGGCTCAGGGCCGCGTCGCTGCCGGCGGGGGCGCCGTCCACGGTGACGGTGCCGCTGTCCGGGCACAGCCGCCCGGTGAGGATGTTCAGCAGCGTGGACTTGCCAGCGCCGTTGTTGCCCAGCAGACCGTAGATTTTTCCCTCTTCAAAGGTCAGCGACACATCCTCCAGGGCCCGGGTGTCCCCGAAAGTCTTGGTGACGTGTTGAAACTCAATGGCCATCTTCTTCCATTCCCCTTTCCAGAAGTGTCCGCAGCTCCTGGTCCGTCAGCCCCAGATTCCGGGCCTCCCGCACCATCCGCTGGACGTAGTCCTGATAAAACCGCTCCCGCCGGCTCTGGCGGAGCTTCTCCCGGGCGCCGGAGGCCACAAACATCCCCACGCCCCGCTTCTTGTACAGCAGCCCCGCGTCCACCAACAGGTTGATGCCCTTCAAAGCGGTGGCGGGGTTGATCCGGTACTGGACCGAATACTCCGTAATGGACGGCACCTGGCTCTCCTCTGGGTAGGCCCCGGAGAGGATCGCCTCCTCCAGCTGCTCCGCGATCTGCTGGAAGATGGGCCGGTCTTCCGTCAACGTCAAGGCGGTTCCCCCTTTCCTGTTGGTTTGTTATCTGGTTAATTAGTCTGGTAACTAACCGTGTGGCTAATATAGCATGGGATGCGCCGCTTGTCAATAGGGAACATAGGATTTTTGTGAGGCCGGCTTTCGGACAGAAAACCGCCCGTGGGAAACAGCTTCCCCACGGGCGGTCTCTTTCTCTTTTAATCCGAAAACAGTCCGGCGGCGGTCTCCTCCAGTTCCCGGAAAAAGCCGCTGATGTGGCTGCCGTCGTTGACGGCGTGGGCGAATTCCCCGCCCACCGGCAGCATCATCCGGTCCCCCGCCGGATGGACCTGCCCCAGCAACACAAAGGGCGTGAAGTCCGGCTTCGGGTCCCCGCCGAAGCTGAAGGCGGAAAAAGCCAGTCCCGGCACGGCGGAGATGCCGCAGAGGTTGGGCGGCAGAGTCTCGTCGCAGAGCAGGCGGCCGCAGGTCTCCGCCCGGGCGTAGTCTGCCTGAAAGGCGGCAAGAAAGGTCTGGTAATCCTCTGTAAAGGGTGTGACCTTCATGGCAAACAGGCCCGGCGCGTCCCGCCGGGGCACGGTGTAATAGGGGTGCAGCACATCCCACACCCCGATCCGGCCCGCCTCGTCCCTGCCATAGCGGAAGTGGGCGTGCCGGTTCAGCACGGCGGCCACACACCAAATCAGGGCCGGATACAGCTTTTCGCCCCGGGCCTTCGTGCGTTGGTACAGGGCCGTGATGTCCACCTCCGCCGTCAGATAGATGGCGGTCTGGCGAAATGCCTCCAGATACTCCCGCCGCTCCCAGGTGCTCTCATCAATGGGGGTAAAGGCCATGGTGCTCCTCCCTCTCCGGTGTCCTGTACCGGCTGTTTGGGCCATCGTACCACACGCCGGAGCAAAAGTCCACCGCCGCCGCGACCCACATCGTGACAAAATCCGCAGTTGACAAAACCGCCGCCGGCTGTCTATAATACTTTTCAAAGCGATGATGGAGAGGGACGGAGACTTGCGCCCTCAGAGAGCCGGCGGGCGGTGGAAGCCGGCGGCAAGGGTCTCCAGGTCCTATGGCTCCTGAGCCGAGGGTTCGAGGGCGGCGCGCCGCCGGTAGGGCCTCTCCGAGGACTGCCGCGTCAGGGCAGAGGGGTTGCTGGACCCCAAAAGGGGCGTCGGACCGTGAGGACGACGCAATTTGAGTGGTACCGCGGAAGCCTGGCGGCTTTCGTCTCAAAGTCTTTCTTTGGGACGAAAGCCGTTTTTTCGTCTCCAAAGGCATCTTCATCTCATCGAAAGGAGCAACACACCATGAGCGATTACCGCATCGAAACGAAATGTGTCCAGGGGGGCTACACCCCCGGCAACGGCGAGCCCCGGCAGATCCCCATCGTCCAGTCCACCACCTTCAAGTACGCCACCAGTGAGGACATGGGCAAGCTCTTTGACCTGGAGGCCAGCGGCTATTTCTACACCCGCCTCCAGAACCCCACCAACGACTACGTGGCCGCCAAGATCTGTGAGCTGGAGGGCGGCACCGCCGCCATGCTCACCTCCTCCGGCCAGGCGGCCAATTTCTTCGCCCTGTTCAACATCTGCTCCTGCGGGGACCACATCGTCTCCTCGTCCTCCATCTACGGCGGCACCTTCAACCTGATCTCCGTCACCATGGCCAAGATGGGCATCGAGGTGACCTTCGTCTCCCCGGACTGCACCGACGAAGAGCTGGAGGCCGCTTTCCGGCCCACGACCCGCGCCGTGTTCGGCGAGACCATCGCCAACCCGGCCCTGACGGTGCTGGACATCGAGAAGTTCGCCAGGGCCGCCCATGCCCACGGCGTGCCGTTGATCGTGGACAACACCTTCGCCACCCCGGTGAACTGCCGGCCCTTCGAGTGGGGCGCCGACATCGTCACCCACTCCACCACCAAGTACATGGACGGCCACGGAGCCGCCGTGGGCGGCGCCATCGTGGACTCCGGCAAGTTTGACTGGATGGCCCACGCGGACAAGTTCCCGGGCCTCTGCACCCCGGACGACAGCTACCACGGCATCACCTATGCGGAGAAGTTCGGCAAGGAGGGTGCCTTCATCACCAAGTGCACCGCCCAGCTGATGCGGGACTTCGGCGCCATCCAGTCCCCCCAGAACGCCTTCTACCTGAACCTGGGGCTGGAGAGCCTCCACGTCCGCATGGCCCGCCACTGCGAGAACGGCCAGGCGGTGGCGGAGTTCCTGGCGGGGCACCCCAAGGTGGCCTCCGTCATCTACTGCGGCCTGCCGGGGGACAAGTATCACGCCCTGGCGGAGAAGTATCTGCCCCACGGCTCCTGCGGCGTGGTGTCCTTTGAGCTGAAGGGCGGCCGGGAGGCGGCCAGCACCTTCATGAAGCACTTAAAGCTGGCCGCCATCGAGACCCACGTGGCGGACGCCCGCACCTGCTGCCTGAATCCCGCCAGCTCCACCCACCGGCAGATGACCGACGAGCAGCTTGCCGCCGCCGGCATCCCCGCGGGCCTGGTGCGGATGAGCTGCGGCCTGGAGAACAAGCAGGATCTGATCGACGACATCGCCCAGGCCCTGGAGCAGGTGAAGTGAGATGCCCATCAAAATCCCCAATCAGCTGCCCGCCACTTCGGTCCTGACGTCGGAGAACATCTTCGTCATGACGGAGACCCGGGCCATCACCCAGGACATCCGGCCCCTGCAGATCCTGCTGCTGAACCTGATGCCCACCAAGGTGGAGACGGAGACCCAGCTGGCCCGGGTACTGGGCAACACCCCCATCCAGATCGAGCTGGAGCTGATCGCCCCCAGCGGCCACGTGTCCAAAAACACCTCCCAGGCCCATATGCTGGCCTTTTACAAGTCCTTTGACGAGGTGCGGGACCGGACCTTTGACGGCCTGGTGATCACCGGCGCGCCGGTGGAGAACCTGCCCTTTGAGGAGGTGGACTACTGGCCGGAGCTGTGTGAGATCATGGAGTGGTCCAAGACCCACGTCCACTCCACCCTCCACATCTGCTGGGGTGCCCAGGCGGGGCTGTACTACCACTACGGCATCCCCAAGCGACAGCTGCCGGAGAAGCTCTTCGGCGTGTTCCGCCACACGGTGGAGGACCCCAACTTCATCCTCTTCCGGGGCTTTGACGACGAGTTCTGGGTCCCCCACTCCCGGCACACCACGGTGCTGCGGGAGGACATCGAGGCGGTGCCGGAGCTGAAGATCCTCTCCTCCTCCCCGGAGGCCGGGGTCTACGCCGTCAAGACGGACCAGGGCCGGCAGATCTTCCTGATGGGCCACGCGGAGTATGACCGGGACACCTTGCGGAATGAGTATATGCGGGACCTGGCCGCCGGCGCGGACATCCAGATCCCCCAGAACTACTTCCCCGGCGATGACCCCACCCGCAAGCCGGTGGTGACCTGGCGGTCCTGCGCCCACCTGCTGTACTCCAACTGGCTGAACTACTTTGTCTACCAGACCTCCCCCTACAACATCCGGGACATCCAGCGGGGCATCCGCACCGACGACTGAGTCCTTCAAGCCGGCCCGTCCAGAAACTGGACGGGCCGGTTTTGCGCTCCCGCGCGGGCTTCTGAAAACTCCCCTTTTCAAAAAAGGCGTGATTTCAGGGGAAACTGGAAATCCCCGCTATTTGGGCAGAACTCCAGACAGCCTATGAATTTTCCTCTCCGTCCGCAGGAATTGAGCTGGCGGCAAGCTGTTCCTCCGGCAAGGAACAATGATGCCAGTCAAGCCATTCAAGCGTTTCTTCCGTCAGGGCAGATTCGCTGAAGGACTGTCCATGAAATGCAGTGGTTCCATCAGAACCTATATCTCCGGAAATAGGGATCAATGCCGTCAACAAATTTTCGCCGGTAACCCCTAACTGTGCATCGTCATTTGCAAATGGAATGCGCAGCCAGTATTTTCCGTCTACTTCATAGACATAAATATAGATACCAGAGCCAATATCTTGCGTATTGCCCAAAATGGAGAGGACCTCTTCCCTTGTCATGGCTGGCTCCAATTCTCTGATCTGTTCAGATGTTACCTGTGTCGGCACTTCAATCCGCTCTTCGTTACCCGGCAGTTGGTTCAGGATTTCTTCGGTCAAGGGGCTGCTTTCTCCCGCGTCAATGGTTTTGGCTGCTTCCTTGATCTCTTTGCGGGAGTAGTCACTCAAATCTTCAACCGGAACACCGAGGGCATTCAGATAATCGACCGCCGCATTATATTGAATGGTATCAACCGCAAATGCGGTGAATGGTACCATCAGGCACAAACAAGCCGCTATAGCCCCCCACTTTGCCCAGCCGGGCTTCTTTGCTCTGTGCTCTGCCCTGGCACCGTTGATATGCCTCTCACTGATGTCGCCCAGGACTTCATACAGGTTTTCGCTCGTCATAGCTCAAATCCCCTTTCCAGAAGGTAGCTGCGCAGTTTCAGGCGGAGGCGGTTCAGGGTCATGGATACGGCACCATCCCTCATATTGTGCCGGGCAGCAATTTCCGAAATGCTGTCGGTGTACCAGTATCGTCTGATGAAAATGCTTCTTTTCTTTGGTGACAGATGATCCAAAAATCCATCAATCGCTTGCGTGAGTTCCTTTTGGTCAAATGCCTGTTCCACATCATCCTTGCCAGATACCAAGTCTGAAAGCTCCTCCAGAACCGCCGGCATTTCTCCGCCGCCTCGTCTGTCGGCGGTATTGTGTTTGTACCTGTTAAACGACAGGTTTCTTGTGATTTTCCCCAGGAATGCGGCCAGAATGCCTGGTCTGTGCGGCGGCATGGCGTTCCATGCGTTGAAGTAGGTATCGTTGACACATTCTTCGGCATCCTCCTGATTGCCCAGGATGTGCATGGCAATCGAGGTGCAGTAGCCTCCGTATTTGTCAGATGTGGCAGGGATGGCCCGCTCGTCTCGCTCCCAGTATAATTGGACGATCCGTCCATCATCCATCGGTTTTCACCTCGCTTCCTCATTTCCCTTTTCACCTATATACACAACTTTCGGGATCAAATCTCACACATTTTTTCCTCCAATCATACCACATTGTCATCCTTGCTGCTTACAGAAACAGGACCACCATCCAGTTCTGGATGATCGTCCTGTCTCCCGGGAGGCAATGCCTGCTGCTTGGCGGAACCGCCGAAGGTCGGCGTCGCTACGGATCCTGAAACGGGAGCCCGAAAATTTCCCCTTGACTCTCACACCGTGGCAGGGCTTACGATACCTATGAGCTCAAACATCGCATATATGCGGAGGGACCCTATGTTCAAAATCGGAGAATTTTCAAAACTGTCCAGAATCAGCATCCGGATGCTGCGCCACTACGACGAGATCGGCCTGCTGGTGCCGGAACACACCGACCCCTGGACCGGCTATCGCCAATATGCCGCCGCCCAGCTGATCACCGCCAGCCGGATCACCGCCCTGCGGGAGCTTGGGTTCTCCCTGGCGGACACGGCGTCGCTGCTGGCCTGCTGGGAGGACCGGAGCGCCATGGAGCAGCGGCTGCTGGCCCGGCGGGCGGCGGTGGAGGCCTCCATCCTGGAGGCGTCAGACCGGCTGCGGCTTCTGGACACAGCCCTTGCGCGGCTGAGAAAGGAAGAGACCCCCATGAAGTACGATGTCACCATCAAGACCCTGCCGGAGCGGCAGGTGGCCAGCGTCCGCCAGATCCTCCCCGGCTATGACCGGGAGGGGGACCTGTGGCACCTCTTCGCCCGGGAGACCGCCTCCCTGCGGATCCAGGACGGAGACCCGCCCCTGTGCGTCAGCATCTTCCACGACGGGGAATTCAAGGAGTCCGACGTGGATGTGGAGATCCAAAAGACGGTGAAAGGCACCTATCCCGACACGGCGCATGTGAACTTCAAGACCGTCCCGCCGGTGACGGTGGCCTCCGCCACCTTCCAGGGCGGGTACCACCTGATCGGCGAGGTGAACCAGGCGGTGGCCGCCTGGGCAGAGGCCAACGGCTACGCCTTTGAAGGGCCGTTCTTCAACATCTACCACGTCAGCCCCCGGGAGACCCGGGACCCCGATGAATTCGTCACCGAGGTCTGCTACCCGGTGCGGAAGCGGTAAAACCAGCGGGCGGCGCCCGCAA
>DWYU01000003.1 GCA_019118505.1 Candidatus Oscillibacter excrementavium
CACACGGTGCCGATGCCGCCCAGCATGCTGGTGCCGCCGATGACCACGGAGGAGATGATCTGGGTCTCCCAGCCGCGGCCGAAGCCGAAGGTGGCGCTGCGGACCTGGGCGGAGTTCATCACGCCGCTGAGCACGCACATCAGCTGCACGATGCACAGCACGAACAGGCGGGTCTTCCACACGCTGATGCCGTTGAGGCGGGCGGCCTCGGCGTTGCCGCCGACGGCGTAGATCTGACGGCCCAGGGTGGTCTTCTCGGTGATGAACCAGAACACGAAGAACACCGCCACGAAGATGAGGGCCGGGACGGGGATACCGGCGATGCGGCCGGTGCCCAGGAAGATGTACCAGTCAGGGTAGCAGGCGGTGATGGGGAAGCCGCCGCAGATGATGGCCGCCAGGCCGTACATGATGTTCAGGGTGGCCAGGGTGACGATGAAGGAGGGCATGCCGAACTTGTGGCGGGACCAGGCGTGGAACACGCCCAGCAGCATGCCCACCGCCACGGCGGCCACCACGCCGATGAGGGCGCCCAGCTCCAGCGGGACGCCGGCGACGGCGTTCAGGGTCTTGGCGACCCAGGCCACGATGACAGCACTCAGGGCCACCTGGGAGCCCACGGACAGGTCGATTTCGCCCGCGATCATGACCAGGCACATGCCGTAGGCAATCACGCCCTTCATGGCCGAGTTGCGCAGCACGTTGAGAAGGTTGCTGGGTCGCAGGAAGGCCGGCTCCACAATGGCCAGGGCGATGATGATCACGACGAGCAGCAGCTCGATCATGTGATCCAGCAAGAAATTGTTTGTCTTCTTCTTGGAGAACAAACTCATCTTGGGCAGTTTCAGGGATTTCCCGCTCATTCTATGTTTCCTCCCATGCAGTAGGAATAAAGCTGTTCGATGGTCAGGTTCTCAGGATAGACCTCTCCGACGATATGCCCCATGTGCATCACCAGAATGCGGTGGCAGACCTCCATCAGCTCCTCCAGCTCGGAGGAGACGAAGATGCTGGAGACGCCCTTGCGGGCCTGATCCCACATGATCTGGAAGATCTGCTGCTTGGCGTTCACGTCGATGCCCCGGGAGGGCTCGTCGTACATCATGATGGTGGGGTCGGTGTTCAGCCAGTTGCCGATGACCACCTTCTGCTGGTTGCCGCCGGACAGGGAGCCCACCGCGGCGGTCAGGCTGGGGACCTTGATCTGCAGTTCGTCCACCTGACGCTCGGCGAAGTCCTTCCGCCGCTTCTGGTTGATGATGTGGTGGTCTGAGATCTTGTCCAGACAGGCGTTGCACAGGTTGTCCCGGATGGAGTGGATCAGGATGACGCCCTGGTTCTTCCGCTCCTCCGGCGTCAGGCCCATGCCCTTGCGCTTCATCTGCTCCGGGGTGGCCTTGCGGTTCATGGGCTGGCCGTTGATGGTGATCTGGCCGCTGTCATAGCCGTCTACGCCGAACAGGGAGCGCAGCAGCTCCGTGCGGCCCGCGCCCAGCATGCCGGCGATCCCCAGAACCTCGCCCTTTTTCAGCTCGAAGCTGACGTCCTCGAACTTTCCGGCCCGGGTCAGGTGCTCCACCTTCATGACGGTCTCGTCCTGCACCTTCAGGTCGGCCGGACGGGTCTTGAGCTCCACGTCGCCGAACATCATCTTGATGACGCTCTTGTGATCCAGCTCCGAGACGTCCTTCTTACCCACAAACTTGCCGTCCCGCAGCACCGTCACCGTGTCCGCGATCTCCCAGATCTCCTGGAGGCGGTGGGAGATGTAGATGATGACCACCCCCTGATCCCGCAGGGTGCGCACCACCTCAAAGAGGCTCTCCGTCTCGTTGTGGGCCAGGGCGCTGGTGGGCTCGTCCAGCATCAGCACCTTGGGGGAGAAGCTCATGGCCTTGGTGATCTCCACCACCTGGCACTGCCACATGCTCAGGCGGTAGACCTTCTCGTGGGGGTCGATGTCCACGTTCATCTTCTTCAGCAGATCCCCCGCCATCTGATAGGTCTTTTTCCAGTCGATGAGCTTTCCTTTTTTGGGCATGCGGCCCAGATAGATGTTCTCCGCCACAGTCAGGTAGGGAACCAGGCTCAGCTCCTGATAGACCGTGGCAATGCCGTGGGCGAAGGCGTCTGTCGGAGAGGAAAAGTGCAGCTCCTGATCGTCCAGGAAGAACTTGCCGGCGGTGGGCTGAATGGCGCCGGAGAATACCTTGACCAGGGTGGACTTTCCGGAGCCGTTCTTGCCGATGAACGCATGCACCTTTCCGCCGTCAAAGGAGACGGTGACGTCATCCAGCGCCCGAGTGCCCGGATAATCTTTCACGATCCCTTCCGTTCTTAAAACACTCATATGGTATTCCTTCCATTTCCTGTTGAGTCATCTTGGACAGCAAACGGCGTGCCGAGGCGCTGTCGCAGGCAGGCCGAAAGCGGAAACGCACCGAACGCAGGGCTGCGGAGCTTTTCCGCCGCCGGTCTGCCGTCCTGCATTCGCGGTCAGAGAAGATGCCCCGCCGCCCCAAGAGGCGGCGGGGCGTCCGGAAATTACATCATGCTCTGCAGATCAGCCAGGTAGGTGTCCAGGCCCTCGGTATCGCCGCGCAGCAGGGGGATGCCGGGGATGATATTGGTCTCGCCCTCGCCGTCAACGGGGTTGCCCTCCAGGGAGTTGATCAGGGCCTCCACGGTGGAGTAGCCGATGGCATAGGCGTCCTGGGCGGTGACGGCCTGCAGGATGTTGGTGTCGTCCTTCAGCAGGTCCACGATCTGCTCGGAACCGTCGGTGCCGAAGACGAAGATCTCACCGGCCTTGCCGGCGTTCTCAACGGCCATGACGGAGCCCACGGTGCCGCCGTCGTTGGCAGCGTAGATGATGTCCAGATCGGGGTTGGCGCTGATCATGTCGCCGGCGGTCTCAACGGCCATATCCTGGAGCCAGGCGTCCTGGTCGGCGATGATCTTATAGTTCACACCGGCCTCGTCCAGGGCGGCGAAGAATCCGTTGACGCGGTCAGCGGACTGCTCGGGGATCTGGGTCTTGAACTGGATGACGCCGATGTTGATGGTCTCGTCAGCGGCATAGTTCTCTTGGATGAACTGCACGGCGGCCTCGCCGGTCTGGTGGCAGAAGGAGTAGTTGTCGGCGGAGTAGGAGGCCACAGCGCCGGGGAAGGCGTCGATGGAGTTGTTGCAGATGGCGACCTTCATGCCGGCATCCATCACGTCCGCGATGGTGGCGGGGGAGGTCTGGGTGTTCAGGGGGGAGATGGCCACGCCGGCCACGCCCTGGGCCAGGTAGGTGTTCAGCGCGTCGGTCTCACGGGTCTGGTCGTTGTTGGTGTTGGTCATCTGGATCTCATAGCCGTACTCGTCGGCGGCGGCCTGATAGCCGGCGGACAGCAGCTTGAAGAACTGATCCTCCTGGAAGACGATGCCGGCGATGAGCTTGTTGCCCTCCCCGCCGGCGGCCGGGGTCTCGGTCTCGGTCCCGACCGGAGCCGTGGACTCTCCGCTGGGGGTGTCGGTGCCGCCGCTGCTGCAGGCGGCCAGGCCGACCGTCATGGACATTGCAAGGGCCAGAGCGAGCAGTTTTTTTGCCTTTTTCATTTCCTTACCTCCTAAGTAATCCTGAAAAATATTCCTAACAGCATCGCGCTGCAAGGCACAGAGGGATGCTTATGCGTCAAAGTCGCCGCGGATTTTGCGGATGGACTGGTTCATAGAGCGGTAGCCCTCAGCGGGCACATAGTCGGGGATGGAGTTGCCGGAGCCGAAGGCGAAGCCGCCGTGGCCCACGGACTTGCTGACCACCTCCTGGATGTAGTCGAACATGGCGTCGGGATCCAGCCGGCACACGGCGTCGGTGTCGATGCCGCCGAAGTTGCCGATGCGGTCGCCGTACTGCTCCACCCAATAGGTGAAGGGGGCGATCTGATCCTCGTTGGAGTGCTTGGCGTCGATGCCGGCCGCGATGATGTCCTCCATCACGTCGAAGATGCAGCCGCAGGAGTGGAGCAGGAAGGGCTTGCCCGCGTCGTGGACCGCCTGGATGATCGGCTTGTACTGGGGGATCACCAGCTCCCGGATCTCGTCCGGGGGCAGCAGGGTGGTGGACTTGAAGCCCAGATCGTCGCCGAAGCGGCAGACGCAGTAGATGTCGCCGTACTCCTGGAGGAACCGCTTCCAGATCTTCAGGTTGCTCTCGCCGATCTTGAAGAACATGTCGTGGTACAGCTCTTCGTCGTCCACCCGCATGTAGCACAGATCCTCGTAGCCCACCAGGTCCTGCACGCACTCGAAGATGCCGTACCCCACGCCGCCGATGGCCTTCATGCCCTCCGGCATGTTGCGGCGCAGCGCCTCAAAGGACCGGTGGTACATCTGGAAGTAGGTGTCGCAGATGCCATCCCAGGGGTAGCGCTCAAAGTCCTCCCGGGTCTGGATGACGCCCTTCACATGCTCGCCCAGGGCGCCGCTGCCCGGCATGGCGGGGCCGATGAGCTCCTCAAAGGAGACCGTGTCGTAGCCCATATCCCGGTAGAAGCCGCAGTAGTTGCGGAAGAACTCGTCCAGATCCCGGTCGTCCCCGTTGTACAGCTCGGCGAAGGACACGCCGGTGATCTCCTCCATCACCTTGGGGTCCACCTTGTGCTCGTAGAGGGGGAACCGCTTGACCTCGATGTTCCTGGCGGCCTTTACCATATTGGTGTAATCCGGCTGAAACTCTCTCATGGCTATGTAACTCCTTATTCGTCCCAGGCGGTGTAGAACGCCTCCACGTTGGCCAGGGGCACGTCGCGGTTGATCTCGCTCTCCCCGATGAGGCCGCCGCCGTTGACGTGCAGGGCCTGGATCATGGTCCGGGCCGCCTGCTTCACGTCCTCCGGCGTGCCGTGGGGCAGGGTGTTCTGGCGGCTGATCTCGCCCCAGAAGGTGATCTTTCCGGCGAACGCCCGGGCCACCTTCTCCACGCCCATGCACCACAGCTGGGAGTTGATGGCGTCCACCCCCATCTCGATGAAGTGGGGATAGAGATCAAAGATGTAGCCGTCGCTGTGGAAGAAGACCTTCTTCCCGGCGGCGTGGATGCGGTCGAACAGCTCCTGATACAGGGGCTTGAACAGCTTGACCCAGGCGTCGGGGGAGATGAGCAGGCTGCGCTGGGTCCCCCAGTCATCGCCGAAGGGCACGGCGTCCACGTCCATGGCCAGCCACGCGTCCACATAGACCCGGAGGAACTCCATCACCATGTCCATCATGGCGAACATCTCCGGCTCCTCCAGCGCGATGTCGCAGTAGAGATTCTCGGTCCCCCGCAGGAACTGGAACCGCTCGAACACGCTGACCCAGCCGCCGATGAGGAACTTCCCGGTCTTCCGGGCGGCGGCGATCTGCCCGGTCAGGGCGGGCTTGTTGCGCTCCCACTCCCGGAGGAACTGCTCCGTGGGGGGCGTGTACCCCTTCATGGCCTCGTAGTCCGCAAAGACGGGGTGCTTGACCTCGCCCACCACGCCGGCCTGGATGTTGGTCCACCGGCTGCCCCAGGGATCCGTGTAGGTACCCACCTGGTAGTACTCCGGCGTAAAGCCGTGGTCAAAGGGCCCCACAAAGGAGGTGATGTCCAGCCGGTCCGCGTAGCGGGCCTGCAGCTCCTCGAAGGCCTGGCCGTGGGCCAGACGGGCCGCGGGCAGCACCCAGATGTCCAGAGGGATGCGGTCGCTGCCCCGGAAGGCCAGGGTGTTCAGGACCCTCTCCCGGCCGGTCATTGGTAGATGCCCTCCTCCCACCAGATCCTGTTCATCAGCTCATAGCGCTTCAGCTCCAGACCGGTGAAGGCGCAGTTGGAGGTGGAGAAGATGTAGCCGTAGCCCGGCATGCCCTGGCGCAGGGCCCGGCGGACGTCCTCCACCAGCTCCTCCTCGGTGCCCGTCTGCATCAGGCCGCAGTTCACGTTGCCGATGAGGCACACCCGGTCGCCATAGAGCCGCTTGGCCTCCGCCAGATCCACGCCGCCCTGGGGATCCAGGGAGTGGACGGCGTCGGGGCCGCAGTCCACGATCATGTCCAGAATGGGCATCACGTTGCCGTCGGTGTGCTTGATGGAGTAGTAGCCGTTGGCCCGGTAGTAGTCCAGAATCTCCTTCAGGTAGGGCTGGACGAACTCGGCGAACATATCCCGGCTGTAGAAGGGGTTGACGTTGAAGCAGTAGTCGGAGCAGAGGGCCCAGCCGTCCAGCAGGCCGGGGTGCCTGTGCATCTCGTCGCACAGCTTCTGGGCGAACTCCACCTTCCGCTTGGTGCCGTCGTGGATCTTCTCCGGCTCCTCGTACATCATGGTGGAGAACTCCATCATGGTGTCGCCGGTGGGGATGGGGTAGGTGGGGTCGCCGTGGATCATCAGGAAGAACTTGTCGCCGGACAGCTCCCGGATGGTCTCCAGAATGGCCCGGGTGGACTCGATGTCGTCGGGCATCTCCCCGTTGGGGCCGGGATTGGGGTGGACGAAGATGGCGCTGTGATGGTACTTCTCGGCGGTCTCGATATAGGCCTTGGCCATGTCCACCAGATGGAGACGGCGCTCGGCGGCGCTCATCTGGTACCACTGGGAGTAATCCCGGTGGAGGGGGTGGATGCGGCCGATGGCCTCCATGGTCAGGAACATCACCAGTTCAAAATGAGGGACGTGGCCCTGGATGGGCTCACGGCGCAGGGCTTTGATAAAACGTTCTCTGGGTGTCATCATGCGTCACGCTCCTGAATCGTTAAAAACTAAACAATTTGGAAAACTGATGGATTAAAATATTGAACTTTTTTGTGTAATCTGCTATATTTTGTAGTGTACACATTTTCCCTGTGGCTCGCATTCAAAAACGAGCATAGTACAAAATCGAAGACGCTCACGAAAGGACCACTCCCCATGGCAAAAGAACCGATCGCATGGGTCGACTCTCCCGTCTTCACCAAGGAGAGGCAGATCCTCACCGGCCAGACCCTCCAGGTCCCCGGCCTGCGGATGTACGGCCACCACAGCACCGCCCACGCCATCGCCGCGCTGGACAGCCACTACCACCGGAACTGCTTTGAGTTCACCTACCTGGTCCACGGCAACGTGCGGTTTTCGGTGGGCGGACACAGCTACCCCCTCTCCGGCGGGGATCTGTTCGTCACCCTGCCGGACGAGGTTCACGACACCGGCGCTATCCCCATGTCCCTGCACCAGATGTACTGGTTCCAGCTGGAGGACAGCGACCCCGACAACTTTCTCTTCATGGCCCCGGATGTCGCCCGGGAGTTGCTGCGGCTGCTCCGCCGCCTCCCCACCCGGGTCATCAAGCTGGACGCGGAGGAGACCACCGAGCTGCTCACCCGGGTGTTCCAGCTCTTCCAGAGCGGCGAGCCGGTCAGCCGGATGCAGGGAACCCATCTGCTGGGCTATTTTCTCTACCACGTGGTGGAGTGCGCCGAAATCCCGCGCTTTCTCATCACCCCGGACATCGGCCGGGCCATCGACTATATTTTCCAGCACCTGTCCGAAAACCTGCCCATGGAGGAGCTGGCCCGCATTGCGCTGCTGTCCGAGTCCCGGTTCAAGCAGAAGTTCAAGATGGAGATGGGCACCAGCCCCCGGGACTTTGTCAATTTCCACAAGGTGGAGGCCGCCAAAAACCTGCTGCTGGAGGGGCACAGCGTCACCGACGTGGCGATGGAGCTCAGCTTTTCCAGCAGCAACTACTTCTCCAGCGTCTTCCGGCGGTACACCTCCTTTTCCCCCACCCAGTACGCCCAGTCCATGGTGGGGGCCAACCAGCTCTCCCCGGACAACAAGGACTACCTGGCCGACGAGATCGAGAAAGACACGAAACGCAAGGAGAAATCGCTATGAGACGGATTTTATGCTATGGGGACTCCAACACCTGGGGGTACGACGCGGCGGCGGACGACCGCTTCCCCGAGGAGGTGCGGTGGACCGGGGTGCTCCAGCAGCTGCTGGGGGAGGGCTTCCGCGTCATTGAGGAGGGCCAGCCCGGCCGCACCACCGTGTGGGACGACCCCATCGAGGAGCACCGCAACGGAAAGACCGCCCTGTACAGCGTGCTGGAGAGCCAGAGCCCGGTGGATCTGGTGGTGCCCATGCTGGGAACCAACGATCTGAAGCCCCGGTTCTCCCTGAACGCCTTTGACATCGCCGCCGGGCTGGAGCGGCTGGTGCGCATCATCCAGACCCATCTGCCCACGGCCCAGCGCCGCCCGCCGGAGATCCTGCTGGTCTGCCCGCCGCCGGTGGGGGAGTGGGTGGACCGGGGGTCCATCGCCGGGATGTTCACCAGCACCCACAGTGTGGCCGTCTCCCGGGAGCTGCCCCGGCAGGTGGAGAAGATTGCCCGGCAGTACGGCTGCCGCTTCTGCAACGCCGGGGATGCCGCCCAGCTCAGCCCGGTGGACGGCGTCCACCTGACCGCCCAGGGCCACCGGAACCTGGCCGGGCTGCTGGCTCCCGCCATCCGGGCCTGCTTCCCGGCGTAAAGCCATAGAAAAAACCCGCGTCCGCTGTTGGGACGCGGGCTTCTGGCTGTCGATAAACCCTCCGGCCAAAGGATTCGGAGGGAAGGATAGTGTGAAAGGGAACCGTCAGGGTTCCCTTTCGCGTTGGATCAAACAACTTTTTGAAACTTTTTTGAAGTTTCAAAAAGTTCAGCAGCCTGTCGAAAAGACTTTTTCGACAGGCTGAA
>DWYU01000184.1 GCA_019118505.1 Candidatus Oscillibacter excrementavium
TGGGCCTGATTCCCGGCTTTCTGATTGGATTCCTGCTGAACCTTGCCATCACGCCCCGGGTAGTGGTGGGCATGGAGCAGAACCCGGCCCTCTACTTTTTGAGCTGGCAGCCCTTCGCCCTGGCGGCAGTGTGTGCCCTGGGCACTGTGTTGCTGTCCTATCTGCTGCCCACTCTGCGCCTGGCCCGGCTGACGCCCGCCCAGACCCTTCGCCTGAATGCGCCCCAGCCCTCCCACGGCAGCGGAGCCAAAAACGGGATGGTCACGCTGCCCCGGCTGGCCCTGCGCACGCTGGGCCGGAGCAAAGGCCGTATGGCCCTGTCGGTGATCATTCTGCTGGCGGCGGTGCTGCTGCTCACGGACATCCGGCTGCAGTATGTGAGCCTGCAGGAAGATCTGTACCTGTCGGCGTTTTCCCCCTGGGACTATTCCATTGCCGACGCCTCGGCGGCCACCTCTTACCAGCGATATAACGAGCAGAACCAGGGCATCACGGAGGAGATGGTGGACGCGCTGAACGCCCGGCCGGAGGTTACCTCGGTGAGCGCGCTCAAGAGCCGGGAGGTGCCCCTGACGGCGGACGAGACCCTGCGAGAGCGGGTGGTGGACTATTACGACCAGCCCTACGACGAGACTATGACCATCAAAGAATCCCAGGCGGCTTTCCCGGACTGGATGGCGGGAATTGACCAATTCACCGAAACCGGGGAATACACGGCCATTGTGGTGGGGCTGAACGGGGCGTACCTGGACTATGTGCTGGAAAACTGTCCCTTCACCAGCGGCAGCTTTGACCAGGCCGCCTTTGCAAGCGGGGACTATGTGATCGCCGGCGGAGCCTACAACGAGGGCGTTTCCTGCCTGGCGGCGGGCGAAACCCTGGAACTGGAAGGACAGTCGTTCACCGTGATGGGGTCCCTGATGCACGACAACGCCTATTTGGAGGGAGCCAACAGCCCGGAGGCATCCTTTACCTTCTATTATCTGGTGCCGCTGCCGGTGTTTGAGGAATTGTTCCCCGGCCAGGGCTACCGGCAGCTGGCAGTGGACATTGACCACAGCCGGCAATCGTCCTTTGAGGCGTTCCTGTCCCAATACGAGCAGGGGCTGAACCGGGGCATCAGCGTTACCATGCGCAGCGACTATCAGCAGAACTTCGAGAACTCCCGCCTCAACATGGTGTTGATCCTGGGCATGGTGGGGGCGGTTCTGCTGCTGATCGCCCTGCTGAACTTCGTGAATCTGCTGGTGACGAAAACGGTGAGCCGCCGGAGAGAATTTGCCGTTTACCAGAGCCTGGGGATGACCCTGAGCCAGCTGCGGCGGCTGGTGCTGCTGGAAGGGGCGTTTTCCGCCCTTCTCCTGGCCGTGGTACTGGTGCCGGTGACCATCGCCTTTGCTGCGCTGGTAATGCCGGGCTACATCGAGAACCTCTCCTGGGTATCTGTCTACACTTTTGATGTGACGCCGCTGTGGATCATTCTGCCGGTGGTCGTGGCACTGGCGCTTCTTACGCCGCTGATCTGCCTGCACTTTCTTACAAAAGGGACCATCCAGCAGCGGCTGGGGATAACGGAATAACCCATGTGTGAAAATGTGCCTTCCTGCGGGGAGGCACATTTTTTCTATGTTACAAAACTGTACCTTTCATGTACCTGAAATGAGACATTAGCCTGCTATGCTAAAGACAAAGAAAGGGAAAGACTTCCCGTATGATTGAAGGAAGAACCATTATGGAGACCATTTTGCAGGCCAGAGGTCTGAAAAAATACTACGGCAAAGGCGAGACGCAGGTGCGCGCCCTGGACGGGGTGGACCTGGATATTGAGCGGGGCAAATTCACCGCCATCATCGGAACATCCGGCTCCGGTAAGTCCACGCTGCTCAATATGCTGGGTGGCCTGGACACCCCTACCGAGGGCAGCATCCGGGTGGGCGATACCGAGCTTGCCAAGCTGAACAGCGAGCAGGCCACCATCTTCCGCCGGAAGCAGATCGGCTTTATCTTCCAGAACTACAATCTGGTGCCGGTACTCAGTGTGTGGGAAAATATCATTTTCCCCATCTCCCTCGATGGCCGCAAGCCGGACAAGAAATTCATCATGGGGATCGTGAAGCTGTTGGGGCTGGAGAAGAAACTGGACAGTATGCCCAATAACCTCTCCGGCGGGCAGCAGCAGCGTGTGGCCATCGCCCGTGCCCTGGCATCCAAGCCCTCCATCATCCTGGCGGATGAACCCACCGGCAACCTGGATTCCAAGACCAGCGATGATGTGATCGGCCTTTTGAAAATGACCAGCCAGGAATTTGACCAGACCATCGTGATGATTACCCACAACCCGGAGATCGCCGCCATGGCAGACCGGGTGATCCGCATTGAGGATGGGCGGATCGCGGCGCAGTGAGGGGGAGAGCAGCATGAAGAAACAGACGGTATTTCGCCCCATCCCGGTGCTGACCCGCCGGATGTTCCGCACCAACCGTGGCCGGAATCTGGTGGCCATTCTGGCGATCCTGCTCACGACCATGATGTTCACCACCCTGTTTACCCTGACCCAGAGTATGAGCCGCAACCTGGTGGAGATGACCTTCCGCCAGACCGGCTACGACGCCCAGGCCTCGATCCGGGGTCTGACCGAGGAGCAGGCCGACTTGATCGCCGGTCACCCGGATGTGGTGGAGCTTGGCCGCAGCATCGTGCTGGGGCTGGCGGAAAACCAGCAGCTCACCGGGCAATCGGTGGAGATCCGCTGGGCCAATGACGCCTACGCCCGGCACTCCTATGCCGCCCCCACCACCGGGCAGATGCCCCAGGCGGTGGACGAAATTGCGCTGGATACCAGCACCCTGGACCGGCTGGGCATCCCCCAGGAACTGGGGCAGACTGTGACCCTGGAGTGGCGCAAGGACCTCAGCGGCGATGAGGTGACGACTTCCACCTTCACCCTCTGCGGTTTCTGGGAGGGCAACCAGTCCAGCTATTCCTCCATGGCCTGGGTCAGCCGGGCCTATGCCGATGAAATGACCGGTGGCGTCCTTTCCACCGATGAAAGCCAGGTGCTGGGCCTCTACATGGTACAGGTCAATCTGGCAAGCGACCAGAATATTGAGGCGACGATGGACCGCATCCTGGCGGATACCGGCCTCACGGGCCTGGAATACAATGTCAACCTGGCCTATTCCCCGGAGATGGGGGCGATGGCCGCCCAGGAGAGTATGCCCATGTATCTGGGCATGGTGCTGGTATTCCTTGCCGGATACCTGATTATCTACAACATCTTCCAGATCAGCGTCACCGCCGATGTGCAGTTCTACGGCAAGCTGAAAACACTGGGTACCACCACCAGGCAGTTGAAAAAGCTGATCTACGGACAGGCAAACCGGCTCTGCATCATTGGCATCCCCATCGGACTGATCCTGGGCTGGCTGCTGGGCAGCGTGCTGGTGCCGGTGCTCATGGGGACGATGGAGGGCCAGGCCGTGGTCTCTGCCAGCCCCATCATCTTCCTCGGCTCGGCGGTCTTTGCCTGGGTGACAGTGCTGATCTCTTGTCTGCGGCCTGCAAGGCTCGCCGGAAAGGTATCGCCCATCGAGGCGCTGCGTATGAGCGACGCAGACGGCGGCAACAAGAAGAAAACCAAGCGCCATCGCGGAAACGCCTCCCTGGCCTCCATGGCCTGGGCCAATCTGTGGCGCAACAAAAAGCGTACCATCACAGTCATCTGCTCCCTGACGCTGGGACTGGTGCTGCTCAGCAGTTTTTATGCAAAGAACGCCGCTTTTGACATGGACAAATATCTGGCCGACCTGATCCTGGCCGACTTCGAGCTGTCCGACGCCACCAGCGAGGATTACATGAATCTGTATGACCCCCACGGCACCACCCTGAACGATTCTCTGGTGGCTCAGGTGGAAGGACAGGACGGCGTGGAGGCGTCCGGCCACCTGTACTCGGCCCAGATTGACTGGCAGATGGACGAGGGCACCCTGCAAAATGTGGCGGCCTTCTACACCGAGGACAAACTGGCCGATTGGGAGACCTACGACGCCGCCGGCGCCCAGCAGCTTCGGGATGCGTTGGAAACCGGCGACGGCTCCGCCATTCTGTACGGTTTGGACGGCATCCCGCTGGATGCCATCACCCAGGAGCAGTATGTGCTGGAGGGCAGCTTTGATGCCGCCGAATTTGCCAGCGGGAACTATGTGCTGGCAGTGGGTCCCAGCCTGGAACTGGGGACGGAGTACCCGGTGCTGCCGACCCCCTCTGCGGGCAGTACCGTGGAACTGAACGGCCGCGCCTATACGGTCATGGCGGTGGTCTATCCCCTGAACCCGGTGACCCAACTGACGGTGCAGCAGGGTGCGGGCGACAAATTCAATCTGAGTTTCATCATTCCCAGCGAGGTATTCCGCCAGCAGTGGCCGGACCACACCCTGCGCAAGCTGTTCCTCAATGTGGATGATGCCCACATCGACACGGTGCAGGCGTTCCTGGATGAATACAGGGAGACGACGGACCCCAGCCTGCCGGTGGCCTCCCGCCAGACGATGGCGGAGCAGTATGAAAGCGAGACCCAATCCTCCGCTGTCATGGGCAATGCCGTCAGCGTGGTCATCGCCCTGGTGGGTGTGCTGAACTTCATCAACTCGATGGTGACCGCCATCGTGTCCCGCAAGCGGGAGTTCGCGGTGATCCAGAGCGTGGGCATGACCAAGAAGCAGCTGAACCGGATGCTGGTGAACGAGGGCTTATTCTACGCCCTGCTTACCCTGGCGGCATCGTATCTCCTCAGCAGCCTGGCCGTGGGCGTTGTGGTCCGGGGGATGGTAGCGGGCGGATTTACCACCTTCCGCTTCACCCTGCTGCCGCTGGCGGTATGCACCCCGATTTTGTTGGTTTTCGCCATCCTGATCCCGTATCTCTGCTTCCGCAATCTGGAAACACACAGTATTGTGGAGCGGCTGCGGATGGAGTGAGTGTCTGCCGACTCTCCCATGGAGAGGGGGGACCGGCTGCCGCGCAGCTGCGGAAAGCGCGGAGCAGAAAAGAAGCAGGCCTGTGTCCCATAGGAACACAGGCCTGCTTTTGCGCGGCAGTTTGGAAAACCGCCCCGGAAAGACCCGCGAAACACACCGCACAAGAAGGGCCCTACTGAAAGACCGCCTGGGAGATGTCCAGGGGCTGGCCGCTGCGGTTGTCGATGTCGGTGCCGTTGCCCTCGAACCGGCAGCCGGACAAGTCTAGAGTGTCCTCCGTGGGCTCCCCCTCGATGAGGATGGCCGTGCCGTTGCGGAGGAAGGTGTTATCCGGGGAGACGCCGTTGAAGAAGGTCACTTGGTTGGTGTTGTAGTGGACGGCCACCTGGTTGCCCTCAAAGCGGCAGCTGGTGTAGGCGATGCCGTGGCTTGGCCCGGTGCCGTGGCATAAAAAGGCGGTGCGCCAGCCGGTGAAATTGCAGCCGATGGCCCAGGTCCGGCTGGCGGCAGTGAGGGCCACGCCGTCACCGCTGCCAGCAAAGTCCAGGTCATAGAGGTAGGTGATCCAGTTGACGCCCTCCGGGTTCACCTGGACGGTGCCGGTAAAGACCGTGCGGCCCTCTCCCTCCGTATTGCCGCAGAGATTCACCGGCCGCTGCGTAATGGACAGGGTGCCCTCATAGGTGACAGCGGGCAGGTGGATGTTCACCACGTCATTGTCTCCCACCCGGTTCCCAATGGAGTCCACCAGGGCTTGAAGGTCCTCCATGGTATCCATGGGCACGTCCTCCGGGTAGATGTCCACGGTCTCAATCAGCTCCACGTTCAGCGTCTGGTGAAGCAGGATTACGTCCCCGTTCTCCATGGTGATGGTCCAGGTGCCCCGTGCGGAGTTCTCTTGGCCCAAGAAGTGGGTAAAGCTGGTAAGGGCGGCGTCGGGGGCGTAGTCGGAGTAGGCCGGCGGATCATAGGTGATATAGGCGGAGGGATCGTCCGGCGTGTCAAATTCCGCCGTGACGGAGGCTACCTTCCGCAGAAAGATCTCCCCGGCGTTGACGCCGGTGTCCTGGTGGTGGATGAAGAGGCAGACGGGGAAGGTGTACTCCACATCCCGCTCCGCTACCTGGGTGATGGTGGGGGCGGGGTTATAGGGGGTATCCAGCCAGCCCAGGAGGAGCTGATAGGTGCCGTCCTCATCCGTGTAGGTCACCTCTCCCGTGCCGCCGTCGTCGTAGACCTGGGGAAGGGTGGACAGGTACCAGCCTGTCCCCGCCGCCCCCAGTATCAGGATCAGGAGCAGAGCGGGGAATGCCCTGCGCAGGGCCTTCCGCCATCTGATGGATGGCGGAGAAACCTTCTGCCTCTGGTTGACACTTCGGGCACAGCGGGGGCAGAAGGAGGCCTCCGCCGGCAGGGACGCCCCGCAATAGGGGCAGGTCTGCTGTGTCTGTTCCGCCATGTCACAGGGCCTCCATCAATCGAAGTACGTTGGGATAGCGCTTCTCCGGGCTCACCTGGGTGCACCGCCGCACCACCCGGCCCAAATGGCCCTCCGACAGCTTCCGGGAGGGGTGCTCGCCCGTCAGCATCACATTGATCAGGATGCCCGCGGCGTAGATGTCCGCCCGCTGGTCTGTCTGGGACAGGCCGTACTGCTCCGGCGCGGCGAAGCCGGTGGTGCCCAGCACCTGGGTGTCCGTCTCGTGCTCCGGCTTGTGGAGCCGGGCGGCGTCAAAGTCGATGAGTACGGCCTGATCCCCACGGAGGATGATGTTCTCCGGCTTCACGTCCCGGTGGACGGCCCCCAGGGCGTGGAGCACCCATAGGGCCCGGCACACCTGGGTGACGATATTCCGGGTCTCCTCCGCCGTGAACAGGGCACCCTGGAGCAGCTCTCCCAGGTTGTCTCCCTGGATGTACTCCTCCAGCACCAGGTTTTCACCGTCCCGGGAGGCCGCCTCGTACACAATGGGGAGATTCCGGCAGGTGCAGTGCAGCAGCTTGCGGTAGACCTCGTCGTTTCCGGTGAAGTGCCGCAGGACGAACCGCCGGCCGGTCTTCCGGTGCCGCAGCAGATGCACGCTGCCCCGGGGGCTCTGCTTCAGCAGCCGTTCCTCCTGAAAAAACTGCTCCAGAGACTGCTCCATCCAGACGTACACTGGAATCCATCCTTTCAAAAAAGCCGAAACACTATGCAGCCAGCATATTGTATCGCCTCGCAAAGCGTTGTAAATTTATAGTAAGTATAAAACATCTTTCGGCGAAAGTCAAAGGAGGGACCCCGCATGTGGGAGAAGGGCACGGGCGATCTGGAGGAGGAGCTGATGAGCACCGACAGTATCGACAGCTATATTCACGACAATGAGGGCTATTTTTTTGAGCGGAGCATTACAGAGGCTCTGGAGGAGCTGTATGAGCGCAAATCTGTCTCCAAGGCACTCCTGGCCCGGCAGTCCGGCATGAGCGAGGTGTATCTCCACCAGGTGTTCTCCGGGAGGCGCAATCCGTCCCGGGACCGGCTGCTGTGCCTGTGCATCGGCCTGGAGGCCACATTGGAGGAGACCCAGCGGCTGCTGAAGCTGTCGGCCTATGCCCAGCTCTATCCCAGAAGCAGGCGGGACGCCATCATTGCCTATGGGATCCTGCACCATATGGAGCTCCACGCCATCAATGACAAGCTGTTCGCGGAGAACGAGCGGACCCTGTGCTGACCGGGGCGACCATATATTTGCAAATTTGCGGATAGGAGCTTTTTCATATGTCATCTGACTATATCCACAGCCAGAATCTCTGCTACAACTGCTTCCAGGAAAAGCCGGATGCAGACGGCCCCTGCCCGTACTGCGGGTTCGACCTGGCGGAAAACGAGAAAAAATTCCCTGTGGCCCTGCGGGCCGGGACAGTCCTGAACGACCGGTACATCGTGGGCCGGGTGCTGGGGCAGGGCGGCTTCGGTATTACCTACCTGGCCCTGGACACCCAGCTGAACGCGAAAGTCGCCATCAAGGAGTTCATGCCCAACGACATCGCCACCCGCATCGGGACGACCGTGTCTGTTGCCATGGACAGCAAGTCCGAGGAGTTCACCTACGGCGCCGAGCGATTCCAGGAGGAGGCCCGGACCCTGGCGAAGTTCATCGGCAACCCCAACATCGCCGGTGTGTCCAGCTATTTCGACGAAAACGACACGTCCTACTTCGTCATGGATTACATCGAAGGCATCTCCTTCAAGACCTACATCGCAAACCACGGGGGAAAAATCTCCGTGGAGGAGACCCTTAACGTGATGATCCCCGTCCTGCGGGCATTGACCGCCGTCCATGCGGAGGGCTTCATCCACCGGGACGTGACGCCGGACAACATCTACATCACCAAGGACGGCATCGTGAAGCTGCTGGACTTCGGCTCCGCCCGGTATTCCATCGGCGACAAGTCCAAGAGCCTGGATGTCATCCTGAAGGTGGGCTATGCCCCGAAGGAGCAGTACATCCGGAGAAGCCGTCAAGGGCCATTTACGGACGTCTACTCCTGCGCGGCCTGCTTCTATGCGGCCATCACCGGCTTCCTGCCGCCGGAGAGCCTGGAGCGGCTGGACGAGGACACCCTGGTGCCCATCTCCCAGTGCGGCATCGAGATCCCGGAGTATCTGGACAAGGCGATTCTCAAGGGCCTGGCGGTGCAGCCGGAGGACCGGTTCCAGAGCGCCGCCGAATTCCTGGACGCCATCGAGTCCCAGCAGGTGGTGGAGGTGCCGGGCAAGGCCCCGGCCGCGCCCACGGCCGGCGGCCAGCTGGACGCCCTCATCACCAAGGTCAAACAGAGGCCCAAGCTCTACGGGGCCATCGCCGCAGCCGCCGTAGTTGTATTGGTGGCCGTGGGAGTCCTCACCGGCGGGGGAGGGGGAGGAGGCGGCTCCATAGCGGAAGCCCTGGCTCCTACCCTGACCATCGCCGGGCAGCAGGTGTCTGCGGCGGAGGAGTTCCTGGAGCTGACGGAGGGCACCTTTACCGACGCGGATGTGGAAACCATGCACCAGATGACCAATCTGCGTCGTATCTATCTGGACGGTGTGACCATCGAGACGGACGGCCTGGATTGGGTGGCGGAGTTCCCGGAACTGACGGAGTTCAGCTGTCAGGGGTACACGGAAAGTGAACTGGACCTGACGCCCTTCGCGGGGCTCAAAGACCTGACCCGACTGAGCTTCTACCAGAACGGGAACCTGACAGCGCCCGCTGGGGACCTGTCCCCCCTGGCTGAACTGACGGAGTTGACCCGACTGGACCTGTGCATCGACTACGAGGTGAAGGATCTGTCCCCCTTGGCAGGGATGACACGGCTGGAGTCCGTGCAGATTTATGGGAACAACAATAACGGCAGCGGCTCCGGTCTGACGGACATCAGCGCCTTGGCAGGAATGACGGAGCTGACCAGCCTGCGCATCGACCTGGGGGACGTGCGGGACTTCTCCCCCTTAGCGGGGATGACCCAGCTCCAGGAGCTGCGGGTGTACGGCTCCTTCTTGGTCGATGACCTCTCGTTCCTCCGCGATCTGACAGAGCTACGCACCCTTGACCTGGCCGGCAACTATGAGAGCTCATCCCTTCAGGAGGACTTGACTGCTCTGTCCGGCCTAGTGAACCTGACGGAGCTCCGGCTGGACGTGCCGGTGGCCAGCCTCCACGGGCTGGAGCCCCTGGTGAATCTGCGCAGTCTGGAGATGTACGGCGGATCCGGCTCCACCTACACCGACGTGGATGCTCTGGCGGGGCTGACAGAGCTGGTCACCCTATACTTGCCCTACCGCTCGTATAACTACGAGAATCCGCCCAAGCCCATCAATCTGGACGGCCTGGCGAACCTCACAAAGCTCCAGTCCCTGGACATCAACGATGGGGTGGAGAGCTTGGAGCCCCTGCGGAACCTGACAGAGCTGAGAGACCTGCGGATTCGGGCCAACAACAACGAAGATATCGAGCTTGATCTCTCCCCGCTGACGAACCTTGCGAAGCTGACCAGTCTGGATATCTACGGGAACATTGCAGGAGGGGACCTGTCCGATCTCTCCGGCCTGACGGAGCTGCGCTCCCTGAGTATCAGCCATTACGACCGGAACTATGACCGCTATGAGGACCGGGTGGTCATCCGGGACCTGTCCCCTCTGGCCAGCCTGACCAACCTGAGCACACTATCGGTCAGCGGGACTGCGGAGGGGATCGACACCTCCCCGGTGTCCTTCGTGCCCAGTCTGGATATCAACTGAATACTGAAAAAGGAGGAATCCCAATGGCCCAGATCGAATGCGGGCGGGGGCATCTCTATGACCCGGAGAAGTACCCCACCTGTCCCTACTGCAAGAACAACCAGCAGATCACCGTGGCGGCGGCTGGCCGCACCGCCCCCATCCGGGTGACGGACGCGGGCCGCACCGCGCCCCTCTCCGCCACGCCGGTGACGGCGGAGCAGCGGACGGCGCCCCTGACCCCGACGCCCCAGCCGGCCGCCCCTGGCGGTGCCATCCCGGTGACGGCGGACTCCAAGACCATGCCGCCCAAGGGCTACGCGCCCCAGGGGGCCGTCCCGGTGACCGCCCCCCAGAAGACCATGCCCCCCAGGGGCTATGCGCCGCCCGCGCCCGCCCCGGCACCCGAGCCCACCGCACCGCCGAAATTCCACGGCCCCAGTGTCCTGGACGCAGGCAAGACCGTGGGCATGATGCAGGAGCAGATGGGCTTTGACCCGGTGGTGGGATGGCTGGCCTGTGTGGAGGGCCCCAGCCGGGGCAAGAGCTACACCATCCGGGGCGGCATCAACGCCATCGGCCGGGGGGACCGGATGGACATCACCATCACCGGCGACCGGACCATCTCCATGGAGAACCACGCCAAGATCAGCTACAGCGACCGGAACAACCGGTTCAACCTGCTGCCGGGGGACGGCCGGAACATCGTCTATCTCAACGGAGAGGAGGTGTTCTCCGCCACGCCCCTCCAGGCCTACGACCTGATCGACTTCGGCGAGACCAAGCTGCTGTTCGTCCCCCTGTGCGGGGAGCGGTTCACCTGGAAGCAGGAGGCGGAGAAGAGCGATGGGCCTGCTTGACCATCTGTTTGGCCGCGGCCGCCGGGTGACGGAGGACAACGCCACCGTGGAGCTGACGGCCCCCAAGGGCCCGGCCCTCCGGGTGGGCAACGTCCAGGGCCTGGGAGCGCGGGAGCGGCAGGAGGACTCCTTTGCGATCCTCAACGCCGCCGATCCGGAGGCGCTGGAGCGCCAGGGCCTCTTCGCCGTGGTGTGTGACGGCATGGGCGGCATGGCCGACGGCAACGATGCCAGCGAGGCCGCCGTGGAGGCCATGGTCCAGCTGTTCCGCTCCCTGCTGGAGGAGGGGGACGTCCCCCGGCAGCTGCGGGAGGGCGTTCTGGCAGTCAGCGACGGCATCTTCCAGCGGTTCCAGGGCCGCAGCGGCACCACTGCCGTGGCGGTGCGGATCCTGGGGCAGGAGCTCCACTGGCTCAGCGTGGGGGACAGCGCCATCTTCCTCAAGCGGGGGGAGTGCGTGTTCCAGCTGAACCGGGAGCACACCTGCCTCAATGACCTGTACCTCCAGGAGCTCCACCGGGAGCCCATCCAGAAGGAGCGGGCGGAGCGGGATGAGAACGCCCGGCGGCTCACCGCATTTGTGGGCATGGACCGCCTGGACCGGGTGGACCAGAGCCTGCGGCCCTGGCGCCTGAAGCCGGGGGATGTGATCCTGCTGTGCTCCGACGGCATCAGCGGCGTGCTGACGGCGCCGGAGCTGAAGGAGGCCATGTCCCTGCCTCCGGATGAGGGCTGCCATCTGCTGGAGACCATGGTGGGGGAGAAAGCCCTGCCGGCCCAGGACAACTACACAGGCGTGCTGATCGCCTATCAATCTGACAAGACGGGAGAGAGATGACATGAAGATCATGCGGAAACTGGCGGCGGCCCTGCTGGCCGCGGTGCTGGCGGCGGCCCTGGCGGTGCCGTCCCTGGCGGCGTTCAACCAGGACACCCTGAACGGGATCGTGATGATCCGCACCGGCGCGCCGGACGAGAACGGGGCCATGAACTACTGGCGGGGCACCGGCTTCTTTGTGGGCACGCCGGGGGAGGACCCGGAGTACATCGTCACCAACTGCCACGTGGTGGAGGAGTTCATCCTGGCCGGCAAGGCCCTGGGGGGCGGAGAGCTCCACGTGCTCTTTGACCAAAACGACGAGGCGGAGGCCTATCTGGTGGACTACGACGCCGAGAAGGACCTGGCCATCCTGCGGCTGGAGAATCCCACCGACAAGCGGGTCCCCCTCCAGCTGCGGGAGCCGGAGGACGCCATGCTGGGCGATGAGGTCTATGCCGTGGGCTACCCGTTGGCGGCGGACCTGACGGTGCAGGCGGTGAACTCCTTCAGCACCAGCGACGCCACCGTCACCACCGGCAGCATCGGCCGCTTCCTGACGGAGAGCGGCACCGGCCGGCGGCTGATCCAGACGGACACCGCCATGAGCGGCGGCAACTCCGGCGGCCCCCTGCTGGACGGGGACGGCGCCGTGCTGGGCATCAACACGGCGGTGTCCAACCTGGACCAGAACCTGTTCTACGCCGTCAGCGTCACGGAGCTGATGCCCATGCTGGATCGGAACAACGTGGCCTATTCCCAGTATGAGGGCTCCGGCGCGTCCGGGAATCTGGCGCTCTATGCAGGCATTGCCGCCGTGGTAGTCATCGCGGTCATCGTGGCGGTCGTGGCGGCGGCCCGGAAAAAGAAGCCCGCCCCGGCGGAGGAGAAAAAGCCCGCCGGATCCCCGGTGCTCCGCTCCCTGTCGCCCCAGCACGGGGGACTGGTGGTGCAGCTGCATCACCAGCAGCCGGTGCAGATCGGCCGGGACAGTGCTGTCTGCCGCCTGGTGTACCAGGACGGCACGCCGGGGGTCAGCTCCCACCACTGCCAGGTGTACTATGACGAGGGAGAGGGCGTGTTCGTGGTGACGGATCTGAACTCCACCTATGGCACCTTCCTGGCGGGCGGTCAGCGGCTCCAGCCCCAGACGCCCACCAAGCTGCCTCCCAAGAGCGCCTTCTACCTGGGTGAGGTGGACAACACCATCAGTGTGGATCTGGAGTGACGGCCATGCGGGTGAGTGCTTACGCCTATACCAACCGAGGCGGCCGGCCCCACAACGAGGACAGTCTCCGCGCCTCGGCGGAGCAGGGGATTTTCGTCCTGGCGGACGGGCTGGGAGGGCATGGCCACGGCGAGGTGGCTTCCGCCCTGGCGGTGGACACC
Source organism: Candidatus Oscillibacter excrementavium (assembly GCA_019118505.1). Classification (GTDB taxonomy): domain Bacteria; phylum Bacillota; class Clostridia; order Oscillospirales; family Oscillospiraceae; genus Oscillibacter; species Oscillibacter excrementavium. Next base: position 13,285 of record DWYU01000184.1, read on the forward strand.
CTCTTCACCGGCATGGCCCGGACGGAGGACCTGGACGAGGACGGCCTGCTGCGGCTGTTCCAGGACGCCAACGATGCCATCCTCCGCCAGCAGGCCCAGCCGGGGCAGGAGGAGATGCGCACCACCGCCGTGGCCCTGAAGCTGACGGACGGCGCGGCGGTGTGGGCCCATATCGGGGACTCCCGGCTCTATCGGTTTTCCAAGGGGGAGCTGGCCGGCGTCACCGCCGACCACTCCGTCACCTACCGGAAGTTTCTGGGGGGCGAGATCTCCTATATGGACGTGTACCACGACGATGACCGGAGCCGGCTCCTGCGGGTGCTGGGCAGGGAGCCCTGCAAGCCGGAGGCGGGACATGGAGAGCTGGAGCCGGGAGACGCCTTTCTCCTGTGCTCCGACGGCTTCTGGGAGTACGTGTACACCGAGGAGATCCAGGCGGATCTGTGCCGGGCCCAGACGCCGGAGGAGTGGGCGGAGTCCATGCTCCTGCGGCACATCCGGCGGACGCCGCCGGACCATGACAACTTCTCCCTGATCACGGTTTTTGTGGAGGAATGCGGATGAAACGCCTGACAGCTCTCTTTCTGACATTGGCGTTGGCGGCGTCCCTGGGGCTGGGCGCCCGGGCGGCGGCC
>DWYU01000022.1 GCA_019118505.1 Candidatus Oscillibacter excrementavium
GCCCTGGCCTCTGCCAGGGCGGCGCCTTTTTCATTTTTCAGGATAGAGGCGGGGCGACTCAATAGCCGTACAGCATGGAGCGGTTGATGTCCGCCAGGGAGTGGGCACCGCACATGGCCATGGTGTCCGCCAGCTCGGCCTTCAGTTTGTCCACATAGGCCTGGACGCCCTCGGCGCCGGCGCCGTAGACCATGGTGACGAAGGGCCGGCCGATCAGCACCGCGTCCGCCCCCAGGGCCAGGGCCTTGAACACATCCATGCCGGTGCGGATGCCGCCGTCCACCAGAACGGTCATCTTTCCGCCCACCGCGTCCACGATGGCGGGCAGCACCTCGGCGGTGGCGGGGCACTGGTCCAGCACCCGGCCGCCGTGGTTGGACACCACGATGCCCTTGGCACCGGCCTCCAGGGCCTTCCTGGCGCCGGCCACCGTCATGACGCCCTTGACGATGAAGGGCTTGCCGGCCATCTCCACGATCTGGCGCAGCTCCTCCACCGTCTTGCTGCCGGCGGGGGGCGTCATGTTCTTCAGGAAGGGCAGGCCCGCCGCGTCGATGTCCATGGCGATGGCGAAGGGATCGGCGGCCTTTACCAGGTCCATCTTCTGACGGATGGTATCCAGGTTCCAGGGCTTGATGGTGGGCACGCCGTAACCGCCGTTCTTGGCGATGGCCGCCGCGGCCCCCTCCATGACCGCCGGGTCCGTGCCGTCGCCGGTGAAGGCGGCGATGCCGGCCTTGGCACAGGCGGCCACCAGGATGTCGTTATAGGCCAGGTCATCGTACTTGTCCCCATAGTGGAGCGTCATGGCCCCCACAGGGGCGGCAAAGACCGGCAGATCCACCGTCCGGCCGAACAGGGTGAAGGAGGTGTCCACCGGCGCGTTTTCGCAGATGGTGTCCATGTTGACGCACAGCTCCTGCCACTTCTGATAGTTGCGGATGAAGCCGGTGCCGATGCCCTTGGCGCCGGGACCGGGAATGCTGTTCTTGCAGGCCAGGCCGTTGCACACCGGACAGGCCTTGCAGTGGGGGCCCATGGCGCCCCGGGCTTGTTCCAGAACTTCCTGATAGGTCATAGATTTTTCCCCTCCGAATCGTTTTCCGAAAGCCGCGGTCCGCCGCGGCTGCTCTGATTGTACTCCCCCGGGGAGAAAAAGGCAACCTCTGGGCGGGAACTTCTTCCTCCCCTGGGGAGTGCGGCGGGGGCGCCCTCTGCGATCGTCGAGACAGAGGAGAACACCCGCAGCCGGGGATTTCCGACGCTCCGGCGAAAAAAATTTCCATTTCGATGCAGCGCCGGGCGGCGGTTTCCGTCTATCAGAGTAAAGACCCCGGTTGGAAGCGGGGCCATCGAGAAGGAGGGTATTGGAATGAAGAGAGGCTTTGCATGGATGCTGGCGCTGCTTTTGCTGCTGGGACTGCTGTCCGGCTGCGGCGGAAGCGGCAACGCAACTGCGTCGGACGATGCAACGACCAGCGCTGATTCGGCGGACAACGGAACCGCCAGCGCGGGCGGCTCCTACGGCGTCTGGGCGGAGACAACAGAGGAGTCCGGCGGCACGGCGGAGGACGGCGCCTCTGACCGGCTGGAGAACGCCAAGATGATCTACACCGCCCGGATGGAGGTGGAGACCACTGGCTTTGACGATGCCGACGCGGACCTGCGGACACTGGTGGAGGACCTGGGGGGCTACTTCGAGCAGGCGGCGGCCCACAACTACAGCAGCGGCTACCGCTCCGGCGACTACACGGCGCGGATTCCCGCGGACCAGTTCCAGGCCTTCTTGGACCGGGTGGGGACGATTTGCCATGTGACCTACAAGGAGGAGGGCAGCGAGAACGTCAGTGAGGCATATTACGACGCGGAGAGCCGCCTGGTGACCCAGCAGACCAAGCTGGAGCGGCTCCAGAACCTGCTGGCCCAGGCGGAGAACATGGAGGACATCATCACCATCGAGTCCGCCATCTCCGACACGGAGCTGGAGATCGAGCGGCTCACCGGCACCCTGCGGCGCTACGACAGCCTGGTGGACTACGCCACCGTCTACATCTCCCTCCAGGAGGTGTACCAGCTGTCCAACGTGGAGGAGCCGGCCACCAGCTTCGGCAGTCGGATGGGCGCGGCCTTTGCCTCCGGCTGGCGGGGGTTCGTCAGCGCGCTGGAGAGCCTGGCGGTGACACTGGCCTACGGCTGGGTGTGGCTGCTGCTCCTGGTGGTGATCGGCGCCGCGGCGGGCCGGATCCTCTGGAAGCGGAAGCACCGGGGACAGGGCACCGGGGAGACGGAGAAGAAGCCCTGACCCAGGTTTCTAGCTGGAAGCGAACGGAAGATGAAAAGCGGCGCATCCGCCTTTGGATGCGTCGCTTTTTTGCGGACAGCCGGACGCCTGCCCCGGCGGCGAAACGCGGCGGATACGCCGCCCATCTCTGACGCATACTAGCGGGGATGACGGAGGTGGAGCATGAATCGCATTTCATCCAATTACGAGGAAAACACCCGATTTTTTGACGATGCCCTGGGAGCGGGCCGCAGCTGCGACATGGTGTGCCGGGACCTGTACGTGGGGGGGCGGCGGGCCCGGTTCTGGGTCATCGACGGCTTCGGCGGCGACGCCATCCTGGAGCGGATGGGGGCCTTCTGGCTGTCGCTCCAGCCGGAGGCGGTGCAGGGGCTGACGGAGATGCAGCAGTTCGCGGACCGCTTCGTGACCTTTATGGAGGTGAATGTCAGCTTTGACCGGGACGACATCCTCACCTCCGTGCTGATGGGCAAAAGCCTGCTGGTGATGGAGGGATTGCAGGGCGCGGCGCTGATCGATGCCAAGGAGTACCCCAGCCGCAGCGTGGGGGAGCCGCCGGACGGCAAGGTCCTGCGGGGCTCCCACGACGGTTTTGTAGAGGCGGTGGTGCCCAACATGGCCCTGCTGCGCCGCCGCATCCGGGATCCCCACCTGACCATGGAGGGGCTGAAGATCGGCCAGCGCACCCACAGCGACGTGGCGCTGTGCTATCTGGACGACCGGGTGGACCACGCCCTGCTGGACGAGCTGCGCCACAAGCTGCAGAACATCCAGGCAAAATCTCTCACCATGGCCCAGGAAAGCGTGGCGGAGGCCATTCGACCCAAGCAGTGGTACAACCCCTTCCCCAAGGTGCGATACACGGAGCGGCCGGACACCGCCGCCGCCTGCGTCATGGAGGGCAGCATCATCCTGATGGTGGACAACTCCGCAGCGGTGATGATCCTGCCCACCACCTTCTTTGACTTCACACAGGAGGCCAACGACTTCTACTTTCCGCCCCTGGTGGGCACGTATCTGCGGATTTTGCGGGTGGCGGTGTTTTTGATCTCCCTGCTCATCACCCCCGCCTGGTATCTGATGGTCAGCGTCCCGGACCGGCTGCCGGGGTGGCTGGACTTCCTCTCCTCCCCGGAGCCGGCGGCCTTGTCCCTACTGTCCCAGCTGCTGGTGGTGGAGTTCTTGATCGACGTGCTGAAGCTGGCGTCCCTGAACACGCCGGACACCCTGTCCAACTCCTTCTCCATGCTGGGAGCGCTGATCCTGGGCGACTTCGCGGTCCAGGCGGGCTGGCTGGGACCGGAGGTGCTGGTGTATATGGCCTTCGTGTCCGTGGCGGGCTTTGCCCAGCCCAGCTATGAGCTGGGCTATGCCTTCAAGCTGCTGCGGGTGGTGCTGCTGCTGTTGACGGCGGCCTTTGACGTCTGGGGATTCGGCCTGGGCGTGGTGGGCATCGTGGTCCTGCTGGCCACCACCAAACCCCTGGTGGGCCATGGGTACCTCTATCCCCTGATCCCCTTCAACGGCAAGGCCCTGCGGCGGCTGCTGGTGCGGGAGCCCATCAACGCGGACAACACGTAGGGACATTTCCACCGGAAAAGGGCGCAAAGGCGGCCGAAAGGGCCGCCTT